>JBKJVH010000207.1:0-7903 GCA_046590985.1 Mycobacteriales bacterium
ACGAGACCGACGGCGGCGGGTCCCAGGTCCGCATCGCTCGCTGCCCCGCCCCCGGGGCGGGCTTCCGCAAGGCCGGCGAGGATGTCGCCGTCGGCACCACCGTCCTGCAGGTCGGTGCGCACCTCGGTGCGGCGCAGATCGCGCTGGCCGCAGCCCTCGGCCGCTCCCGGCTGTTCGTCCGGCCGCGCCCGCGGGTCGTGGTGGTGTCGACCGGCAGCGAGCTCGTCGAGCCCGGCGTGGCGCTGCAGCCCGGCCAGGTCCCGGACAGCAACAGCATCGCGCTGACGACGGCGTGCATCGAGGCCGGCGCGATCGCGTACCGGGTCGGGATCATCCCTGCCGAGGGCCCGCAGCTGCTCGACGCACTGGAGGACCAGCTCGTCCGAGCCGATCTGCTCATTCTCAGTGGCGGCACCTCTGACCTGCTGACGTCGGTGCTGACCCGGCTCGGGAACGTGGGGTTCCACCAGGTGGCGATGGAGCCCGGCATGCCGCAGGGCTTCGGGACCATCGGTCCGGACAGCACTCCGGTCTTCAGCCTGCCGGCCGACCCGGTCGGCGCCCAGGTCTCGTTCGAGGCGTTCGTCCGGCCGGCGCTGCGCCGGATGCTCGGCGCCGAGCAGTCCGCCCGACCGGTGGTGTCGGCGGCCACCACGACCGACCTGACGTCCCCGCCAGGGAAGCGCTCCTTCGTCCAGGTCTGGCTGGAGGTCAAGGACGGCCGGTACGTCGTCACACCGGTCTCCGCGCACGGCTTCCGGCAGGTCGCCGGAATGGCCCGCGCGAACGCCCTGGCGCTGGTACCCGCCGAGGTCGAGCGGATCGCGGCCGGGTCCCCCGTACCGGTGATGATGCTGGAGCGGCGGGGGTTGTGAGCACACCCGGCTGGCCGGCGATGCTGCGCGAGGGCCGGGTGGGGGTGCGGCCGCTGCGGCTGCGGGACGCGTCGGCCTGGAGCGAGGCGCGGAACGCCAACGAGGAGTGGCTGGCCCCGTGGGAGGGCCGGCAGCCCGGACTTCCGCTGGCCACCTGGGAGGAACGGCACACGCCCGCGGTCTTCGCCTCGATGATCCGGGTGCTGCGGCGCGAGGCCAAGGGTGGCCGCTGTCTGCCGTTCGGCGTCACCTACGACGGCGACCTGGTGGGCCAGATCACCGTCGCCAATGTGGTCCGCGGGGCGTTCCAGAGCGCCGCCGTCGGCTACTGGGTCGACGGTCGGCTCGCCGGCAACGGCATCATCCCGACGGCGCTCGCGCTGGTGGTCGACCACTGCCTCACCGAGGTGGGTCTGCACCGCATCGAGGCCAACGTCCGGCCCGAGAACGGTCCGTCGCGGCGCGTCGTGGAGAAGCTCGGCTTCCGCCAGGAGGGGCTGCACCCGCGGTTCCTGCACATCGACGGCGACTGGCGCGACCACCTGAGCTTCGCCGTCACCGCCGAGGACATCCCCGAAGGACTGCTCCGGCGGTGGCTGGCCCGCGAGAACGCGTGATTTCCCAGGCGACACACCGACGAATGTCCACCGGGGGCCGGTGCTGGGTGTCTAACGTCAGGTGCCGTGGGCAGCGGGCTGATTCTTCTTCTGATCGTAGGCGCGTGGCTCGCCGTCCTGGTGCCCATGGCGCTCCGTAGCCACGACACGTCGACCGCCTTGAAGTCCGCGGACCGCTTCAGCGATGCTATGCGGGTGCTGTCGCGTCGTGGTGCCCGTGATGTCCTCGTCCCGAAGCGGTCGCACTCCTCGTTGGTGATCTCCGAGACCAGGTCGGCGCGGCCCGTCGCCCCGGTCGCACCGGCCCCGCCCGTTGCTCCCCGGTCCGCCGCCGAGCGCCGGCTCCGCACCCTGCAGGTGCTCTTCGGCCTCGCGCTCGTCACCCTCGGCCTCGGCCTGTACGGCCTCCGCCTGTTCCTGGTCGCGCACGTCGCCTGCGACCTGCTGCTCGTGCTCTTCGTCGTGCACCTGCGCCGTCAGGCGCTGTTCAAGGCCCAGCGCGCCGCCCGCGCCGCCCGTCGGCGCCCCGTCGCGGCCCGGCAGGCGCCGCGCATCGCCGGCATTCCCGACCGGATGCCGCTGCGCCCCACTGCCCTCACCCAGCCGCTGCCCGCCCCCGCCACCCGGTACGAGGACAAGCCCACGCCGGCGGCCGCCGCGCAGGACAGCAGCTGGAGCCCGGTGCCGGTCCCGCTGCCGGTCTACGTCGGCAAGGCCGTCGCCCCCAAGCGCCAGCCGCGGGTGCTCGACCTCACCCAGCCCGGCCAGTGGACCGCGGGCCTGGACGGCGAGGACGCCGGCCTCGACATCCTCGACGACGGGCCTGACCTCGAGGACATCATCGACCGTCGGCGGGCCGTCAACGGCTGGTAGCCTTCAGGCCTGTTCGACCCGCTCGGAATCTCAGCGGGGCTGTGGCGCAGTCCGGTAGCGCACCTCGTTCGCATCGAGGGGGTCAGGGGTTCGAATCCCCTCAGCTCCACCAGTTCGGCCACGTCTGACCTGCCGGGACTCCTGGACGTGAGGCGTCAGTGACCGGCGTCGTGGCCCTTCTTGCCCTTGCTGTGCGCGCCTGTCGTCGCCGGCGCCGGTGACGGGTGGGCGACCAGCGCTGCGGGGGATAGCACCGGGTGCGGGGAGACCGTCACGGTCGGCCGCGTCGGCGGCGGCGGCGACGGCGCGGAGTTGCCAGCGTCGGGGAACGTCGACGACCCGCCCGTCGTGAGCGCCAGCACGATAAGGGCCACCGCCAGCAGACCGCTGCCCACCAGGGTCCGGACCCTGGTGGGGCGCTTGGGTTCGGGCACCATGGCGGGGAGCGCCCTGGTGCCGAGGGGGAGCGCCCGGGTGCGCAAGGGGAGCGCCCTGTTTCCCGCCGGGAGGACCGTCGTGGCCGGCGAGTCCAGCGTGGCCAGCACCTGGGCGGCGGTCGGCCGGTCGGCGGGGTCCTTGGACAGCATGCGGGCAACCAAGGCCGCCAGCCCCGCCGGCACGGACGCGGGGAGTGGCGGCGGCTCCTGATGCACGTGGGCAAGGGCCGCCACGAGGTCGCTGTCGCTCTCGTACATGGGGAGGCCGCGGAGCGCCTCGTGGGCGAGCACGCCGAGGCTGTAGATGTCGGAGGCAGCAGTCGCGCGTTGGCCACTGACCTGCTCCGGCGACAGGTAGCGCGCGGTGCCCATCACCAGGCCGGTGCCGGTGAGGCTGGCGCTGCCGACCACGCTGGAGATCCCGAAGTCGGTGACCTTGCAGTCGCCGTTGAGGTTCACGAGCACGTTTGCGGGCTTGATGTCGCGGTGGACGAGGCCGAGGGCATGCGCCTCGACGAGCGCCTCGGCGATCTGGGCCAGCACCTCCTGCGCACGATCGGGCGCGAGTGGCCCGTCGTCCTGGAGCACGTCCCGCAGCGACCTGCCCTGGATGAGCTCCAGAATCAGGAACGGTTCGCCGTCGACCAGCTCGCCGACGTCGTGGACCTTCACGACCCGGTGTGAGGTGAGCATCGCGGCGGTCCGGCCCTCCGCCCTGAGCCGCGCGGCGGCGTCGGGCTCGTCCCTCAGGAGCGCCTTGACGGCCACCGTGCGGGACAGCAGGACGTCGTGGGCTACCCAGATCTCCGCCATCCCGCCGATCGCGAGCAGCGAGTCGACCCGGTAGCGGTTGTTGAGCAGCAGGCCGGCGTGGAGGGAGGACACCCTGGAGAGGTACCCGAGGGGTTGGCGCGACAAACAGTGAAGGTCCGCACCGCAGCTGCCGATGGACAAAGGGGTTCCCCTGTCGCTGAGTGGGAACAACACCAGTGACGGAAGAGGTGGACGCGGGTGCTGATCCAGACCGAGGACAGGCTGTACGACCTCGACCTCGCGTTGTCCGCCTACCGCGTGGTGGAGCACGAAGCCGGCAACCGGGTGCTCGGTACCTGGGTGCCTTTTGACAAGATCAGCCCGGTGCGCGCCGGCGAGCCGTTGACGTTCTTCACCTCCCTGGAGGAGGCCGGCCGCCAGTTGCTCTACAAGGTCGTCACGACCGCGCCGGTCACGCGCGTCCTCGCCGCCTGATCAGATCCAGCTGCTGAACCACATCCGGGCGTGCCAGGAGGCGTACGGGAGGGTCTGGCCGGCCAGGACCGGGTAGAGGTAGCCGAAGTTGATGATGACCAGGGACGTGTACACGCCCACCGCGACCGAGCCGAAGAGTCGATGGGTGGTGTCCTTGCGGCCCATCAGCCAGCCCGCCAGCAGCGCGAGGCCCAGGCACAGGAACGGCACCGACGGCAGCGCGTAGAACAAGAACATCGTCCGGTGCTGCAGGTCGCTCGGGATCCACGCCAGGATCGACACGGCCATCATCAGCACCAGCGAGGACCCGCGCCAGTCGCGCTTGGCGATCCAGCGGGCGATCAGCCCGAACGTGACCGGGAGCATCATCCACCAAAGAGCCGGGGTGCCGATCGCGAGCACCTCGCGGGAGCACGACTTGGCCTCGCAGCCGTACGTGCCGGCCGTGATGCCGGGCGGGTAGTAGTAGCTGACCGGACGGCCGAGGAACGGCCACGACAGCGGGTGGCTCTGGTAGGGGTGCTTGGCCTGCAACGTGTCGTGGAAGTGCAAGATCTCGGCGTGGTAGTGCCACCACGAACGCATCACCTCGGGGAGGAAGGGGAAGCTCGTGCTCCGGCCGGCCGCCCAGTGCCGGTCGTAGCCCTCGGACGTGAAGAACCAGCCCGACCACGACCAGACGTAGACCGCCAGGGGTAGCAGGACGAACGCGGCCAGCAGCGGGACCGTCGTCCGCCGGAACGTCACGCGCCACGGTGCCCGCAGGCCCGCGGTCCGGCGGGCACCGACCTCCCAGGTGAGGGCCAGGACCATCATCACCGCGATCGGGAACAGCCCGCTCCACTTGGTGGCCAGCGCGGCGCCGAAGCACAGCCCGGCGACCAACCGCCAGGGTCGCCAGCCCAGCCGGCCGCCGTGGTCGAGGTCGTCGTCGCTGGCCGTGGCGAGCCGCTCGCGGATCTTGTCGCGGTCGACGACGAGCGCCCCGAACGCCCCGACGATCCAGAAGCACAGGAACACGTCGACCATCGCGACCCGGCTCTGGACGAAGTGCAGGCCGTCCAGGGCCAGGAACAGCCCGGCCAGGCCGCCCAGCAGGGTGGACCCGGTCATCCGACGGCCGATCCGCACCACCAGCAGGACCGTCAGTGTGCCGAAGACCGCCGAGGCGAACCGCCAGCCGTAGGTGTTGAAGCCGAAGACCTGCTCGCCCCAGCCGATGAACCACTTCCCGAGCGGCGGGTGCACCACGAAGGCGCCGTCGGCCTTGGGATTGCAGAAGCCGTTCGTGGCGCGCTCGACGCCGTACCGAACGAGGTTGTGCGCGTCGCAGGCGTAGTAGACCTCGTCGAAGATGTCACCCGGGCCCTCGATCTGGCCCTTGTCGGTGAGCGTCGTGTCGGGCTGCGCCAGGTTGATGAACCGCAGCAGTCCGGCGATCAGCGTGATGAGGATCGTCACGTTCCAGCCGCCGTGTGGCGTGACCAGCGGGAGCATGCGTTCGCGCCAGGTCGGGGTGGCCTCGCTGAGGGCTGGGGCGGCCAGCGTCGCGGTCATCTGAGGAGCCTACGGAATGATCGTGGGTGTGCCTCTCCTCCTCGCCGGTGTCCCCATCGGCCGTCCTGACGACGCCAGCCCCCGGCTCCGGGAGGCGCTCGCCACCGCGGACGTCATCGCGGCCGAGGACACCCGCCGGCTCAAGCGGCTGTGCAGCGACCTGGTGGTGACGCCGACGGGCAAGGTGGTGAGCTACTTCGAGGCCAACGAGGCGGAGCGCACCCCCCGGCTGGTTGGGTCGTTGCAGGAGGGCCTCACGGTTCTGCTGGTCACCGACGCCGGCATGCCCTCGGTCTCCGACCCGGGTTTCCGGTTGGTTGCGGCGGCGGCCGCGCTGGACCTCCCCGTGTCGTGCCTGCCCGGGCCGTCCGCGGTGACGACCGCGCTGGCGGTCAGCGGGCTGCCGTCGGACCGGTTCTGCTTCGAGGGGTTTCTGCCCCGTAAGGCCGGCGAACGGCGGGGCCGGCTGGGCGAGCTCGTCGCCGAGCGGCGTACCGCGGTGTTCTTCGAGGCGCCCCACCGGCTGGGAGAGTGCCTGGTCGACATGGCGTCGGTGCTGGGGGAGACCCGGCGAGCCGTGGTGTGCCGGGAGCTCACCAAGACCCACGAGGAGATCCGGCGCGGGACGCTGGCCGAGCTGGCCGCGCGGTTCGCCGGGGAAGTCCGCGGCGAGGTCACGATCGTGGTCGACGGGGCGCCGGTGCCGGTCAACGACAGCACGCCGGCTGAGCTCGCCCGCCTCGTCGCGGTCCGGGAGGGGACGGGCGAGCCCCGCAAGGAGGCCATCGCCGGGGTAGCGCGGGAGCTGGGAGTTGCCAAGAGAGAGGTCTACGACGCGGTGCTGGCCGCGAAGCCGCCCCGCTGAGCCCGGTTGGCGTGCTGCACCCACGACCGTGATCCACGGAAGGGGAGCAGTCCGAAAGAGGGCTCGTGAGAGTGCTCCGGTTCCGTCGATCAAGGCGGCCACGCGGTTTCCGGCTTGGCGCGGCTCACTAGGCTCACGGCCATGTCGCGCAGCATCCTGACCGCGGTCGCCTGGCCCTACGCCAACGGCCCTCGCCACATCGGCCACGTCGCCGGGTTCGGCGTGCCCTCCGACATCTTCAGCCGCTACCAGCGGATGGCCGGCAACAAGGTGCTGATGGTCAGCGGGACGGACGAGCACGGCACCCCGATCCAGGTGCAGGCCGACCGCGAGGGGGTCACCGCCCGCGAGCTCGCGGACCGCTACAACCGGGTCATCGCCGAGGACCTCCAGGGGCTCGGGCTCAGCTATGACCTGTTCACCCGGACGACCACGGTCAACCACTACACCGTGGTGCAGGCGCTGTTCACCGCGCTGCACGACAACGGGTACGTCGTGGAGCGCTCGCAGCTGTCGGCGATCGACCCCTCCACCGGCCGTGGCCTCCCGGACCGCTACGTCGAAGGCACCTGTCCGCACTGCGGCTACGACGGTGCGCGCGGGGACCAGTGCGACAACTGCGGACGCCAGCTGGACCCGGTCGACCTCATCAACCCGCGCTCCAAGATCGACGGGGCGACGCCCTCGTTCGTGGAGTCCGCCCAGTTCTACCTGGAGCTGCCGGCCTTCGCGGAGCTGCTCGCCTCCTGGCTCGGCGAGCGCACCGACTGGCGCCCGAACGTCCTGAAGTACAGCGCCAACCTCATCGACGAGATGCGGCCGCGGGCGATCTCGCGGGACCTGGACTGGGGCGTACCGATCCCGCTTCCCGGCTGGGTCGACCGGCCGGACAAGCGCCTCTACGTCTGGTTCGACGCAGTCATCGGCTACCTGTCCGCCTCGATCGAGTGGGCCCGGCGCACCGGTGGTTCGTGGGAGGAGTTCTGGCACGACGGGGCGGCTTCTTCGTACTACTTCATGGGCAAGGACAACGTCGTCTTCCACTCGGTGATCTGGCCGGCGATCCTGCTCGGTGCGGGCGGCAAACCGGCCGGAAACCCTGGTGCGTATGGGGTTCTGGACCTGCCGTCGGAAGTGGTGTCTGCGGAGTTCCTGACCATGGAGGGGCAGAAGTTCAGCTCCTCGCGGTCCGTCGTGATCTACGTCCGGGACGTGCTGGACCGGTACGGTCCCGACGCGCTGCGCTACTACCTGTCGGTCGCGGGGCCGGAGTCCTCGGACACCGACTTCACCTGGGAGCAGTTCGTCACCCGCAACAACACCGAGCTGGTCGCGGGCTGGGGCAACCTGGTCAACCGGGTGATGTCGCTGGTGCACAAGAACCTCGGCGAGATCCCGGCCGCGGGCGAACTGCTCGAGGCCGACCTCGCC
>JBKJVH010000216.1:0-6238 GCA_046590985.1 Mycobacteriales bacterium
TTCGACGCAGCCACGGGCGAGGTGCTGGCCGAGCGGGCCGCCGGCATCGGCCGGGCAACCAACAACGTCGCGGAGTACCAGGGGCTGATCGCCGGCCTGTCCGCGGCGCTCGAGGTCGGCGCCAGCGACGTCGAGGTCCGGATGGACTCCAAGCTCGTGGTGGAGCAGATGTCAGGGCGGTGGAAGGTCAAGCACCCGGACATGGTGCCGCTGGTCCGGGAGGCGTCCGTGCTGGTCGGACGGCTCGGGTCGGTGGGGTTCTCCTGGATCCCGCGCGAGCGGAACAAGCACGCCGACCGGCTTGCGAACGAGGCGATGGACGCCGCCGCCAGCGGGCTGGTCTGGCGGGCCGGCGGCGACACCGGACCTGCCGACGCCGCCGACGCCTTCCTCGCCGGGGCCCCGACCGCGGCGCCGAACCGGTTGGCAGGCTGGCAGGACGCGCCGGCACCGCCGACGACCTTCCTGCTGCTGCGTCACGGCCAGACCCCCCTGTCGATCGAGAAGCGCTTCTCCGGGACCGGGGACCCGACGCTCACCCCGCTCGGGATGAGGCAGGCTGCGGCCGCTGCTGCCCGGCTGGCCACCTCGGCCGCGACGGTGGTCGTGAGCTCCCCGCTCGCCCGGGCCCAGCAGACGGCGGCTGCGGTGGCGGCTGCGCTGGGGCTCGAGGTCGAGACGGACGCGGGCTTCCAGGAGACCGACTTCGGCGACTGGGAGGGCTACACCTTCGGCGAGGTGCGCACCCGTTGGCCACGTGAGATGGACGCCTGGCTCGCTTCGACCGCGGTTGCGCCACCGTTCGGCGAGAGCTTCGACGACACCACCACCCGGGTGCGCGCCGCGCGGGACCGGGTGCTCACCCAGCACGCAGGCAAGACGGTGATCGTGGTGTCGCACGTGTCGCCGATCAAGACGCTGCTCAGGCTGGCCCTCGACGCGCCACCGTCGGCGCTGTACCGGATGCACCTCGATCTGGCGTGCCTGTCGGAGGTGCAGTGGTTCGCAGACGGTCCGGCGGTCGTGCGTTCCTTGAACGACACCCACCACCTGGACGACCTGACCTCCGGCGAGTAGCCCCCACCGTGGCCAGCACCACCGGCGTCAGCAGCACGGCCGTGGTGTCCAGGCTCAGCAGGATCGTCGTCATGGCGGCGAGAAGCGACACCCGTTCGCGCGCTAGCCTGACGGCGGGACGAGTCGGTCGGACGGCCGCGGCAGCCACCAGCTGTCGAGGAAAGTCCGGGCTCCACAGGGCAGGGTGGTCGTTAACAGCGACCCGGGGTGACCCGCGGGAAAGTGCCACAGAGAACAGACAGCCTCCTCGGAGGTGATGGTGAAACGGTGGGGTAAGAGCCCACCAGCGCGCAGGGTGACCTGAGCGGCTCGGCAAACCCCACCCGGAGCAAGGTCAAGAGGGACTCCTCCGGGAGTCCTGCGGAGGCGTTCGAGGGCGGCCCGCCCGAGTCTCCGGGTAGACCGCACGAGGTCGTTGGCAACAGCGGCCCTAGATGGATGGCCGTCGGCGCTTCCTCGGAGGCGTCACAGAACCCGGCTTACAGACCGACTCGTCCCACACACTTACCTGTCGCCCGCCAGGTGCAGGGGACCGCCCCAGCTGCTCATGGAACGAGTGTGCGGTTCGGTCGACCCGTGGTCGGCGGTATCAGCACCGAGGTGATCTGGGAGCCCGGTGTGCAAGAAGGGCGGTCGAGCTCGAGAGGCCCACCCTCGGCCCCTCGCCGCTCAGCCCTCTCAAGCTTGAGTCCTTCCCGCGAGAGAGACCTTCCCTGGAAAAAATACTTGAGCCGAACAGCCCAACTTCACTGCTCCGAGTGACATATTCCGCATCAGGTCAACCTCACCAGGTGTGTGCGGCGTCCCGCCGCAAGGGGGTGGCCGGTGCTGGGGGAACGAAGCATGAAGAAGCCGTCTCGGACAAAGCGCGCAATAGCAGTTGCTGCGGGGATGGTGCTCGTCGCCACCCCGACGGTCGGTTTCGTCGGCAGGGTGGACGCGGCTCCTGTTCGGCACGCCGGCCCCGACGACGCGCAGCAGGTGCACCTGCCCAAGAACCGGCTGACCCCGATCGAGCAGGAGGGGCCGGCCTTCCAGGCCGCGCGGGACGCCTACTACGCGGACCGCGTCTACAGCGGCACCCAGCCCCTGAGCGTCGAGACGGCCGCCCGACAGCACGACAGGGCCGCTGCGCAGGCCGCCAAGCTTCACAAGGGCGCCAGCGGGGCGAGCGCCGGGCCGGCGCTCGCCGGCACCGGCCCGGCTTGGACTGGCATCGGACCGTCCACCACCCTGCAGGTCGCCCGCACCAGTGGCACCCTCGAGAACGTCTCGGGGCGCATCAGCGCTCTCGCGGTCGACCACGCGGGTCGCACCTACGCGGGTGCCGCCGGCGGTGGCGTCTGGCGCTACGACCCGAACGCCGGCACGTGGACCGCACTCACCGACGGACTGCCCACCCTCGCCGTCGGAGCGGTGGCGATCGACCCGCTCGATGACAACACGATCTACCTCGGCACCGGTGAAGCCGACCTGTCCGGCGACAGCCACTTCGGGGACGGCATCTGGAAGTCGACCAACGCCGGAGCGACCTGGACCCACATCGGGCTGCAGAAAGACGGCACCTACGCCTTCGACATCGCCACGATCTCGCGGCTGATCGTCACGCGTACGGCCGACGGCCCGGTCCTGTACGTCTCCACGATCCGCGGTCGTGGCGGCTCGCGCCGGGTGAGCCCGCCGACCAACCAGACCTGGGGCGTCTTCCGCTCCAACGACCTGGGCGCGCACTGGAAGCTCCTCAAGGGCACCACCAACCCCAGCCACGGGGCTACTGATCTCGAGCTCGACGCCAATGCTCCTGGCGTCCTTTACGCCACCTTCTGGGGTGACGGCATCTACAAGAGCAACGGTGGCGGCAACGCCTGGACCAGGGTCATGACCGGCCTGCCCGACGCGCTGTACTCCGCCGGCGGCACCCGCATCGCCCTCGCGACCGCCAAGCTCGGCACCAAGACGCGCCTGTACGCCGGCTTCGACTGGTACGACCAGACCGGCGCGCACCACCCGTCGCAGCTGTTCCGCTCCGACGACGGCGCAGCCCACTGGGCGAGCCTGCCGACGACCGGGGAGAACGGCCCGATCGACTCGGTGTCGGACTACTGCGCGACGCAGTGCAGCTACGACAACGTCGTCGAGGTCGACCCCGCCAACCCGAACATCGTCTACGCCGGCGGCCAGTACAACTACGGCCTGGCGTCCGGCGGCATCTACCGCTCCTCCACCGCGGGCGCGGTCTGGCAGAGCCTGGGCTTCGACCTGCACCCGGACTTCCACGCCCTGGCCTTCCAGCCCGGCGACCCGACGCATGTGGTCATCGGCAACGACGGTGGCGTCTGGCAGTCGCCTGATCGCGGCGGTCGTGCCCTCGTCGGCGGCAACATCGCCGACGTCGACTGGGAGGACCTCAACGTCGGACTGGTCATCACCCAGTTCACCTCGATCGCCTACTCCGACCCCGCGCACCTGAACCGCTTCTACGGCGGCACCCAGGACAACGGCACCCAGCGCAAGTCCTCGGGGTCGACCACCTGGTTCGACCAGCCGGGAGGTGACGGCGGCCAGGTTCTCGTCGACCACAACGACACCACCGGCAACGCGGTCTTCGGCGAGTACTACGGGATCAGCCCCTACCGCTACAACAGCATCAACTTCAACGACATCTCCGGGATCTCGCGCGGCATCAACACCAGCGACCGCTCCGAGTTCTACGTCCCGTGGGTGATGAACCAGGGCAACGGCAACCAGCTGCTCTACGGCACCTACCGCGTCTACCGCACCGACAACGCCGAGGCCCCCAACGCCGGTGACGTCTTCTGGAAGCCGATTTCGGGCGACCTGACCTCGGGCTGCACCGGCCCGGCGCCCAACGGCGGCCGCAACTGCACGATCACCGCGCTGGGCAACACCGAGGGCGGCACCGGAGCCTGGGCCGGAACTCAGGAGGGCTACGTCTGGGTCAGCCCCGACGCGGGCAGCTCCGACAACCCGACCTGGAACCGCGTCGACACCAACGGCCCCGGCGGCCAGCTCGCCGGCCGTCCGGTCACGTCGTTCGCGGTTGACCGCTCCAACTGGAGGATCGCCTACGTCAGCTACGCCGGATACGGCGCCGCGACCCCGGGTCACGTCGGCCACGTCTTCAAGACCACCGACGCCGGTGTGCACTGGACCGACGTCACGGGCAACCTGCCTGACGGCCCGGTCAACACGCTGGTGCTGTGCCCGAGCAACCCGAACGAGCTGGTGGCCGGCACCGACTTCGGCGCCTTCTCGGTCGTGCTGGGAGCAGGGACGCCGTCCTGGACCGCGGTCGGCTCCAGCCTTCCCGCCGTCCAGGTCGAGCAGATCTCCTACGACTCCTCGCGTGCCCTGCTGGTCGCCGGCACTCACGGCCGCGGCGCCTGGCGCCTCGACCGCGGGACCACGGCACCGGCCCTGGTGGCGAGCGTCGCCGATGCCGGCAACCCGGTCGGGCCTGGCAAGGACATCAGCTACAGCGTGACCGTCAAGAACGAGGGCAACGCGCCGGCGACCGTGACGATCAGCGCTCCGGTACCTGCGGGCACGGCGTTCACGTCGGCCGCGGATGGCGGTGCGCTGTCCGCCGGCACGGTGCTGTGGACCGGTGTCTCGGTCCCGGCCGGCAGCTCGGCGGTGGTCCACTACGTCGTGACCATCAGCCCGTCGCTGCCCGCTGTCGTCACGGCGATCGTCAACGACGGGCTGACGGCGAGCGGCTCCGGCGTCTCGACCACCGGCAGCCCGCACAGCACGCCGATCGCTCCGGCACACGCGGTCTCGGCCAGCACCGCTACGCCGACGGACGGCGCGAAGCCTGGGTCAAGCGTCACCTACCCGGTGACGGTGGCCAATGCCTCGTACAACGACGACACCTACACGTTCGCGGTGTCGTCCACGAAGGGCTGGACCACCACGGTCCTGGAGTCCGACTGCACCACGCCACTCGCCATTGGCTTGTTCCTGACCGGCGGGGCAAGTGGCACGGTGTGCGTCAAGGTCGACGTCCCGGCCAGTGGCGTGAGCGAGACCTCGCCCGACACCGAGACGCTGACGGTGACCTCGGGCGGTGACCCGAGCGTGCACACCGCGCTGGCGCTCACCTCCATCCCGGTCACCACGACCGCACTGGTCGTCGATGGGGACGGCAACGCTCCCGATGTGCAGAGCCGCTACACCGGGGCGCTCACCACCGCTGGCGTCTCGCACGCCGTGTGGGACCTGAGCACCAGCACCGCCCTCGGGCAGCAGTACCTGTCTGCGCACCGGGATGCGTACTGGTTCACCGGTAGCGGCTATCCGGGCCCGATTGCGCCGTACGAGAGCCTGATGAAGGGCTACCTGGACAACGGCGGGCACCTGTTCCTGTCGGGCATCGACATCCTCGACCAGTCGGCAGGTAGCTCGGACTTCGTGCACGACTACCTGCACGTCGCCTGGGACGGCACCGAGGCCCAGAACGACAAGGCCACCTCGACGATTACCGGGGAGCTCGGCTCGGCGATCGGCAACGGCCTCACGGCCACGCCGCTCGTCCGCATCAACGGCCTGTGCACCTGCGAGGACCAGGTCACGCCGGTCGCTCCGGCCACGGTCCAGTTCCGGGACGACGGCGTGGCTGCCGGCTCCCCGCAGCCGGACGGGCTGGCCGCCACCGACACCTCGGTGAGCAGTGGCAACAGCTACCGCGTCGTGTTCTTCGGGTTCCCGCTCGAGGAGTACGGCTCGGCAGCCGACCAAGCCACCCTGGCGGGCAGGATCAACGGCTACTTCAGCTGACGGTCGCTTGCTGTTGGCGAGGGGCACGAGAGCCTCGCATGGTCCACCCGAACTGAGTCTTCGGGTGGACCATGACGAGAGCCGGGGCGCCCCTTGCCCGCACGCTTGTGCAGGTCGGCGGCCGAGGCGCCGTCGATCGTGAAGTAGCGGTTGTACGGATCGTTCAGCTCGGGGGCGAAGCGACCGGATGGGCGTCAAACCTGGTGAAACGGGGTACGGAACCCCTTATGTACCTCGCGCTCACCCTCCTGCTGGGCTCACCGGCGCCGTCGGGGTGCCCGAGTCCCACACCCGTGGCGAGTGCCTCGGCGTCACCGAGCCCCCGAGTCACCGTGCCGCCACAGCCGACGTCGACCCCCAC
>JBKJVH010000145.1:0-5237 GCA_046590985.1 Mycobacteriales bacterium
TGATCATCGACAAGGTGGTGGTCCACCAGACGACAAGCACACTGACGCTAATCGCCGCCGGATTGCTGCTCTTCATGGTGTACTCGGCCGGCATGAGCTGGTTGCGCCAATACAATCTACGACGGGCACCCGGGAGGCGCCGGGTTCAGCGAGCGCGGCTACACCCGGGCGGGCGCCTGGCTCGAGGCCACCCGCGACGCGATCGCCGCCTGCGAGTGCGCGACCGGCTGCCCCTCATGTGTGCAGTCGCCCAAGTGCGGCAACGGCAACGAGCCCCTCGACAAGGCCGGTGCCGTGCGGCTGCTGGACGTGCTGCTCGCCAGTGGACTGGGAGCGGCCGCAACGGGGTAGGACAGGGTCGTCAACCCTTGGAGGTTCCCATGGTCGTCCTCGGCCTTCTGCTCCTGCTCGCGTCCGCCGGCGTCACGCTTGGCGTCGTGCTGTCCAACACCGACGAGGTGTCAGCCTCCGCCTTCGGCGTGAGCCTGTCCAACGTGTCTATCGGCGGACTGTTCCTGTTCGGCGTGATCGTCGGCGCTGCCGCGATGCTGGGCGCCGGCATGCTGCTCACCGGCGCCGCCCGCAAGCGCTCGCGCCGGGTGGCGACCAAGCGCAAGGTCAGCGCCGTGCGTACGGAGAAGGAGCAGCTCGCCGAGGAGAACGCGGCGCTGCGCGCGCAGCTGTCCGAGCCCGCCGGGCCCGCTACCGTGGACCCGGACTACTCCTCGAGGTGAGTCCCGAGGAAGCGCCGCAGGTGCGCTCCGACCAGCAGCAGCAGCAGCGCGGCAGCGATGCTCTTGGCGAGCCCCGCTGAGTCGGTGAAGGTCTGCACGAACGCGGTCGGTGAGCTCAGCAAGCTGCGCTCCGTCGTCGTCTTGGTCTCCCCCTGGTAGGGCAGCGACGGCTTGTACGTCCCGAACGGGAGCGGCTGCTCACCGATCGAGGGCAGATCGGTGGCCGGCAGCGGCGGGAGCTTGGGGATCCCGAGGCTCGGCGAGAAGGCGTTGAAGGTCAGCGCGAACGCCCGCCGGGAGGCCACGACCGTGTTGGTCGCGCCCGGGGGCAGGGTCGGCTGGGTGCCGGTCGGGATGGACCCGCCGCCGCCGCTCGTCGAGCCTGAGCTTGAACCAGAGCCGGTCGTCCCGGACCCGGTGGTGCCCGAGCCGGCGCCGCCACCGGCCGGGTTACCCGAGCTGCCCGGGGTCGGGGCGGGACCGCCACCAGGTCCGGCGGACGCCGAAGGCGCCGCAGACGGGGAGGGCTTGGGCGGCGCCGTCAGGGTCGCATTCGCGGTCGCGGCGCCCGAGGTCACGCTGCCGCTGCTCGCACCCGGCCGCTTGGCGACCAGCTGGTAGCCGTGGTTCCCGGCGTTGTCGCTCGGGTAGTACAGGCCGTAGGAGCAGCGGGGGCTGCTGGCGCAGTTGGCGTTCGCGGGCGTGATCGCGTCGTCGATGACGGTGCCGTTGCTGTCGGCCAGCACGTAGGCGCTGATGTCGGCCTCGCCCTTGTTCCAGGCGAAGGCCACGTCGCGCGCACCACTGCCGTCGGCAGAGAAGCTGACCGGGACGTTCGCCTGGTTGATCGAGAACGTGCGGCTCGCGTTGCCGGTGAGCGTCACGGTCCACACGTCGTTGGCCAGGCCCGCAGGAACGGTCTGCGTGAGGGTCTGCTGGCCGGTCGTGGAGGTCTTGCTCACCGAAGGCTGGGACTGGCCGTGCGCGGAGGCCAGCGTCATCGTGGCCGTCGTGGTGCTGGCGCAACCGCCGAGGGTCGCCCTCGGGCAGGCCGGCAGCGTCGCGGAGACGGTGACGGAGCTGTCGGCGCCGGTGAACGCGGCACCGTCCGCGGGGGCGCTGGCGTCGAAGCTGGCACCGGTCGCCGCGAAGGCGCTCTGGGCGCCGACGAAGGTCGAGACCAGGACGAAAGGGGCGACGAGGAGCAGTGAGCGAGCAGCAGTGCGACGAACGGTCACTTCTTGACCCCCTTCTGCTTCACGTCTTCGGTCCGCTTCGGGTCCAACTCAAGCCGCAGGACCAGACGCTCACGAGCACTGCCCTTCGGGTTGCAGGTGGTGAGGGTCAGGTAGTGGTGCCCCGGCACGTTCTGCACGACGGTGAAGTCCTTGGGGCTGACCACCCAGGGGTTGGCGTGGCCGGCAAACGGCTTGACCGCGACGTAGTGAAAGATCTTGAAAGGCGTGACCAGCAGGACCTCGTCACCCGGCCCCATCTCGTCCAGGTGGTTGAACGGCCGCCCGAACGTGGTCCGGTGACCGGCGATGCCGACGTTGCCCGCTTCGCCCGGCAGCGGCGTACCGGGGTAGTGCCCGGCGCCGGCACGCAGCGCGGCTGGGGTGGTGCCCTCCACGACGAGAACGGGCTTGGCGATCCCCTTCTTGGGGATGACGAGCTTGGTGAGGACGTTCCCCACCTCGATCTGACGGGTGGAGTACTTCGTGGAGTACTCCGCGCCGCCGAACTGGCTGCTGAGCTGGCCCTGCTCGTAGCGGCTGTAGAGGTCGGTCCCGACGGGGTAGGCGAACATCGCGACGCCCGCCACGAACAGCACGACCGAGAGCACCGACAGCACCTTGCGCCCGCCAGGACGGCGCATCGCATCACCGAGCAGCGACCCCGCCGACCGTGGCCTGGGGGGAAGGGCCGGGGAGACGAACGAGGGTTGCATGCGGTGGTGCTCCGGCTTCTTGACGGGGGTGGTGCTTCGCGAGAGGCAACGAGGGGAAGCGTTCGAGGTTACGCCGAGCGCCGGCACCTGCCCGGTATTGGGAGCAGAAGTCGGAGATGTCTCCCCTCAGGGACGACGACGCACCACCCGGCGGCTTGGTTCCGGGGGGGGACGCGGCAGGGGGCCAAGCCCTCCGGCCAGGCCCCGGGCGTGCGGTGGCACACCTCACCGGGGCGCTGCCGGGCCGGCGCGCGACCGGGCGCGGGCGACCCCGAGCCGACCCAGTGACCCAGCCGGCCGGACGCTCACCACCACCGTGACCTCCTGCCCTGCCACCTCGCAGCTGTCGACCGTGGCGCCCTGGGCCCGGGCGACCCGGGCCGCGACCTTGCAGGACGTCCCGTCGAGCACGTGCGCCGCGCCCGCGAGGACCGCCAGGTCGGCCGCCGCCGCAGCCCGGTGCCGGGCGACCGCGACCGCCCCGAGGCTGGTCACCACGACCGCGACACTCACCAGGACCAGCACGAAGCCGGCCAGCGCAACCGCCACGAACCCGTCATCGTCCTTCACCGCTCCACCTCCGACACGGCCCGGGCGCTGACGTGGATCGCCGGGAACAGCGGGAAGGGCCGGACGTCCCCGGACACCGTCACCTGCACCTGGCTGCCCCGGTGCTCGATGTGCACGCGGCTGCCGACCGGCGCGACCTGTCGACCCACCTGCTGCGCCTGGGAGTCACCGTCCCCCCGGGCCGCAGCTCGCGCCGCTGCCCGGGCCGCGTCGACGCACCGCAGCTCGGCGCCCACGCTCACCAGCACCCCCACGCAGAGCGCCAGCACCACGAGCAGGGCGGGCAGCGCGACCGCCGCCTCCGCGGTGGCATAACCGTCCTGGTCCTTCACGAGGGCTCCCCCCGTCCGGGCCCCGGGCCTCCTGCGCGGAGGCCCGGGGCAGTGGGGGGTCAGAACGACAGGTGGAAGGCCTTCGTGATCACCGACTTGATCAGGTCGAGCACCGTGGGGCTGGTCACGACCTTGTAGAGCACCCCGCTGAAGCCGCACGCGGCCACCGTGCCGACGGCGTACTCCGCGGTGGTCATGCCCGCCTCGCTGCCATCGGCGGCGCGGGACTGGACGGCCGCGGCGAGCCGGGCGGGGGCGGTACGGGCGGTGGCAAGAGCGGACATGGGACAACCTCCGGGCGATGGTGACGGCGAGTTCCGTCGTGGTTCACGTTGGCCGCTGGCGAGGTACCGCAACAGGGGGTCAGACCAAGGTGTGGACGGCTGGCCGGCCTGTGGACGACCGTCAGAGCGAGGCGAGCAGCGGGCCGGCCAGCCCGACGATGGCAGGCACCACGCCGAGCAGCAAAAAGGCCGGCAGGAAGCACAACCCGAGCGGCCCGACCGCGAGCACCCCGGCGCGACGGGCAGCCCGCTCCGAGCGGCTCAGGGCCTCGCGCCGGGCATCCGCTGCGACCCGGAGCACTCCCGCGGCAACCGAGGCGCCGCCCTCGGCCGAGCGGGCCAACGCCCGGGCGGCGGCGCCGGCCGGTCCGCCGCCCTGCCCGAGCGACTGCCACGCCTCTGCGGGTGGGGAACCGACGACCAGCGCACTCGCGACCTGAGCCAGCCGCGTGCCGAGCGGTCCCGGCAGTGCCCCGGCGACGGCTGTCAGTGCCGAGGCGGTGGTCGCTCCCCCGGCGAGGCAGGCGGAGAGCAGGTCCAGCGCCAGGGGCAGCGCAGCGGCCAGCTCGGCCTCGTCGGCCTCCGTGTCGTCCAGCCGGCCCAGCAGGGCCGGGCCGGCGAGCGCGGCCGCCAGCCCCAGGACTGCACCGACCATCCCACCCGCGAGCCACCAGAGCGCGAGCCCGGCCAGACTCGCCGCACCGCGGCGCGCCAGCGGGGACAGCCCAGCAGCCGGCACCGCCACGGGGGCCGGCCGCGGCAGGACCCGGGCCACCCGGCCGCCCTCGCCCCTCGGAGCCACCAGCACGGCCACCGCGCAAGCGCACAGCACGGCGGTGAGCATCAGCCTGAGCCACCCGCAGCAGCCACGATCCGGCCCGTCCACCACAGCCCAACCAGGTCGAGGGCGACCCCACCGACCAGGCAACCGATTCCCACCGGGGTGTGCAGCAGCACCTGGATGGGGCGGGCACCCAACCCGGCCGCGAGCGCGATCCCGAGAAGCGGCAGCCCGGCCAGCAAGCCGGCCGTGGCCCGCGGCCCGGCGAGCTCGGCCGCCACCGCCAGCCGTTGCTCGCGCTCGGCCCGGAGCGCCTCGGTCAACCGGTCCACCGCGGCCGCGAGCGAGCTGCCGGTGCTGCTGCACACCTGCCAGCAGGCCGCCAGCCCCCGGAGCATCTCGGGGGTCGCCGTGCCCTCCGCGGCGCGCGCCAGTGCCACCGACGCATCAGCCCCGAAGCGCTGACCGGAGGCAGCACCCAGCAGCACGGCAGCCAGCGCCCCTACCGCCACGCCGGCGGCTGCCTCCAGCGCGTCGGCCGAGGGTCGACCCGCCCGGAGCTCGGACCCCAGCACGGCCAGCGCC
>JBKJVH010000231.1:0-5783 GCA_046590985.1 Mycobacteriales bacterium
CGATGGTCGAGCGCTGCTGCTCGATGAGGTCGACGATGCGCTCCTCGACGTGCGGCCAGATCGAGGCGCGGCGCGGGTTGCCACCCCCAGGCCCCTCAGCCTCGTCGTCGACCGTGCCGAGCTCGGTCATGTCCTCGATGGGCACCACGACCTGGAGGTCCCACCGTTTCTCCGACGGCGGAGCGACGACCTCGACCGGTCGCGCGCCGCCGAGGAACCGGGCGACCTCCTCGATCGGGCGCACGGTCGCGGACAGCCCGATCCGCTGGGCAGGGGAGTCCAGCAGGGCATCCAGCCGTTCCAGCGACAGCGCCAGGTGCGCCCCGCGCTTCGTACCGGAGACCGCGTGCACCTCGTCCAGGATCACGGTGTCGACGCCCCGCAACGACTCGCGCGCCGCGGACGTCAGGACCAGGAACAGCGACTCCGGCGTCGTGATGAAGATGTCCGGAGGCGTCCGGGCGAAGGCGCGGCGCTCGTCGGCGGGGGTGTCCCCGGAGCGGGTGCCGACGCGCAGGTCAGGCACCGGCAGGTCCAGGCGCTGGGCGGCTTGCCGGATGCCCGTGAGGGGGGCGCGCAGGTTGCGCTCGACGTCGACCGCGAGGGCCTTCAGGGGCGAGACGTAGAGCACCCGGCAGCGGCGCTTGGGGTCCTCCGGCGGCGGGCTCGAGGCCAGCCGGTCGATGGACCACAGGAAGGCCGACAGCGTCTTGCCCGAGCCGGTGGGGGCGACCACCAGGGTGTCGAGGCCGCGGGAGATGGCATCCCAGGCACCCTCCTGGGCGCTGGTGGGCGCAGCGAAGGCACCGGTGAACCAGGCTCGGGTGGCGGGGGAGAAGCGCTCGAGGCTCATGACCCGGTCATCGTCGCAGGCCGGTGCGACACCCGGCTCAGGAGAAGGGCTGGTCCTTCCAGGTGCTGCCGCCGTCACTGGTCCTGACGAGGCGTCGCCGGTCGCCGCCGATCCAGGTCCCGAGGCGGTCGGTGGTGAAGCCGAGGAACTCCGAGCCCCGGGCGATGCCGGTCTGCTGGGACGCGACCTGCACCCAGGTGCGGCCGTCGTCGGTGCTCCGGAGCAGGCGTCGGCGCAGCGGGTCGCCATCGCCGACGGACACCACGATCGCCGGGTCGGCGGCGGCCAGCAACGAGCCAGCTGTGGGCAGGTCGCGGGCCGGGTGGTAGGTGCGCCCCGCGTCGGCCGAGACCCGCGTGAAGGTGGCGCCGCCGATGCGGTGCCGGCACAGCACGATCACCCGGCCGCTGGCACCGAGCGCGACCTGGGTGGCGTCCACCTCGTCGGCCTGCGAGAGCGGCCCGCACGGGTCGCCGCGCGGGGTCCAGGTGCGGCCGTCGTCGTTGCTGAGCAGGAGCCGGGACCGGGCGTCGCTCGAGCCACCGGTGACGTGGCCGCGCTGGAGCACGGCGGCGCGGCTGCCGTACCGGGTGAGGCCGGCGCTGATCAGGTTCAGCCCGGTCGAGCTGTCGACCGGTTGCCACGTGGTGCTGCCGGCCTGCGCGCGCTCGACCGTGAAACCGCTGCAGGGGCAGGCGCCCTGGGGGTCCACGACGCGTAACACGGTGCCGCGGCCAGGCTCCAGTGCCAGCACCTGGCCCTGCAGCGGCTGGGCGGTCCAGGTGCGGCCACCGTCGACGGTCACGGTGAGGCCCGGGGCGAAGGCGTAGCCCACGCGGTCACTGGCGAAGCGGAGCTGGCTCACGCAGGTGGCGGCCGCGCAGTCCGCGGCGAAGCTGCCGTCGCCGGCGGGCAAGGTGGCCGCAGGGGCGGCGCGCCTTTCCCAGGTGCGGCCGCCGTCCTTGGAGGTCACCAGCAGCGGGCAGCTGCCTGCGCTGCAGGGGAAGGTGCCCAGCGCCCAGGCCGTGGTGGGGCTGCTGAACGACACGTCCAGGGCCTGGAAGCCACGCGGCACCACGGCCGGTTCGCGCACCGGGTGGATGCCGTTCTTCGCCGGCTGGTGGGTGCCGTCGCCCGCCAGGTGCCGGTTGACGGTGAGGGTGGTGCCGAAGGCGAGCACGAGCACCCCGAGCCCCGCGGACAGCACCTGCAGGCGCTGGCTGCGCCGCCGACGTCGCATGCCCGCATGAACGGCCGTGACCGGGTCCAGCACCTGCAGCGGGGTGTCCCGGGTGTGCAGCAGTCGACCCAGCTCGCTCTCTAGGTCCACAGTGACTCCCTCGGTCCGATCGCCGCTCTGAGCGAGGCGATTCCCTTGCTGGCTTGGCTTTTCACGGTTCCCGGGGCGATGCCCAGCACCCGTGCGATCTCCTGCTCGGACAGGTCCTCGTAGTAGCGCAGGACCAGAACCGTGCGCTGCCGCTTCGGCAACCGCGCGAGGGCGTCCCACAGGATGTCGTCGGCCGGCTTGTCCTCATACGAACGTTCAGGCGGGGCATCGACGAGGCGCTCCCGCCGCAGCTTGCGCCAGGTGCTGATGTTGCGGTTGGCCATGACGCGCCGGACGTACCCCTCGGGGTCGCCCTGCTGCTGCACCCGGGACCACGCCAACCCGGTACGTTCCAAAGCATCCTGGACGAGGTCGGCCGCGGCGTGCGGGTCCCCGGTGAGGACGGTCCCGTACCGGAGCAGCGCGGTGTGCCGGGCGCGCACGAACGCGTCGAACACCTCGCTGGTCGCCTGGTCCACCGCACCTCCTTCACCCACAGGACGCCTCAGCACCGTCCCTGGTTGCCTACGGGACACTGTGACAGTGACGCCGACCTACCCGAGCCACTGGGAAGCCGACGTCGTGCTGACCGACGGCGGCACCGTCCACCTGCGACCGATCACGCCCGCCGACGCCGACCGGCTGCAGGCCATGCACAGCCGGTTGTCCCCGGACACCATCTACATGCGGTTCTTCTCGATGGTCCGCACGCTGTCGGCTCGCGACGTGGAGCGCCTGACGACCGTGGACCACGACGACCGGGTGGCCTTCGTGGCCGTGCTGCGCGACGAGCTGATCGGCGTGGTCCGGTACGACCGGCTCCCGGGGACTGCCGACGCCGAGGTGGCGGTCGTCGTGGAGGACGCCCACCAGGGCCGGGGTCTCGGTCCGGTGCTGCTCGAGCACCTCGCGGCGGCGGGGGAGGAGCGGGGCATCGACCGGTTCGTCGCGAACGTGCTGCCCAGCAACCGCCGGATGATCCAGGTGTTCCGGTCGGCCGGCTTCGAGGTCGAACGGCACCTGTCTGACGGGTATGTGGAGCTGGAATACCCGATCCACCGGACCGCCGCTTCTGTCTCGGTGGCGCGCACCCGCGAGCACCGGGCGGAGGCGGAAAGCGTCGCCAGACTCCTTGCCCCCAAGGCGATCGCGGTCGTCGGTGCCTCTCGGGAGCCGGGAACTGCGGGGCACGAGGTGTACCGGTCGCTGCTCGCTCACGGATTTGAAGGTCCGGTGTACCCGGTGAACCCGGTGGCACCGCACGTCCTCGGAGCCCGGGCGTACGCCGACATCCGCGATGTCCCCGACGATGTCGACCTCGCGCTCATCGCGGTGCCGGCCGACAAGGTGCTCGCCGTGGTGGAGGCCTGCGCCGAGAAGCGGGTGCGCGGGCTGGTCGTGGTCTCCGGCGGGTTCGCCGACGCAGGCGAGGAGGGTCGGGCCCGGCTGGCGCTCGTGGTGCAGGCTGCGCGGGACGGCGGGATGCGTCTCATCGGCCCCAACGCGATGGGCATCGTGAACACCGACCCGGCGGTCTCGCTGCACGCCACGTTCGCGGCCGGCCACGCCAGTCCGGGCCGGGTCGGGATGTTCAGCCAGAGCGGCGCACTGGCCGGCACGGTGCTCGCGATCCTGGACCGCCGGAGCCTGGGGCTGTCGACGTTCGTGTCGATCGGCGACCGGGCCGACGTGTCCGGCAACGACCTGCTGCAGTACTGGCAGCAGGACGACCGCACCGACGTGGTTCTCCTCCACCTGCAGGGGTTCGGCAACCCGCGGAAGTTCGCCCGCATCGCCCGCGAGGTCTCCCTGACCAAGCCGGTGGTGGCTCTCAAGAGCGGCCGTGGGGCGGGTGATGTCGCCGTGGACGCGCTGTTCCGGTCGGCCGGCGTGATCCGGGTCGACACCCTCGCCCAGCTGCTCGAGACCGGCCAGCTGCTGGCGCTCCAGCGGCTGCCGCAGGGACGTCGGGTCGGGATCGTCGGGACCTCGAGCGCGCTGGCGGCGATGGCGGCGGACAGCTGCCGGGCCGAAGGCCTCGACGTGGTGACGCTGTCCGAGGGCGTTCAGGGCGACCTGCGTGCGCTGGCGGGTACGACCGAGACCGCCAACCCGGTGGACCTCGGGCCGCTGGCTGCGCCGGACCAGCTCGCCACCGCCCTGCGACTGGTTGCCTCGTCCGGGGAGGTCGATGCGCTGATCGTGCTGGTCACGCCCCACGCCGACGACGACGGGCTCGGCGCGGCGATCCGGGACCTCGGGGCCGACGTGACGGTCTTGGCGTCCTTCCTCGGCCACGACGGCGTCCCCCCGGCGCTGGCGGTCCAGGTGGGCGACGAGCCGGCGGGACGCGGCTCGGTCCCGTCGTACGCCTCCCCGGAGTCGGCTGCCATGGCGCTCGGGAGAGCGGTCGGCTACCTCGAGTGGCTGGGTCGTCCGCAGGGCGAGGTCCCCCTGCTGGTAGGCGAACCGGTGGAGCTGGCGGAGCTCCCGCACGACGGCAGCTGGATCCCCGCTGCGGCTGCGGCTGCGGTGCTGGCGGCGTACGGCCTGAAGACCTGGCCGACGGCACGGGTGGGTTCGGTCAAGGCCGCCGTCGCGGCGGCCGAGGAGCTGGGTTGGCCGGTGGCGCTCAAGCACCCGGACGACCGCTGGCGCAACCGCGTCGACCTCGGGGCCGTACGGCTGTCGCTGGACGACCCGACGGTGGTGGCCGAGGAGTGGCGCGCGGTCCAGGAGCTGATGGGTCCGACCGACCTGCTGGTGCAGCCGATGGCGCCGCCCGGGGTGTCGACCGTGGTGCGGCTGGTGCAGGACCCCGCCGTCGGGCCGCTGATCTCGTTGCGGCTCGGGGGAGTCGCCGCGGACCTCCTGGCCGATCCGCTGACCCGGACCTTGCCGCTGACCGACCTCGACGCCGCCGAGCTGGTCCGGTCGATCCGCGGTTCGGTGCTGTTCGAGGGGCACGACACCAAGGCGCTGGAGGACCTGCTGCTGCGGCTCGCCCGGCTGGCGGAGGACCTGCCGGAGGTCGCCGAGGTGCTTCTCGACCCGGTGCTCGTGGGGCGCTCCGGGGTGACGCTCCTGCACGCGGGGGTCCGGCTGCTGCCGCCCGAGCTGGACCCCGAGCGGATGGCCCGCCGGCTGGTCGGGAAGTCAGCGGCGCACCTACGCTGAGCGGGTGCGCCTCACCGAGTTCTGGAACCGGATGGAACGACGCTTCGGCGTGCTCTACGCCCGGTCCTACGCGGCTGACATGGTGCTCGCGGAGCTCGGCTCGCGGACCGTCGAGCAGGCGCTGAAGGACGGCGACGACACCAAGTCGGTGTGGCGTGCGGTGTGCGAAGCCAACCCCGGCGTGTCGGGCTGGACGTAGAACAGCTGTTCGAACTAGCGTCCACAGCGTTCCGGGTGGTCCACAGGTTCGGCGCGGCGGGTGAAACCGTCGGAGCCCGCTCCTAACGTCCGTCGTAGATCGGAACTCCCGCTTCGACCCTAGGAGACACGGTGGCTGCACCGGACCGCGACAAGGCCCTCGAGATGGCCCTCGCCCAGATCGACAAGAACTTCGGCAAGGGCTCGGTGATGCGCCTCGGCGAC
>JBKJVH010000108.1:0-6790 GCA_046590985.1 Mycobacteriales bacterium
CCGTACCCGCCGAAGAGCTGGACGGCGTCGGTGGTGACGGACATGGCGGTGTCGGAGGCGAACGTCTTGGCCGCAGAGGACAAGAACGTGAGATCGGCGGCGCCGCGCTCGGCGGAGGCGTTCGCGACGTACACCAGGTGCCGGGCCGCCTCAACCTTCATGGCCATGTCGGCGAGCATGAACTGCACGCCCTGGAAGTCGCTGATCGCCTTGCCGAACTGACGCCGCTCCTTCACGTAGGCGATCGCCGCGTCGAGCGCGCCCTGGGCGATGCCGACGGCCTGCGCACCGATCATCGAGCGGGTGTGGTCGAGCGTCTTCAGCGCGGTGATGAAGCCCTCACCTTCGACGCCGATGATCCGGTCGGCCGGGATGCGGCAGTCCTCGAAGAAGATCTCGGAGGTCGGGGAGCCCTTGATCCCCATCTTGCGCTCCTTCGGCCCGATTGTGAGCCCCGGGTCGTCGGCGTGCACGACGAACGCGGAGATGCCCTTCGCCCCCTTCGAGGGGTCGGTCGAAGCCATCAAGGTGAAGTGTGTGTTGACCGCGGCGCCGGTGATCCAGGACTTCTGCCCGTTCAGCACGTAGGAGTCACCGTCGCGCACGGCCCGGGTCTTCATCGCGGCCGCGTCGGAGCCGGCCTCCCGCTCGGACAGCGCGTAGGAGAACGTCGCCTCCCCCGCGGCCACCTGCGGCAAGTAGGTCGCCTTGAGCTCCTCCGAGCCGGACAGGATCAGCCCCATCGTGCCGAGCTTGTTGCCGGCCACGATGAGCGACGACGAGGCGCAGGCGCGCGCCACCTCCTCGACCACGATGGAGTGCGCGATCCGGTCCGCGCCGGCACCGCCGTACGCCTCAGGGACGTGGATCGCCAGCAGGTCGGCCTTCTTCAGCGCCTCGTGCACGTCCCACGGGTACTCCGCGGTCTCGTCGATCTCCGCTGCTCGCGGTGCGATCTTGTCGTCGGCCAGCTGACGAACGGCCGACCGGAGCAGCTGGTGCTCCTCCGAAAGGGCGTAAAGCGAATAGGAAGCGTCCATGGCCGCCATGTTAGGAGCAAGCGCCCCTTGGTGTCCCGCTAGCCTTGCGCCATGAGTGACCGCCCCCGCCTGACCGTCATCGGCACCGGATACCTCGGTGCCACCCACGCCGTCTGCATGGCCGAGCTGGGCTTCGACGTCCTGGGGCTGGACGTCGAGGAGGCCAAGGTCGCCTCGCTCCAGTCCGGCAAGGTGCCGTTCTACGAGCCAGGCCTGCCGGAACTGCTGCAGAAGAACCTCGACACCGGGCGGCTGCGCTTCACCACCTCCTACGAGGAGGTCGGGGCGTTCGGGGACGTGCACTTCCTGTGCGTCGGTACGCCGCAGAAGAAGGGCGAGTACGCCGCCGACATGGTCTACGTCGACGCCTCGTTCCGCTCGCTCGTGCCGCACCTGCGCGACGGCGCCCTGGTCGTCGGCAAGAGCACCGTCCCCGCCGGGACGGCTGAGCGGCTCGCCGACGAGCTCGCGCAGACCTGCACGGCCACCGGCGTCGAGCTCGCCTGGAACCCCGAGTTCCTCCGGGAAGGTTTCGCCGTGGAGGACACCCTCACCCCGGACCGGCTGGTGTTCGGCATCCGCTCCGAGCAGGCCGAGACCAAGCTGCGGGCCGCGTTCGCGCCGGTCATCGCGCTCGGCACCCCCGTCGTCACCTGTGACTTCGCCACCGCTCAGCTCGTCAAGGTGGCGGCCAACGCCTTCCTCGCCACCAAGATCTCCTTCATCAACGCGATGGCTGAGGTCTGCGAGGCCACGGGCGGCGATGTGAAGAAGCTGTCGGAGGCGCTGAGCCACGACACCCGGATCGGCGGCCGCTTCCTGCACGCCGGACTCGGCTTCGGTGGCGGCTGCCTTCCCAAGGACATCCGCGCCTTCATGGCCCGCGCCGGCGAGCTCGGCGTCGACCAGGCGCTGTCGTTCCTCAAGGAGGTCGACGCCATCAACCTGCGCCGGCGCGCCCGCATGGTCGACCTGGCGCGGGAGACCCTGGACGGCTCGTTCGCCGGCACCCGGGTCGCCGTGCTGGGCGCTGCCTTCAAGCCCAACAGCGACGACATCCGCGACTCGCCGGCGCTCGACGTGGCCGCCTCGATCGTGCAGCAGGGCGCGGCGGTGACGCTGTACGACCCGGCCGCGATGGACAACGCGCGCATCAAGCACCCCGAGATCGGCTACCGCGACAGCGCCGTCGAAGCCGCCCGCGGCGCCGACATCGTGCTGCACCTCACGGAGTGGCGCGAGTTCCGGGACATGGACCCCGCCGTGCTGTCGGCTGTCGTCGCCCACAAGCGCATCCTTGACGGCCGCAACGCCCTCGACCCGATCGCCTGGCGCGAGGCCGGCTGGACCTACCGAGCGCTCGGCCGACCCTGAGCTGAGTAGCGCTACTCACGACACCGGCGCCCCTTTCGCGGCAGGCTGGGGCCATGAGCGTTCCCCTTTGTCCTGACTGCGCGGCCCCCCTCACCGGGCCGGAGTCCTGCCCGGCCTGCGGCCTGAACCTGCTCGGCCCGGTGGCCGCCCGGCTCTGGCAGGTCGACCAGCAGCTGCTCACCCTCGACAGCCAGCGGACCGCGCTGATGTCGGAGCGGGTACGGCTGTTGCACCAGCTCCGCACCGGCGAGGCACCGGCCGCGACGGCCGCCACCATCCTGCCCGCCGCCGGGGGTCCTGCCGCACCACACCAGCGCAAGGAGACCAGCCCGCAGCAGGTGCAGAACACCCTGCTCGGACTCGGCGCTCTGCTGCTCGCGATCGCCGGGGTCGTGTTCGCAGCCGTCACCTACCGCAACGTCGGCGTGGTCGGACGGGCCGGGATCCTGATCACCCTGACCGCCGTCGCGGCCACGGTTCCCTTCACTCTCGTGACGCGCCGGCTCACGGCCAGCGGCGAGGCAGTTGCCGCCGTCGCGGTAGCCCTCAGCGCGATCGACGCCTGGGCGCTCCGGAAGGCCGGACTGGGCGAAGGCTTGGAGGTCGAGACCTACAGCGCGGTCGCAACTGGCCTGCTGGCGCTCGCCGCAGCCGCACACGCCGTCGCCCTGCCGCTGAGGACCTCCCGCCTCGCCGCCGCGGTGTTCGCGCAGCTGCCGGTGCTGTTCGTGCTGGCCCGGACCGACGCGTCCCGTCCGGTCCTCGGCGTCACCCTCACCGCGCTCGCCGCCGTCGATGCCCTCGTCGCCTCGGAGCGCCGGGTCGTCCCCGACGTGCGCGTGCTGACGGCCGCGCTCTCGGGCGGGGCGGTTCTCGGCGCCCTCGCAGCCTCGGTCGGCGCGGTCGCCGACCACGACCGGGGCGGGGCCTGGGGCCTGACGGCGCTGGCGGCCTTGGCCGCAGCAGCCTCGGTACGGGTCACCGAGCGCACCGGCTCGGCCCTCTTCGCCGGCCTGACCGTGCCCCTGCTGGCAGCTGCTGCTTGGAGCGTTGCCCGGCCGTCCCTCACCGAGCCGCAGCAGCCGCTGGTGCTGGCTGCGGTAGCCCTGATCGCCTTGCAGGTCAGCGGTCTGCTGCCCCGCGTCCGCCGCGAGGGTCCCGTCCTCGGCGCCCTCGCGGTGGCGTCGGTGGCCGTCCTCACGCAGGGCACCGCCATCCTGCAGGCCGTTGCCGGACCCTTCACCTGGCTGGCCCACCCCTGGGCCCTGGCTACCACGCCGGCCCGCGACGCGCTCTCGACCGAGCAGCCGTGGGAGGGCACGGTCGTGACCCTGGTCCTGCTGGCTGCGGCTGCCGGCTCGGCCCTTGCCGCCGGAGCCCTGCTGGACCGGTTCGAGGACGCCGCGGTGCCCGCCGGGGTGCTGCTGGTGCTGAGCGCCCTGATGCTCCCGTTGGGGCTCGCCACCAGCTATCACGAGGCGCTCGCGACCCTGCTGCTCACCGCCGCCGTGCTGGCCGGCGGCGGGGTGCTTCTCGTCGCACGCCAGCGGATCCCAGGACTGGCGCTCATCACTACCGGCTTTGCCACCGCGGTTCTCACGTGCGTCTGGTCCGTGGCAGACCAGGACGCCACGCTCACCGTGCTACCGATCGCAGCCCTCCTCGCGGCCGGGCTCGCCGTGAAGGTCCCCGGCTTCCTGACCGGTTCCGCGGCCCTGCTCGCGGGCGCCGAGCTTGCCGCGTACGGGGCGAGCCAGGACCTGGCGCCGGAGCAGGTCGGTGGCTTGCTGCTCATCGCTCCCGCGGTCTGCGTCGGGCTGGCGTTCCTGCTCCGCGACGCGCACCGCCTCGGCGTCGAAGGGGCCGCCGCGGTGCTGGCCTCGACCAGCGTGATCCTTGCCGTCGAGGACCCGGGTTGGCTGTCGTGGACCCTCGCCCTCAGCGGGCTGCTGTGCCTGGCGCTGGCTGTCAAAACCGACCGGCGGGTGGTCGGGCTGGCCGGTGGGCTGCTGCTGTCGGCCTCCTCCTGGGTCCGGCTCGCCGACGCGCACGTCACGTCGCCGGAGCCCTATGTCGCGCCACTCGCCCTCGCTGCACTGCTGTTCGGCTTCCTGCGCCGGCGCAGCCAGCCGAGTCTGAGCTCGTTCGCGGCCTACGGCGCTGGGCTCTCGATCGCCTTGACACCAAGCCTTCTCAAGGCCCTCGACGACCCGACGCCGACCCGCGGGCTGCTCCTGCTGGCGGTCGCGGCGGGTGTCGTGCTGGTCGGTGGCCGCGAGCGACTCCGGGCCCCGCTGGTGATCGGTGGCGCGGTGCTGGCGATCGACGCCCTGCACCTGCTGGCGCCGTACGCGTCCGCGTTGCCCCGCTGGACGCTGCTCGCCGGCGCCGGCGCCCTGCTGGTCCTGGTGGGGGCGACGTACGAGCAGCGTCTGCGGGACATGGCGCGTCTTCGCGAGACCTACGAGGCCTGGCGCTGACCCGTGGAACCCTCGATAGGCCAGCTGCTGTCCCTCACGACGTGGGCTGTGGTCGGGCTGTCCGACAACCGGACGCGCGCAGCCTGGGAGGTGGCAGAGTTCTTGCAGCGCAAGGGAAAGCGCATCGTCCCGGTCCACCCTTCCGCGGCAACGGTGCACGGAGAGCAGGGGTACGCCTCGCTGAGCGACATCCCCTTCCCCATCGACGTCGTCGACTGCTTCATCCGGACCTCGCTGGTCGGTCCCGTCGTCGCTGAGGCCATCGCGATCGGCGCCGCAGGGGTCTGGATGCAGCTGGACGTCATCGACGCCGAGGCCGCCGCCCGGGCGTCCGAGGCCGGCCTGACCGTCGTCATGGACAAGTGCCCCAAGCTCGAGTGGCGTGCCTGACAACCTCCACGGTGGCCCGTGCGTTCAGGTGGCATGAAGGACTTCGAAGAGTTCGCGGCCGCGGCCCTGCCGGGGTTGCTCCGCTTCGGGCACGTCCTGACGGGCGATCCCCATCGCGCCGAGGAGCTCGTCCAGCAGGCGCTGGTCAGCACCTGGGTGCGCTGGCGCAAGATCGAGCACGACCAGCCACACGCCTACGTGCGCCGGGCCATGGTCCACACCCACACCTCCTGGTGGCGACGGTCCCGCTTGGAGTCCTCCCTGCCCGCCGGCTTCGACGCCGTGGCCGCCCAGGGGCCCGACCTCGGCGAGCGCGACCGCACCCTGGCAGCGCTCCTAGTGCTGCCGCCACGCCAACGTGCCGTGATGCCCACCTGACTCCCGACTTCGAGACGAGCACCCCATGAACCTCGACGACCTGCTCCACGACGCCGTCCACGACGACCGCTGGGCGCTCCCCGTACCCCCGGATGCCCTCGAAGGCCTCCGCCGCGGCCGCGCCCTCCGCCGTCGGCAGCGCGCCGCCGCCTGCTCGGTGGCGGCCGTGCTGGCCGTGGCCGGTGGCGCCTTTGCGATCGTTGCGGCGATCCCTCACCACCGCGTCCAACTCGGTACTTTCGCCGGGTCCGGTGGCGTGCCGGCCGGTTGGCCAGCGCCGGGCATCACACCGGCCTTCGTCCCCACCAGCGGCCGGGACTGGCTCATGACGACGGCGGAGTACGCGACCTACGCCCGGACCCACACCCACCCGTCGCCGCCACCCGGCCAGAGCAGTGTGGCCTCGCCCGCACCGCTCACCGAGCAGTCGGCCGAGCTGCTCGCGGACGTCCAGGCTGCCGACCTCCCGGCCGGCGCGAAGCTGCGGCGCGAGGACTCTGCTGGCGGCGAACCCGGCGTCGCTCAGGTGCACATCACGCTGGCCGACGGCACACCCGTGCTGATCGAGCGGCGGCAACTGGTCGAGCCCTTCCCTTACGACGCGGGCAACCCAGCGGCAGACGGCAGCACCACGGATCCGAACCCGAACCCGCCCACCCTCGTGGACGTCCCCGGAACCACGTCCGCGGCCCTCGTCGTGAGCATCGCGAGCCAGGTCCCCGCGGCCAACACGGTCAACGCCTTCTCACGCGGCGGCGTCTCGACCTACTGGTTCGCAGCGGCCCCCGTCACCCTCGACCAGCTCAAGGCCTGGGCGTTCGCGGCCGCGGTGCACGAGGTTGGTTGACCTCCTCCCGCGAGGCTCGCGAGGACGTGTGCACCGGAACCAACCGGTTCAGGTCTACGTGAGTACGGCGAGCAAGGTGAGTTGGTGTGCATACATGGTGGCGGCGATCTCTCACAGTTTCGACGACAACGCTCGGGCCGCTTGTGCCGAGGCCTGGGCGCAACCGCGGAGGTCAAGCGAAGCTAGGCGGCGTTCTGCGCGGTTCCTGACGGGCTGGGCAGCCCGGTGCTGGATGCACAGCCGACACGCCGGCGAGTCGCCTCCTCATCCAGCACTGGGTC
>JBKJVH010000068.1:0-2835 GCA_046590985.1 Mycobacteriales bacterium
GTCCTACGGCGGCAGCTCGATGTTCGCCAACCTGATGGCCATCGGGCTGCTCCAGAACGTCCACCTGAGGACGCAAGAGCTCTGAGGCCCGGGGCGGCCGGCGCCCCCCTCGCGCCGCTCCCCACCCCGCCGCGGTGCTCGTTCGGCAGACGACGTGCCGGCGAGTTGGCTGCCGGTCCAGCACCGGCTGGGCTGACGGCCGGCCGTCACGCCGCCCGCGGCCGGGTCGCGTGGCGGGCAGCGACGCGCTGTACGAAAGCCAGCTGGCGCCGGCGGACGTCGTACCAGACGCCCCGTTCGGTGGCCCAGCCGAGCCCTTCGGTGGTCCGGTCGCGGCGCTGGTCCTTCGCCACCATGCGATCGCCGGCGTGGCCCTTCTTGCCGTCCAGCTCGACGGCAAGCTTGACGGACTTGTCACCGAGGTCGATCCGAGCCACGACGCGCCCGGTTCGGTCGCGGACCTTGACCTGCGGGACCAGCGAGGGCAGGGCTGGCAGGAGCAGCAGCCGGGCCAGGGTCTCGGCGGGGGACTCGGCGCGTCCGTCTGCTGCCGCAACGGCCGCGGCCAACCGTCGGCTGCCGGCTTGGCCGCTGCGCTGCGCCGCGGCCTCCAGCAGCTCCTGCTCGGAGAACAGCTCGCGGTGCAGACCGTCATCGAGAAGGCACACAGCCGCTTCATGGGTGAGGAGCTGGACGCAATCCAGGGCGGTCCGCAGCTCGCTCGTCACGTACAGGCCGCTGTCGCGGCGGACCATGTCGCCACGACGTAACGTCAGGCGATGGCGGCGCAGCTCATGGGCGGGCGGCTGATCCGGAACCGCGTGCGCGTCGGGCTCGAGCTCGGCACCGGCGGACGGTGACTCGGCCGCCTCGGAGTCGGTCTGGGCGTCGGACTCGGGTTCCGCGGCGTGCTCGGGCTCGGCCTTGGTGGCGGTCGCCGGTCCCGGCAAGCGGCTCAGACCTCGACCCCAGACGTGGACGTCGTGCAGGAAGCGCTCCTCGGCTCCGGTTGCGGGGTCGTCGTCATCGATGAGCGGGAAGTCCCAGACCCGGGCGGCGTCCCGACCACACGCTGCGGCACGCAGACGCCGAGGTTGGGTGCCGTCCTCGCGTGGCGTCCCGAAGGCGACCGGCTGATCCGCACCGCCGGAGGCAAGCACGCCCGCGAGCGCCCATTGCTCAGCAGTCAGCTCATATCCGCCGTCCGCGTAGACACCGGAGTAGGGGGACTGCCACACCTGTGCCACCAGCCGGTCGACCCGGCCGCGACTGATCACGGCCAGCGCCTGGGCACGCGTCCACAACCCGAGGGAGGCCGCACCGAGCTCTGCTGTCATGGGCACACCCTGTCCCGATGGGGCCCCGCGTGGGGAGCGCCTGGCACATCTGTGGACAGCGACCCGACTGCTGGTTCGGCAGCGGAACCGCCCGCGGTTCGGCTGCGGATCCAGCCGTTGCTCCAGGGCGTACCAGGCGGGTGCTGGGTCAGCAGCGGACGCGCCGGCGGTTCGGCTGTCGATCCAGCGGTGGCCGTCTGGGTGGCCGCGGGGGACGCCGAGGACCGGCGACGCACCCCGCCGGCACGTAGCCTTGACCTCATGCCCGTCCAGAGCCTGTTCCCCCAGCTCGAGAAGCTGCTGCCGCAGATCAGCAAGCCGATCCAGTACGTCGGCGGCGAGCTCAACAGCACCGTCAAGGACTGGGACGACGCCGATGTCCGCTGGTGCCTGATGTACCCCGACGCCTACGAGGTCGGGCTCCCCAACCAGGGCGTCATGATCTTGTACGAGGTGCTCAACGAGCAGCCGGGCGTGCTCTGCGAGCGGACGTACAGCGTCTGGCCGGACCTGGCGAAGCTGATGCGGGCGAACGGCGTGCCGGCGTTCAGCATCGACGCGCACCGCCCGGTGAAGGCGTTCGACGTGCTCGGGATCAGCTTCAGCACCGAGCTCGGCTACACCAACATGGTCGAGGCGCTCGACCTGGCGGGCATCCCCCTCCACAGCAAGGACCGGACCGAGGACGACCCGATCGTGCTGGCCGGCGGGCACGCGGCGTTCAACCCGGAGCCGATCGCGGACTTCATCGACGCCGCCGTCCTGGGCGACGGCGAGCAAGCCGTGCTCGAGATGACCGAGATCCTCAAGAAGGGCAAGCGCGAGGGCTGGGACCGCGCCCGCACCCTGCTGGAGCTCGCCAAGACCGGCGGCGTCTACGTCCCGCGCTACTACGACGTGAGCTACCTCGAGGACGGCCGCATCCAGCGGGTCGCGCCCAACCACCCCGACGTCCCGTGGCGCGTGCACAAGCGGACCGTCATGGACCTCGACGAGTGGCCGTACCCGAAGCAGCCCCTCGTACCGCTGGCCGAGACCGTGCACGAGCGCATGTCGGTGGAGATCTTCCGCGGCTGCACCCGGGGGTGCCGCTTCTGCCAGGCCGGCATGATCACGCGGCCGGTGCGCGAGCGCAGCATCACCGGCATCGGCGAGATGGTCCAGGCCGGCCTCAAGGCGACCGGGTACGAAGAGGTCGGACTCCTGAGCCTGAGCAGCGCCGACCACTCCGAGATCGGCGACATCGCGAAGGGACTCGCGGACCGGTACGAAGGGACCCAGACCTCCCTGAGCCTGCCCAGCACGCGGGTCGACGCGTTCAACATCGACCTGGCCCAGGAGCTGTCCCGCAACGGTCGCCGCTCCGGCCTGACGTTCGCGCCCGAGGGCGGGTCCGAGCGCCTGCGCAAGGTCATCAACAAGACGGTGACCAAGCAGGACCTGGTCGACACCGTGACGGCGGCGTACGGCGCCGGCTGGCGCCAGGTCAAGCTCTACT
>JBKJVH010000238.1:0-24732 GCA_046590985.1 Mycobacteriales bacterium
CGCGCCGATGCTGCCACCGCGACGGGCTGCATCGAGGAACCGGAGCGTCTCCAGGCGCGACGGGGTGCCGGCGCGGCCGCCCTCCGGCCCCATGTCGTACCCCTGCCCGACCGGGGCGACGGGCAGCATCCGACCGAGCCGGGCCAGGGACTCCTGCACCAGCCGACCGGGCTCGTTGCAGGACCAGTAGACCATCGGCGCGAAGACGTCGGCGTACGGCACGAAGGCGTTGTAGGGGAAGGTGGTCCGCAAGGAGCTGGGCCGCGGGACGGTCGCGACGACGGGACGGTCCCCGGCATGGGCGCGGACCCGGGACAGGTAGAGGGCGACCCGCCGCGGCGTGACGTAGGTGCCCTCAGCGCCGGTCTCGATGTCGGGCGAGAAGGCGTCGACCCCCGCCCCGAAGGCCTGCTGGGCACGGCGGCTGTCGGCCACCGGGTCGGACAGGAACGGGAAGTCCCAGGCCACGATGGCCAGCCCGGCGGCGTGCGCGGCCGGGACCAGCCGGGGCAGGAAACGGCTCCCGTAGTAGCCCTGCCGGGTGCCGCCGGTCCGGATCCACAACGACCGCACCCCGGTACGTCTGGCCTGGGCGACGATTCCGGCGATGTCCACGTCGGTCTTGGCGAAGGGAGTCACCCACAACCCCTTGCCGCGGACGGCGGCGAGGTCACGAGCCTTGGCCCGTACCGGCGCCGGCGCCGGCAGCGCGGCCTCCGCGATGGCGGGGGCGGCCGGCGGCCGACCCGGGCCCGAGGGCGGGCGCTTCGGTGCCGGGCAGCCGGTCAACGGCGGGGCGGGCGGATAGGGGCCTACGGGCCTGGACGTGGGTGCGGGGGTCGCCTTCGGCGTGGTCGAGCGCCGGGGTGCGGTCAGGACCGGGGCGCGGACAACCGGCCGCGGCGCCACGGGCTGGACCCGCCTGGCCGGCACCCCGGTCGACGGGCTGACGGGCCGGGAAGAGGGGGCGGGTAGCAGCGTGGTCGCGAGCACCGCGGACGACAGCACGGCGGCAGCGGCCGACCCGACCGCCCGTTCCACCCAGCTCAGCACGCCACCAGTGTGCGGGCTTGAGCGGTTCCCACGTGACATACCCCACAGTTCTGCAGTCGCTGCAACATTGCATTCTCTGCAAGAAATGCCCGAGGATGAGGAGGTGACCGTCGGACTGCGTGAACGCAAGAAGCAGGCGACGCGCGCCGCCCTCGCGGCCGCCGCCCTACGGCTGGCTGCGGAACGGGGCAACGACGCCGTGACGGTCGAGGAGATCGCCGAGGCCGCCGGGGTCTCGCCGCGCACCTTCTTCAACTACTTCGCCACCAAGGAAGAGGCGTTCGTCGCCGACGACCTCGCCCGAGCCCAGGCACTCCTCGCCCGGCTGCACGACGAGCCGCTCGACGCCCCGCTCTGGCCCACCCTGGTGCGCCTGCTCGGCGAGCACCTCCAGGAGGCGGCGCCTCGAGACCGACACCAGGTGCTCGCGGAGTTCGCCGTCCGGACCGACCCGGCCGTGCTGGCCCAGCAGTTCAAGCAGTACGCCGGCCTCGAGGCCGATCTCGTCGCCGAGATCACGCGCCGCACCCCACCGCAGTCAACCTCGCTGCCGGCCAGGCTGATGGCCGCGACCCTGGTCGCCGCCATGCGCAGCGCCGTGGAGACGTGGGTCGAGGACGGCACCGACCCCACCCCCCGTCCTTACTTCGAGATCGCTGCCGCCCAGCTCGCCCTCGCCTTCCCGTACAACCGATAGGACCCCGACATGGCCAACCACCTGTACAACCTCGGGCGCTTCTCCTACCGGCGTCGGCGGCTCGTCGCGGTGCTCTGGCTGGCCCTGCTCGTCCTCCTCGGGGTCGGCGCGGCCACGCTCAAGGGCCCCTACTCCAGCGAGTTCTCGATCCCCGGTACGGAGTCCAGCAAGGCCCTGGACACCCTCGCCCAGCGCTTCCCCTCCTCCGGGGTCGACGCGGCGTCGGCGAACATCGTGCTGGCCGCACCCCGGGGTCAGCGCCTGGACGACGCAGCCAACAACGCTGCCGTCGCCGCCGTGCTCGCACAGGTGAAGCAGGACCCTCACGTCGTCGCCGTGGTCGACCCGTTCACCGCGCACGCCGTCTCCGCAGATGGCCGCATCGGACTGGCCCGGGCCACCTACGACGTCTCGCCGGTCAACGTCGACGCCTCGGAGCAGAAGCCGTTGTTCGCGTCGGCGAAGCCGGGAACCGACGCCGGCCTGACGGTCGAGTTCTCGGGCACCGCCGCCGAGACCAAGGTCGAGCCCGGCCTGGGCGAGCTGCTCGGGGTCGGGGTCGCCTCGATCGTGCTGCTGGCGCTGTTCGGCTCGTTCGTCGCCGTCGGGATCCCTTTGCTGACAGCCCTTGTCGGCGTGGGCATCGGCGCCGCAAGCATCACGACCCTGACCGGGTTCGTGTCCCTCAGCCAGACGACACCGGTGCTCGGACTCATGCTGGGCCTGGCCGTCGGGATCGACTACGCCCTGTTCATCATGTCCCGCTTCCGGGACGAGCTCCTCCACGGCCGCGAGGGTGAGGAAGCCGCCGGTCGGGCCGTTGCCACCGCGGGCAGCGCCGTGGTCTTCGCCGGCCTGACGGTGATCATCGCCCTGCTCGGCATGCTGACGGTCAACATCCCCTTCCTGTCCTACATGGGGGTGGGTGCCGCCGGCACCATCGTCATCGCCGTCCTGGTCGCCCTGACCCTGCTGCCAGCGCTGCTCGGCTTCTCGGGCCGCAAAGTCCTCGGCCGGAGAGCCCTCGTGGCCAGCGACCAGGTCGAGCTCTCCGCCGGGCACCGCTGGGTCCAGCTGATCGCCCGCCGGCCCCGCACGGTGTTGGTGGTTGCGCTGCTCGGCCTCGGGTTGCTCGCGGTCCCGGCCCTGTCGCTCAAGACCGCCCTGCCCGACGACGGCTCGGCCTCCACCCAGAACACCAACCGGCGCGCCTACGACCTGCTGTCCGAGGCCTTCGGGCCGGGCTCCAACGGCCCGCTCGTCGTCGTTGTCGAGTCCTCCCGCGGGGTGGCGGCCGCGCAGGCGGTCGGCGCCGCCCTGGCCAAGGTCGACGGCGCCGTGGCGGTGCTGCCTCCGGTGGCCAACCCCGCGGGCGACACCTTCCTGCTGTCGGTCGTCCCCAAGGGCAGTCCGGCGAGCGACCAGACCAAGGCACTGGTGTCCCGGATCCGGCACGGCGCGGCTGCCCTGGAGAAGCAGACCGGGACCACGATCGCCGTCACCGGGCACACCGCGATCCAGATCGACGTCAGCAACCGGCTCGCCAGCGCGATGCCGATCTACCTGCTGGTGGTCGTCGGGCTCGCCCTGATCCTGCTCACCATCGTGTTCCGGTCCGTGCTGGTGCCGTTGAAGGCTGCCCTGGGCTTCCTGCTCACGCTGGCCACGACCTTCGGCGCCGTGGTCGCGATCTTCCAGTGGGGCTGGTTCTCCGGGCCGCTCGACGTGACGACCACCGGCCCGATCCTGTCGATCCTGCCGATCTTCATGATCGGCATCATCTTCGGGCTGGCCATGGACTACGAGGTCTTCCTGGTCACCCGGATGCGTGAGGAGCACGTGCACGGCGCGGACGCCACCGCGGCTGTCGTGGACGGGTTCCGGCACGGTGCTCGGGTCGTGTCGGGCGCGGCGATCATCATGATCAGCGTCTTCGCGTCCTTCATGCTGAGCCCGGACGCCACCACCAAGTCCCTTGGCTTCGCGTTCGCCTTCGGCATCGCGATCGACGCGTTCGTGGTGCGGATGACCGTTGTACCCGCCGTGATGGTCCTGCTCGGCGAGCGCGCCTGGTGGCTGCCTGGCTGGCTGGACCGGTTCGTTCCGCGGGTCGATGTCGAGGGCGAGGGGCTGCGCGTCCTCGACGAGGCTGAGCTGGCGCTCACCAAGGAGCAGGTCCACCGCTAGCAGGACTTCTCCGGTCCGCCTCGAAACAGAAGGGCAACGACCTCCGGAGGCTTCAGTGCGCGTCCCTCACACCCTGCTTGCGGGCGGTACCGCCTTCGGTCTGCTCCTCGGCGGGGTCGCCCTCGCCGGTAGCCAGAGCGCAGCTCTTCGCGTGCCGGCCGCGCCGCAGCCGCCCGCGGCCCGGGACAACACGCGCTTCGTCGAGGTCACCGGTGGTTCCCCCACGTCCACGCACGACACCCGAACGACCCCGGTCGCCCTGCGCTCGGTGGATGCGTGCCAGCGACGCGCCGGCGTCATCGCCCGGCTCCCCAACGGCTGGTGCCTGAGCCCGGCCGGCCGGGCCGTCGACGTGCTGCGCTTCCCCCTGGGAGTGGTCGCCACCTCCCAGGGCAAGGTGGTCGTCACCTCCAACAACGGCGGCGTTCAGGGCCTCACCGTGGTCGACCAGGCGACGCTCGCCACGAACCAGACCACCGGCGGGAACCTTTTCGTCGGACTCGCGGAGACCAAGGACCACCGCCTGTACGCCTCCGGCGGCAACGCGGACCGGGTGTTCCGCTACCAGGTCGTCGGCAATACGGTCCAGAGCCAGGACGTCACGCAGGACGCGACCGTGCCCGTCGCGGGTGCGCTGGCCGGGGTGACGAGCCGGCTACCCGTCGCAGCCGGCGCACCGGCCGTTGACGGCATCCGGGTGACGTCCTACCCCGGAGCCCTCGCTCCCTTCGGCGACTACGTGCTGGCGGCCGGCACGCTCAGCGAGACCAGCAACGGCCAGTGCCCGACGAAGCGCCCCGTCTGCGGCCGGGTCAGCGTCATCGACACCCGCACCGACGCGGTTGTCGGCCGGGCCGCTGTCGGCCAGGACCCGTTCGGGCTGGCCGTGGACGCCACCCGCAAGCTCGCCTACGTCGCCAACTGGGCCGACGAGGCCGGCCGTGGCGCCGGCGTGGGGACCGTGTCCGTGGTCGACCTGCGCAACCCTGCCGCCCCGAAGGAGGTCGGCTTCACCAAGGTCGGTCACCACCCGGTCGCGGTGCTGCTGTCGAAGGACCGCTCCCGGTTGTTCGTCGCGAACTCCAACGACGACTCCCTCACCATCCTTGACGTCACCGGTCGGCCAAAGGTGATCGCCACGGAGTCGCTGCGTCCCGTCGAGGGCGCCCCCGTCGGCGCCCATCCGGACGCCCTCGCGCTGTCCCCGGACGGCAAGACCCTGTTCGTGGCGCTCGCCGGTGCGAACGCCATCGAGGTCCGCGACGGGCGCACCGGCGCGCGCGTCGCCGGCCACCCGATGTACATCCCGACCGGCTGGTACCCCTCCGCCCTGGCGGTCACCGGCACCGCCGCGCACTACCGGCTGTGGGTCACCAACGCCAAGGGCACCGGCCCCGGCAAGGGCTACAACGCCAGCGTCTTCGCCAACGGCTTCACCACCAACGGCACCCTGAACGCGGTCGACCTGCCCGTCCCGGCGAAGACCGCGAACGCCTGGACGGCCGCCGTGCGGAGCAACGACAGCTTCGAGGACGCGGCCGTCAGCCCGTGCGCGGCCGGCCGGGGGGTGCGCGTCTCGCAGGTGCTGTGCCCGCCCGCCGGCAAGAAGTCCCCCCTGCGCCACATGGTGTTCGTGGTGACCGAGAACAAGACCTTTGACCAGTACTTCGGCGACCTGCCCACCAGCGACGGCGGCTACCGGGCCGACCCGACCTACACGCTGTACGGGCAGAGCGTGACCCCGAACCACCACAAACTCGCGAGCCGCTACAGCCTTGGGGACAACTTCTTCTCCGACGCCGAGGTGTCGGTGACCGGCCACTCCTGGACGTCAGGAGCAGTCGCCACCGACCACAACGAGAAGACCTGGCAGGCCGACTACGACGAGGGAGTCCGCGGCAGCCACGGCAACGGCGACCCGCTGAGGGGCTCCCTGGCGGGACCGCAGGGCGCGGCCATCCAGCAGGCCGAGGACGAGCTCGACGATCCCGAGGGCGGCTACCTGTTCGAGGCCTTCAAGCGCGCCGGTGCCACCCCGCCGAGTGACCACCCCGGCAAGCTCTCGATGGCGATCTACGGCGAGTCCACAGCGCTGGCCAGCGGCAACATGGACGCGTACAAGGCTCCAGGGTGGAAGGACGGCGACATCTCCTACTCCGACACCTGCCGCGTCCTGACGTTGCGCGACGGCAAGGCTCCGGACGGCCCCTCCCCTGCCTTCTCGGCCGGCAGCGCCCCCGCCGGCATCGCCAGTGACGACTGCAACGGGCGCACGCTCGCCACGGCCTTCACCCTGAAGCACTGGACCGACGTCTACCGCAAGACCGGCAAGGACATCATGCCGAGCTTCATCTACATGTCCCTGCCGCAGAACCACACCCTGGGCACCACCGTCGGCAACCCCACCCCGCAGTCCATGGTGGCTGACAACGACTACGCCCTCGGCCTGGTCATCCAGTCGCTCTCGCAGTCGCCGTTCTGGTCCTCCACCGCCGTCCTGCAGACCGAGGACGACACGCAGGTCGCGGGCGACCACGTCTCCGCGCTCCGCGACTACCTCACCGTGGCGAGCCCCTGGGCTGCACCGGGACCCAACCACCAGTGGGGCTCGATGCCGGCTGCGCTGCGGACGATCGAGCAGGTCCTGGGGGTCCGCCCGATCAGTCTGTTCGACCGGCTTGCGACCCCCATGCACCAGGCGTTCCTGCCGTCCCTGTCGAGCAAGCCGGACCTGGCGCCGTACGCGGCGGTGAAGGGCACTGTCCCGTTCAACCTCAACGCGCCGGGGGCCGCCGGCGCCGCGCTGTCCGGGACGCTGAACTTCACGACGTACGACCGGGTCGACGAGGAGCTCCTCAACGCCATCCTGTACGCCGACGCGCGCCACACCAGGCTGGTCCTTCCCCGCCGCTGATCACACCGAGGATCGAGCCGGCCATTCGTTGCCGACGCACGCTTCCTCGAACCACCAGCGCGCGTCCGCGTCGCCACGCGCCAGCAGGTCGCGGATCGGTTGCAGTGGCGTCCCCGGCTGCACGTCGAACGTCACGAGGTCGTACTCGTCGAGCTCCTCACCGGCGAGGCCGACCGCCGCGAAAGCCGTGAGCACGTCCGCGCACGTCGCGGTGCTGCCGTCTCGGCGTGGGGTCACCCGGATCGTCTGGTGACCGCCCCAGCTGATCCGCTCGTCGACCCACAGCACCTTCTCCATGTCAGCCGTCGCGCGCACGACGTCCCCGCAGGCGACGTTGTTCACGAAGAAGGGCGGTTCCAGCAGGCGGTACGTGCCGTCGCCCAGGTCGCTGACCTTCAGGCCCTCACTCGGCACGGGGGGCCAGACCCCCTGTCGGTCAAAGCGAAAGAAGACCTGGAGGTCACTCCCGAGGAAGTTGGGCACGGCCGAACTGTGGCATCGCGGACATGATTTGGCGAGCCGCAAGCCGTAAGATCATGTGGCCTTGCTCACATGCTTGGCACGCGTTACGTTCCGGATCATGGACAATTCGTCCATTGGTGAGGGAGCCCCATGACGGCGGTTGGCACCACGATCCCTACGCAGGAGTCGATGGTCCCCGCGCTCCTCCGACGCCTCGAGGACCCCAAGACGGCGGGCGCGCTCCACGACCTGCTCGACCACGCCGAGGCGCTCGCACTGGTCGTCACGATGGTCGACGAGGTGTTGCACCGAGGCGACGTCCTGACGGGCAACCTCGCGTCGACCATCGGGGAGTTCCGGAGCTCGTTCACCCCCGGCAACCTGGACGTCGGCGGCGTGGCCAAGGACCTCCGCAACCTGCTCCCCATGCTGCAGGCCCTGCAGTCCAGCAGCCTGCTGCAGCCGGCCATGCTGGCCGCCGTCGACACGGTGGGGCTGGCGCTTTCCGAGGGCCTCGCCGACGCCAAGGTCACGCCCGCCCGCAAGCCGGGCGTGCGCACGCTGCTCGCGGACCTGCGTGACCCGGACACGTTCCGAGGCGTGACGGCACTGCTCTGCATCGCACGGGCGCTCGGTCGGCGGACCGGCCCCTGATGCACGAGCTGTCGGTGGCCACCGCCCTGGTGACCCAAGCACAACGGGCCGCCCGCGACGCGGGCGCCAAGAGGGTGCTGGCCGTGCGGCTGCGCCTCGGCAGGCTCAGCGGCCTGGTCCCTTCCTCCTTGGAGTTCGGGTTCGAGATCGCCTGCAAGGGAACCGATCTGGAAGGCGCCCGCCTGGACATCGAGCAGATCGACCCGGTGATCTGGTGCCCCTCGTGTCAGGCGGCCGTCACCCTCCTGAGCACGACGCGGTTCCGCTGCCCCACCTGCGACACCCCGTCGGCGGAGATCCTTGCCGGCAGGGAACTGGAACTTGCCTCCCTCGAAGTCGCCGACGAAGCCGCGGTCGGAAGCGCGTCGTGACCGCTCCCCGCATCGTGGAAGTACGCCGCGGGGTTCTCGAAGACAACGATGTGCGGGCGCGTCGACTGCGCGCCCGCTTCCAGGAGGCGGGTGTGACCGCGATCAACCTGGTCTCCAGCCCCGGCACGGGCAAGACCCGGCTGCTCGAGGAGCTGCTCCGGCGGATGAGCAGCGAGCACCGCGTCGGCGCGCTGGCAGGTGACTGCGCGACGGACAACGACGCGGTCCGACTGGCCCGCAGCGGCGCTCCGGTCAGGCAGATCGTGACCGAGGGGATGTGTCACCTCGAGGCCGACCTCGTCGAAAGCCACCTCGAGGGCTTCCCTGAGGTGGACGTGCTGTTCATCGAGAACGTCGGCAACCTGGTCTGCCCCTCTTCCTTCGACCTGGGCGAGACGCTGCGCGTCGTGCTGCTGTCCGTCACCGAGGGCGAGGACAAGCCGTTGAAGTACCCCTCGATCTTCGCCTCCGCCGACCTCGCCGTCATCACCAAGTGCGACCTGGCCGAGGCCTGTGAGTTCGACCTCACTGCCGCCCTGGCCGCCATCGACGCCGTCCACCCGGGCCTCACCGTGATCGAGACCTCCGCCCGCACAGGCGCAGGGATCGACCTGCTCATCGACCAGCTGCTTCCCGTTCCGGCCCGGAATTGACCTTCTCAAAGGAGAACCACGATGGCGAACCTGCTTTGGCTGCAAGGCGGCGCCTGCAGTGGCAACACCATGTCGTTCCTCAACGCTGACCAGCCGACGGCCGTGGACCTGCTGACCGACTTCGGCATCGACCTCCTCTGGCACCCCTCCTTGGGCATGGAGCTCGGCGAGCAGGCGCGGGCCCTCCTCAACAAGTGCGTCAGCGGCGAGACCCCGCTCGACATCTTCGTGTTCGAGGGGAGCGTCATCCAGGCGCCCAACAAGACCGGCCGCTTCAACATGTTCGCCGGTCGCCCCATGCAGGACTGGGTCCGCGAGCTGTGCGCCAAGGCACACATCGTCGTCGCCATCGGTGACTGCGCGGCCTGGGGTGGCATCCCCGCGACCGTCCCGAACCCGTCGGACTCGATCGGGCTGCAGTACCTCAAGCGCGAGCACGGCGGGTTCCTCGGCGCCGACTACAAGAGCGGCATCGGGCTCCCGGTCATCAACATCCCGGGCTGCCCGGCGCACCCCGACTGGATCACCCAGATCGTGGTCGCGCTCGCCAGCGGCCGCACCGCCGACATCGCGCTGGACGACCTGGCCAGGCCGGCGACGTTCTTCACCACGTTCACCCAGACCGGCTGCACGCGGGCGCAGTTCTTCGACTACAAGCAGGCTGCCGTGAACTTCGGCGAGGGAACCCGCACCGGCTGCCTGTTCTACGAGCAGGGCTGCCGCGGCCCGATGACGCACTCGAGCTGCAACAAGATCCTGTGGAACCGGCAGTCGAGCAAGACGCGCTCCGGGATGCCCTGCATCGGGTGCACCGAACCGGAGTTCCCGCACTACGAGCTGAAGCCGGGTTCGGTGTTCAAGACCCAGAAGGTCGCCGGCATCATCCCGAAGGACCTGCCTCCCGGCACGGACCACGTGACCTACATGGCGCTCGCCGGGGCCGCCAAGATCGCCGCGCCCCAGTGGTCCAAGGAGGACATGTTCGTCGTCTGAGCTGCTCGTCAACCCATCTGTGAAGGAGAAGCACGTGACCAGCACCCTCGACGTCAACCAGCTCTACATCAGTCCCCTCGGTCGGGTCGAGGGCGACCTCGACCTCCTCGTCACGCTCGACAAGAGCGGCACCGTCACCGATGCCTGGACCGAGGCCTCGATGTTCCGGGGCTTCGAGATGATCCTCAAGGGCAAGGACCCGCAGGCCGGTCTCATCGTCACCCCCCGCATCTGCGGCATCTGTGGCGGCAGCCACCTGTACAAGGCCTGCTACGCGCTCGACACGGCCTGGAAGACCCACGTGCCGCAGGACGCGACGCGGGTCCGCAACATCGCGCAGGGCTGCGAGACCCTGCAGAGCGTGCCGCGCTGGTTCTACGCGCTGTTCGCGATCGACCTCATCAACGCGAAGTACTCCGGCATTCCGGAGTACGACGAGGTCGTCCGCCGCTTCGCCCCCTACGTCGGCACCTCGTACGAGAAGGGCGTCACCATGTCGGGGCGCCCGGTCGAGGTCTACGCCATCTTCGGTGGGCAGTGGCCGCACAGCAGCTTCATGATCCCGGGCGGCGTGATGTGCGCCCCGACGCTGTCGGACGTCACCCGCTCGATCGCGATCCTGACGCACTGGCGCCAGGAGTGGATGGAGCAGGACTTCCTCGGCTGCAGCGTCGACCGCTGGCTGCAGAACGAGACCTGGGACGACGTGCTGGCCTGGATGGACGAGAACCCGGCGCAGCACGGCAGCGACCTGGCGCTCTACATCCGGTTCAGCCTCGCGGCCGACCAGCACAAGATCGGCCGGAGCTACGGCGACTACCTGGCGACCGGGACCTACCTGGACCCGGAGCGGTACGAGCACCCGACGATCGAGGGCCGCAACGGCGCCCTCAACCTGCGGTCGGGCATCTTCGCGGGCGGGGTGGACTACGAGTTCGACCAGGCACTGGTCCGCGAGGACCACACCCACTCGTTCTTCGAGGGCAGCGAATCGCTGCACCCCTGGGAGGGCAAGACCGTGCCGGTCGACCCCGAGCAGGGCAAGAAGGACGGCAAGTACACCTGGGCCAAGGCCCCCCGCTATGACCTCCCCGGTCTCGGCCAGACGCCGCTGGAAGCCGGGCCGTTGGCCCGCCAGGTCGTCGCCGGCAAGCCAGGTGCGGACTGGCAGGACGTCGACCCGTTGTTCCGCAACATCATCGGGTCCATCGGCCCGTCGGTCATGGTGCGCGCCCTGGCTCGCCTGCACGAGGCCGTCAAGCTGGTCAAGAGCGTCGAGAAGTGGCTGGGTGAGCTCGACCTGCACGGCAGCTTCTACACCAGGCCCGAGGAGCTTCCGGACGGCAAGGGCTTCGGCTCGACCGAGGCCGCCCGCGGTTCGCTGTCGGACTGGATCGTGCTGCGCGACGGCAAGATCGAGAACTACCAGGTCGTCACGCCCACCGCCTGGAACATCGGGCCACGGGACGTCAAGGAGGCCAACGGACCGATGGAGAAGGCCTTCATGGGCACCGAGATCCACGACGTCAACGACCCGGTGGAGCTCGGTCAGATCGCGCGCAGCTATGACTCCTGCCTGGTGTGCACGGTGCACGCGTTCGACCACACCGGCAAGAAGCTGTCCCAGTTCGTCGTGAACGGGATGGTCTGACCCCTTGGCCCAACACCTCGGCCTGATCACCGGAGAGGCGTCGGTGGACACGACGCTCGTCATCGGCTGCGGCAACCTGCTCCGCGGCGATGATGCGGTCGGCCCCGTCCTGGTCCGTCACCTCGCCGCCCTCGGGACACCTCCGGGGGTCCGGCTCGCCGACGCGGGTACGGCCGGCATGGACGTCGCCTTCGCCATGCGCGGACAGGACCGCGTCATCGTCATCGACGCCAGCACCGGATCAGGTCATCCCCCGGGCACGCTGTTCCGCGTGCCGGGGGAGGTGCTGGAGGAGCTGCCCCCACCGGAAGGGCGCAACCTGCACGCGTTCCGCTGGAACCACGCACTGGCGTTCGCGCGCTGGCTGCTCAAGGACGAGTACCCCGCCGATGTCGTCGTCTGGCTCGTCGAGGCGCAGAGCCTCGGCCACGGGGAGCCGCTCACCCCGGTGGTCGAGGCGACCATGCGGGACCTCGCTGACCGGCTGCTGCTCGAGCTCGCCCCGGCGGTCGCGAGATGACCCTCGAGGAGCCGCTCAGCTACGAGACCACCGTCGAGCCGACCGGCGACGGCCGGTTCCAGGTCATCGTCACCACCGTCTGGAAGGACGGCGCCCGGCGGGACGAGGTCGGCATCCACGACAACCTGAGGAAGGCCGAGCTGGCCGCCAGCCTCATCAGCCGCAGCGCCAAGCGCTACGAGGGCGCCGGAGACAGCCGCAAGGACGCACCCACCTTCGCCAACCCGGATTACCGCCCATGATCCGTCCCCAGCCCGTCGGCGTCCTGCCGCTCCCCGCGGGTGGCCTGCTCGTCCCCGACGTGCCCGGGGCGGCCGAGGTGGTCGCGTCGCTTGCGAAGGGCGTTGTGCCGGCGGAATGGCCGGCTGGGCTCGAGTTCTACGCGCTCGCTGCCGGCGGCGACGCGTCGGCCGCGCTGGCCTTGCTGGACGGCACCGACCCCGTGACCCTGTTCAACACGGTCGTGCTCGCTCCTGAGCGCTACCCCTCCGTACGGCCTTTGCTGGCCCCCGAGCTGCAGGTGCTGCTGGACGCCACCGCGTTCACCGAGGGGCTGCTCGACACCGCGCCCGACCCGGGGAACCTCGACGGCGAGCTGCGTGCGGTGGTGCTCCTGACGCAGGCCGCCGACGCGATGGAGCACGGCTCCACCTCCGCCGTACGCGGCCTGCTCGTGCAGGCCGTGGAGGCGGCCCGACCGGTGCTCCCGGCCCTGGCCGCACAGCTCATCGGGACCCTCGCGTCCCTCGACCCGGCCACGGCTCCGCAGGTCTACGCAGAGGCGCTCTCGCTGCTTCCCACCGGCCACCAGACCCAGGTGCGCGCCGAGCTGCTGTACGACCGGGCCAACGCCCTGCAGGCCACCGCCGACGGGCGCCCGGGTGTCCTCAAGGAAGCGGTGCGCTGCTACCAGCAGGCGCTGGTCGTCTTCCGGCGCGAGAGCCACCCGCAGCTGTTCGCCGAGGCCCAGACCAACCTGGCGCTGTGCCACCTCGGCACCCCTATGGCCGAGGCCGGCGACCACCTGCGTCTTGGTGTGGCCGTGCAGGCCCTCCGGGACGCGCTGACGGTCTGGGACCGGGAGTCCTTCCCGCAGGAGTGGGCCAGCGTGACCCTCAACCTCGCCAACGCGCTGCAGTACCTGCCTTCTGCCCACCAGGAGGACAACCTCGTCGAGGCGGTCGAGTACTACGAGCAGCTGCTCGAGCTCCGCGACCCGGAGGTCGACCCGGTGGGGTACGCCCGGGTGCTGGCCAACCAGGGGAACGCGCTGGCCCACCTCGGCATCACTGAGCACGCCCAGACCAAGCTCCTGGAGGCCAGTGAGCTGTTCACGAACGTCGGCGACCTGGCCGCTGCCGAGTCCATAGGCGCGACCCTCGTCGAGCTGGAAGCCCTGACGATGATCACGAAGGAGACTGCATGACCGCCCTGGATGAGAGCCCCGTCGCCCTGGAGCTGATCGCCGGTCGCGTGGACAAGGCGCTGGCGAAGGTCAACGAGCTGCCCGCGCCGGTGCAGGTGCTCGCGATCGAGCTCAAGGAAGCCCTCGATGCGCTGCACCGCGAAGGCCTCAAGCGCATCATCACCGGCCTGCGCGAGGATCCGCGTGGTCGCGAGCTCCTGTTCGCCCTGGTCGAGGCACCCGAGGTGCTGATGCTGTTCCAGATGCATGGACTGGTCCGGGCACCCGACCTCGAGAGCCGGATCCGGCTGGCCTTCGACTCCCTCATCACGCAAGGCCTCGTCGGTGACCTGGTGAGCATCGAGGGCACCAAGGTGACCCTGAAGGTGCCGAGCGCGACCGGCTGCTCCGGCGCGGAGCTCAAGGACAGGCTGACCCGGTCGCTGCAGCACGACGTACCGGCCATCACCGAGGTGGACTTCGTCGAGCCGGTCAAGGAGCCGACGCTGATCTCGCTGTCGTCGTTGAAGGTCCGCAGCGACTGGGTCGACGGCCCGGACCGGCTCGGGGTCCTGCCCGGCCAGCTGCGGCGCGTTCAGGTGGGCAGCACCAGCGCGGTCGTGCTTGTCGTGGACTACACCATCGCCGCCTTCGTCAACTCCTGCCCGCGGCAGGGCGAGCCTCTCGACGGCGGCCGGCTGGACCCCGACGAGAAGACCATCACCTGCGCCGCGCACGGCCTGGAGTTCGACGCCCTCACCGGAGTCAGCCTCACCGTCCCGGACGTGGCCTTGTCCCCCATCAAGGTGCGCGTGATGAACGGCAAGGTCCAGCTGCTGCCACCGACCGGAGCCGGCACCACGTGACGCTCACGATCCGGACTGCCGGACCCCAGGCAGCCTCGGTCAGGGTGACGAAGGACCCCCTCGCCGCCCCGACCGACGGTGGCGCGAGGGCTCGTGTCCGGCTGGGAGCAGCAAGCCCCGGTGGCCTGGGTCTGCCTGACGCCGCGCCGTCGGCCTCCCAGCTCTACGCCCCGCGGGGAGTCCACCTGGGCGAGGGCCTGCTGGTCGTGGCCGACACCGGCAACCATCGAGTGCTGATCTGGCACGGGATACCGACCGTTGACGGCACCGACGCCGACGTCGTGCTCGGGCAGCCGGACTTCACCACGGAGGGCGCCCACGGGATGCGGCTGCCGACCGGCGTCTGCGTGATCGGCGGCGACCTGCACGTGGCCGACGCCTGGCACCACCGCATCCTTGTGTACCAAGGGATCCCCACGGTGAACGACACCGCCCCGGCGTACGTCATCGGCCAGCACGACCTTCAGTCGGTCGAGCCCAACCGGGGACAGGAATGCGACGGGACGTCCTTCTACTGGCCCTTCGGGATTGCGGAGGTCGGCGGCTGGACCTGGGTCACCGACACCGGCAACAAGCGGGTGCTGGGCTGGCGCGGCCGGCTGGAGCCGAACCGGCCCGCGGACGTGATCCTCGGCCAGGACGACGAGCACGGCCGCTCCGACAACCGCGGCGCCGCGCCGGACGGCGGCGGGATGCGCTGGCCGCATGCGATCGCCGGCACCGACGACCTGCTGCTCGTGGCCGACGCGGGCAACCACCGCGTGCTGGTGTGGGACGGCCACCCGACGACGGAGCGGCACGCCGACCGCGTCCTCGGGCAGGTCGATCTCGCGACGACAGGCGAGTGGCCCTACGGGGCTCAGGGCCCCGCACGGATGCGCTTCCCGTACAGCCTGGCGATCGAGGGAGGTCGGCTGGCGGTCGCTGACACGGCCAACAACCGGATCCTGCTGTGGCGCTCGCTGCCGACGGCCTCCGGTGCTCCCGCCAGCGAGGTCCTGGGGCAGGACAGCTTCGACGGCGGCGGCGAGAACCAGTGGGAGTCGGTCCGCGACGACACCCTGTGCTGGCCGTACGGCATCGCCCTTCTGGGATCAACCCTTGCGGTGGCGGACTCGGGGAACAATCGTGTGATGCTGTGGGACATCACGACATGAACACGCTGCTCGAGCCGGTCCGTGAGCGGCTGCGCGTCCACGGTGTCGTGCAGGGCGTCGGCTTCCGGCCCTTCGCCCATGGTCTCGCCACCGAGCTGGGGCTGGCCGGGTGGGTGGGCAACGACACCGAGGGCGTGCTGCTCGAGCTCGAAGGTCCAACCGACCGGATCGCGGAGTTCCACCGACGACTGGTGTCCGATGCCCCACGGCTGGCTGTCGTGGCTGCCCTGCTGTCCGAGGACTTGCCTGTCACGGGCGAGCGCGGGTTCGTCATCGCCGAGAGCCAGGACGCGGCCGGGGGCGGCGCGCTGATCCCCCCCGATGTGGCGGCCTGCGACGCCTGCCTGGCCGAGATCGCCGACCCGGCCGACCGGCGCTACCGCTACCCGTTCGGCAACTGCACCGACTGCGGGCCCCGGTTCACCGTCATCACGGCGACCCCGTACGACCGGTCCCGGACCACGATGGCCGGTTTCGTCCTGTGCCCCGATTGCGCCCGCGAGCGTGCCGATCCCAGCAACCGCCGCTTTCACGCCGAGCCGACCGCCTGTCCGGCGTGCGGGCCTGAGCTAGCGCTGGGCGACCTGCGCGGCGAGGACGCGCTCCAGGAGGCCCGGCGGTTGCTCGCGACGGGGGGCATCGTCGCGGTCAAAGGACTCGGTGGCTTCCACCTCGCCTGCGACGCGGGCAACGCCGCGGCAGTGGCCGAGCTGCGCCGCCGCAAGCACCGCCCCGACAAGCCCTTCGCCTTGCTGGTAGGCGATCTCGAGGCCGTACGCGCCCTCGCCTTCGTTGATGACGCCGAGGGCGAGGCGCTCACCTCCCCTGCCCGGCCCATCGTGCTGCTGCGGTCCAACGTCACCCTGCCGGGCATCGCCGACGGCCTCGACGAGCTCGGGGTGCAGCTGCCCTCGACGCCGCTGCATGCGCTGCTGCTGGAGCAGCCCGGCCCGTCGGCGCTGGTCCTCACCAGCGGCAACCTGTCCGAGGAGCCGATCTGCTTCGCCGACAGCGCGCGCCTCGAGCCGCTCGTCGACGCCGTGCTGACCCACAACCGGCCCGTGCACCTGCCGTGCGACGACTCGGTCGTCCGCGTGATCGACGGCACCCCGACCATGCTGCGTCGCTCCCGTGGCTATGCCCCGCTCCCCCTGCGCTTGCCCCGGCCGGTGCGCCCGGTGCTGGCCGTCGGGGGCGACCTCAAGGCGACGGTCTGCCTCGCCGCCGGGACCAGCGCGTGGCCCAGCCAGCACGTCGGCGACCTGGGCAGTCTCGAAGGCGCGGAGGCTCTCGAGCGCTCTGCCCGGCACCTCGCGGCCCTGCTCCGCATCACCCCGGAGGCCGTCGCCTGCGACCAGCACCCCGGGTATGCCTCCGTGGGTCTCGCTGAGCGCCTCGCCGAGGCCTGGGGCGTCCCGTTGGTCCAAGTGCAGCACCACCACGCCCACATCGCCTCCTGCGTCGCTGAGGCCGGCCTGTCCGAACCGGTCATCGGGGTGGCGTTCGACGGCACCGGCTACGGCTGCGACGCGACGATCTGGGGCGGTGAGGTCCTGGTCGTCGACCCAGCCGGTGGCAGCAACCGGGTCGGCCACCTGAAGCCGGTGCTGCTGCCAGGCGGGGACAGCACCGTCCGCCGGCCGGCCCGCTCCGCCCTGGCTCACCTCTGGGCCGCCGGGCTGCCCTGGGACTCCGACCTCGCCCCCGTACAGGCCTGCGACGCGACCGAGTTGAAGGTCGTCCAGCGCCAGCTCGAGCGCAGCTTCGGCTGCGTGCCGACCTCCAGCATCGGCAGGTTGTACGACGCTGTCGCCGCCCTGTGCGCAGTCCGCCAGGAGGTGTCGTACGAAGCGCAGGCGGCACTGGAGCTGGAAGCTCGGGGCCGCCAGCTCGAGGCCACTGGTCGCTACTCCTTCGCCGTGCTGAGCGGGGTCTTCGACGCCGCACCGGTGATCGCCGCGGTGGTCCAGGACCTCCGAGCCGGCATCGACCCGGCCCTGGTCGGGGCGTGCTTCACCGCCTCCTTGGCTGCCGTCGTGATCGAGGTCGCCAGCCAGGCAGCGCAGACCGCCGGACTCGGAACAGTGGCCCTGTCCGGAGGCGTGTTCGCCAACGTCGCGTTGGCCCGACGGACCCGGGAGGGCCTGACCCGCAAGGGACTTCGGGTCATCACGCAGCAGCTCCTGCCGTGCGGCGACGGCGGGCTCTCGTTCGGACAGGCAGTCATCGCAGGGCGAACTCTGGAGGAATCATGTGCCTAGGCATCCCCGGCAAGATCGTGCACATCCGCGGCGAGGGGACCGAACGCATGGCGACGGTGGAGTTCGGCGGCGTCACCAAGGACGTCTGCCTGGCCTACGTCCCGGACGTCGTGGTCGGCGACTACACGATCGTGCACGTCGGGTTCGCCCTGACGAAGCTCGACGAGGCGTCGGCCCTGGAAACCCTCGCACTGTTCGACTCGCTCGGCCTCCTCAACGAGGAGCTGGGCGGCACGGCGGTGGCGTCGTGAAGTACCTCGACGAGTTCCACGACAGCGACCGGGCGCAGAAGCTGCTCGCACAGATCCACGCGGTCACGACCCGGCCCTGGGCGCTCATGGAGGTCTGCGGCGGCCAGACCCACTCCATCATCCGCCACGGCATCGACCAGCTGCTCCCCGATCAGATCGAGCTGATCCACGGCCCGGGTTGTCCGGTGTGCGTCACGCCGCTCGAGACCATCGACAAGGCACTGGCCATCGCCGCCCGCCCCGAGGTGACCTTCTGCTCCTTCGGGGACATGCTGCGGGTCCCCGGCAGCAGCGAGGACCTGTTCGGCATCAAGAGCGCGGGCGGTGACGTCCGGGTCGTGTACTCCCCGCTCGATGCCGTCGAGCTCGCGGCCTCGATGCCCGAACGCCAGGTGGTGTTCTTCGGCATCGGGTTCGAGACCACCGCTCCGGCAAACGCGATGGCCGTGGTCACCGCCCAGCGCCGAGGGCTCACGAACTTCTCCGTGCTGGTGTCGCACGTGCTGGTCCCGCCGGCCATCGAGACCCTGCTCGCCTCCCCCGTCCGCCGCGTCCAGGCCTTCCTGCTCGCCGGCCATGTCTGCAGCGTGATGGGCACCGAGCAGTACGAGCCGCTCGTCGAGAAGTGGAAGGTGCCGATGGTCGTCACCGGCTTCGAGCCGCTCGACGTGCTGGAGGGCATCCGCCGGGCCGTCGTCCAGCTCGAGAACGGCGAGGCCAAGGTCGAGAACGCCTACGCCAGAGCAGTTTCCGCAGCCGGAAACCCGGTGGCACAGGCCGTGCTGGAGGACGTCTTCGAGGTCACTGATCGGGCGTGGCGCGGGATCGGGATGATCCCGCAGAGCGGCTGGATGCTGTCGGACCGCTGGCGCGAGTTCGACGCCGAGCACCGCTTCGATGTCACCGCGATCACCTCCCCGGAGTCCTCGCTGTGCCGGGCGGGCGAGGTCTTGCAGGGCCTCATCAAGCCGTCCCAGTGCGAGGCCTTCGGCAAGGAGTGCACCCCGCGACGACCTCTGGGCGCCACCATGGTCAGCAACGAGGGCGCCTGCGCGGCCTACTACCAGTACCGCCGGCTGGAGCCGGTGCCCGTCACGATCGAGAAGGTGCCCGTTGGCTAGCTTTCTGGACCTCGAAGCGTGGAGCTGCCCGCTGCCGCTCCGTGACCGCGACAACATCGTCATGGGGCACGGCGGCGGCGGCCGGTTGACCTCTGAGCTGATCGAGCACCTGTTCGTCCCGGCCTTCGGCAAGGCCGGGCCTGACGGCCCCGGGGACAGTGCCGTGCTCACCCTGGGCGGAGCGCGACTGGCGTTCTCCACCGACTCCTACGTCGTGCAGCCGATCTTCTTCCCTGGCGGCAACATCGGGGACCTCGCGGTCAACGGCACCGTCAACGACCTCGCGATGAGCGGGGCGGTCCCGGCGTACCTGTCCTGCGGCTTCATCCTCGAGGAGGGGCTACCGCTGCGGTCGATCCAGCTCATCGCCGCCGCCATGGGGGCAGCCGCGACCGCGGCTGGTGTGCAGATCGTCACCGGGGACACCAAGGTCGTCGACACCGGCAACGGCGAGGGCATGTTCATCAACACCGCCGGAATCGGGCTGGTGCCCGACGGCGTCAACCTGGGTCCGGCACAGATCCGGCACGGCGACGCCGTGTTGGTGAGCGGCCCCATAGGGCAGCACGGCATCGCCATCATGAGCGTCCGCGAGGGCCTGGAGTTCGGCACCGTGGTGGAGAGCGACACCGCCTCGCTCGCGGGTCTGGTCGCCGCGATGCTCGCGGCCGCACCAGGTGCGGTTCACGCGCTACGCGATCCCACCCGCGGGGGCGTCGCCGCGAGCCTCAACGAGCTCGCGGTTGAGGCGACCGTCGGGATTTCCCTGATGGAGAAGGACATCCCGGTGCCGGAGGCGGTCGCCTCGGGCTGCGGCATGCTCGGGCTCGATCCGCTGTACGTCGCCAACGAGGGACGGCTGCTGGCGATCGTCGCCCCCTCGGCCGTGGACGCGCTGCTCGAGGTGATGCGTGGTCGACCGGAAGGTCAGGGCGCGTGTCGCATCGGCACGGTCGTTGAGGCCCACCCCGGGGTGCTTGTCGTGCGCACCGGCATCGGCGGAACGCGGATCGTGGACCTGCCGCTCGGCGAGCAGCTCCCCCGGATCTGCTGAGCTCGCGGGCACCAGGCGTTCCCAGCACCCTCGCGGGAGCCGCACGAGCTCAGGGCCGGAGGCACTGAGGTTCGGTGCGACCTCACCCGGTCAGACGCGAATGATCCACGGAGCCGGAGCAATCCCGGTACGTCACTTTCGGATTGCTCCCGTTCTGTGGATCTTCGTTTGGCTGGCGAGAAGGCCGGCCACGCTCTCCGCCGGAGGCCACGCGGAACGTCGCTGCCGTGCACGGACGTCCGCTGCCCACGGTCAGCAGGAACCGACCCACTCCTGCCGGCCGTCGGCGAAGACCTGGCGCTTCCACATCGGAAGGGTGTGCTTGACCTCCTCCACCAGGGCCGAGCAGCGTGCGAACGCCTCACCCCGATGGGCGGTAGCCACCACGGCCACCAGCGCGACGTCACCGATGACGAGCATCCCGGTTCGGTGCGCGACAGCGAGCGCGAGCACGTCAGGGTGACGGGCCGCTTCCTCGGCGATCTGCTTCAGCACCTCGTCGGCGGACGGGTGTGCGGAGTACTCCAGCTCGACGACCTCGCCGCCACCGTCGTGGTCACGGACCCGTCCGACGAACGTGACGACGGCCCCTGACCCGCTGTGAGTCGACTCGAGCTGAGCGGGGTCCAGCACCTGGTCGGTGACGAACGCGGTCACAGCCGTTGTCACCATGGCAGCCTCAGCAGCCGCACCCCAGCGCCGGCCGGCGCGCCCTCAGAGGGGATGACGGCAATCCCGTCGGCCAGCGTGAAGCCGCGCAGCATCGCCGAGCCGATGTGCGGCACGGGCGTCGCGCCCCCTTCGTCAACCGTCACCGGCACCAGCCGGACGTCAGGTGCGCGACCGGACAAAGCCTCCCGGAGGACCACGGTGGGAAGCGCCGAAGAGACCCTGCCCTGCAAGGCATCGAGCACCGGCCCGAGCAGCGTGAGGACGGAGACACAGGCCGACAACGGGTTACCCGGCAGGCCCACGAAGGGCCGGCCATCAGCGAGCCGCGCGAGCACCATCGGGTGACCCGGCCGGACCGCCACCCCGTCAAGCAGCACCTCGGCCCCCATTGCCTCGAGTGCTCGATGCACGTAGTCGACGGGGCCTGCCGCCGTACCGCCGGTGCTGACCACGACGTCCGCGTCGATCCCGAACGCGGCGACCGTGTCAGCCAGCTGATCAGGCACCCGCGTCAGGGTGGCGAGCTCGCCGCCCAGCCCGGCTATCCAGCCGGCGAGCTGGGGCCCGAGGCTGTCCCGTACGCGCCCGTCGCCGGGCAGCCCCGAGGTGAGCAGCTCGTCGCCGAGCACCGCCACAGCCACCGTCGGCCTCCGAAAGACGCTCAGCACATCGTGGCCGGTGGACGCAGCCAGCCCGATCACGGGAGGCGTGATGACCGTGCCGGCAGGCAGCAGCACGTCGCCCGCGTGGCACTCCCCGCCGATCGCCAGCACATCGCCGGAGTCGCTCAAAGCCCCGGCCAACTCGACTCCTTGAAGGGTGCCGTTCTCGCGCCTCAGCACCGCCTCCGACCCACTGGGGACCATCGCGCCCGTGGCGATCTCGACGGCCTGCCCGGGCTCGAGCGGCGACGGTGTGCCCCCGGCCAGCACCCTGCCCTGCTGCACCTGCCACGGCCCCTCACCGGCCACCGCCCAGCCGTCCATCGAGGAGGTCCGGAACGCCGGCAGGTCGGTGCACGACAGCAGCGGCGTCGCCAAGGTGCGGCCCAGGGCCTCCTCGAGCCGGATCTCCTGAGCTGTTAGGGGATCCCAGGTGAAAGCCACCTCCCGCGCCTGGTCGAACGAGGTGTGCACATGCGCCCGGAAGCCGGTCACGTCAGCCACCTGCGAACGGGGGAAGCACATCGACGGTCGCGACCCCCGCGAGGTCGCGGTCGCCGCTGCGAACCACAGTCCCGTCGACCAGGAACGAGCACCGGTCCAGCACGGCCTGCAACGCCGGGCGCTCCGCCGTGAGCACTACCCGCAACTCGGTCAAGGACGCCGCCGACACCCGGAGCTCGGTGGTACCGGCGGCGTCGGCAGCCGCCGCGAACAGCCGCACCAGAACCTCTGGCGTGGTCATGAGTGGTCGCCGCCCCTGAGCTGGTCGTGCACGTGGGCGGCCAAGGGCAGCAGCACTGCGGCACCGTCGCGCACGCCCCCGGACGAGCCCGGCAGGGTGACCACGAACGTTCGCCCGATCGTGCCGGCTACCGACCGGGACAGCGCCGCCGTCGGGACGTGCTGGTTCCCCAGCGCCCGCATGGCCTCGGGCACACCGGGCAGTTCGCGCTCCAGCAACGGCCGTACCGCTTCAGGGGTGACGTCGCGCGGGCTGATGCCGGTGCCGCCGGTCGTCACGAGCAGGTCCACGCCGTCGGCAACCGCGGCCTTCACCTCCTGCGCGATCATCGGGACCTCGTCGGGCACGACCCGGGGCCCCTCGACGTCACCGAGCGAAGCGAGCAGGGACACCAGAACCGGGCCCGAGACGTCCTCGTACACGCCGGCGAAGGTCCGGTCGGAGATGGTGATGACCCGCACCTTCACCCGCGCGTCCAGTCCCCGCGCCGGCCGCCGGACTTCGCCTCGATGCGCACGTCCGTGAGCACGGCCTCCCGCTCGACCGCCTTGATCATGTCGATCACCGTGAGGCCGGCGACCGCGACGGCAGTCAGGGCCTCCATCTCCACCCCGGTGCGTTCGGCGGTGCGGACGGTGACCTCGATCCGCACGCCCACCTCGAGCAGCTCGAGCTCGACATCGACGGCGTGCAGTGGCAGCGGGTGGCACAGCGGGATCAGCGCGGCGGTCTGCTTCGCGCCCGTCACCGCCGCGAGCCGGGCCACCGTCAGCACGTCACCCTTGGGGGCCTGGCCGGTCCGCAGGATCTCGATCGTGGCAGGCGAGAGCAGCACCTTCCCGGAGGCGGTCGCGGTGCGGACCGTGACGGGCTTGGCGCTCACGTCGACCATCTGCGGGGCGCCGTCGTCCCGCTGGTGCGTCAGGGGCGTAGCCATGACCTCACCCTAGTCCGAGGCCGGCCACGCGGCCGCGTGGGCCGACAGGGTGGCCGCCGCCTCGACGGGGTCTGCGCCCGCCCCCACCGCAAGCCCCAGCAGGTACGTCGACAGCGGCGCCGCCGGGCGCACCACGCCGTGCGCTACGTCCCGGGCGAGGTCCAGGAGCAGGGCCGGCTCCACCCTGACCGTCACGCCGAGCTCCGCGGCAGCCGCCGACCACCAGTCCTCGAGCGTCGCCATCCGGTCAGTCTCGCACTCGGACGAGTCATCAGTCCTAGGACAGGACTCCGATGGCGTGCGGGACCTCCTCGCCGCTGCGCTGACAGGTCAAGCCAGTTGTCGGACGGCCTCGGCGAGCCACACCTCGACGAGCCCGTCCACGGCGCGCACGTCGTGGACGTGCAACCACGTGTCGTCGGCGTCGAGGCACTGGCCGGTCTCGAGGTCGTACGCCTGCTTGTGCAGCGGGCTCATCAGCACGTCACGGCCACCGCGGGAGCCGACGATGCCGCGGGACATCACCATCGCCCGGCCGATCGGGTCGAAGTTGTCGACGGCGTAGAGCCGGTCCTCACCGGTCCGCACCAGGGCCACCTGAGCCCCGTCGACGAGGACGCAGACGCCCCGGTCGTGGGGGATCTGGATCAGCGAGCAGACGGTCAACCAGCTCATGAGCGCACCACCTGAAGGGTCGGACCGGCGAGGTCGACGGGTCGGGACTGCCCGCGTTCGGGGACCCGTCGGATGGACGGGTCGGCCACGTCGGGGGCGTTGACGAAGTGCACGAAGCGCGCCAGCCGCTCCGGGTCGGCGAGGGTGTCGGCCCACTCGTCGCTGTAGGTGGCAACGTGCCGCTCCATCGCGGCGTCGAGGTCGGGACACAGACCGAGGCTGTCGTCGACGATCACCGACCGGATGTGCTCCAGACCGGTGGCCTCGACCCACGGGGCGGTCCGCTGCAGCCGCTCTCCGGTGAAGACGTAGAACATCAGGAACCGGTCGACCAGCTTCACCAAGGTCTCGGTGTCCACATCGGTGAGGAACAGCTCGGCGTGCCGCGGCGTGAAGCCACCGTTGCCGCCGACGTACACGTTCCAGCCGTTCTCGGTCGCGATGATGCCGACGTCCTTCGACCTGGCTTCGGCGCACTCCCGTGCGCAGCCGCTCACGCCGAGCTTGATCTTGTGCGGCGCCCGGAGTCCGCGATAACGCAGCTCCAGCTGGACAGCGAGGGAGGTGCTGTCCTGCACGCCATAGCGACACCAGGTCTGGCCGACGCAGGACTTCACCGTTCGCAGTGACTTGCCGTACGCGTGACCGCTTTCCATGCCGGCGTCCACCAGCCGCTGCCAGATGAGTGGCAGCTGCTCGACGCGGGCGCCGAACAGGTCGATTCGTTGGCCGCCGGTGATCTTCGTGTAGAGGTCGAAGTCGCGGGCCACC
>JBKJVH010000163.1:0-15034 GCA_046590985.1 Mycobacteriales bacterium
TGCGGGCTCAGACCGGAACCGGCCACGGGACTGTGCTGAGACACCACACCGAGCGCTGCCTCGAGGGCGTCGCGGAGACGTCTGCTGCTGACGGGCTTCGCCAAGACCCGAACAACATCGCGGTCCTCCCTGCCCCCCGGCACGGCCAGGACCACGACCGGCATCCGCCCGGCAAGGGCTGTCGCCTCCTCCAGCCCCGGGAGCTCCGCATCTGCCAGGAGCACGTACACCGAAGGTGAGGGGTCCTGGCACGCAGCGAGAGCGGTCGCCCCGTCCGAGGCCGGGATCGCCTCGAGGCCCCAGGCACGCAGCTGGGCGCAGAGGGCCTCCCGGCGTACCGGTACGTGGTCAGCGACGACCGCGCGCTTCCCCGTCAGGACGGTGTCGACCGGCAGCCGCCGTCTCGCGGCGCGGCCGAGCCCGAAGGTGAACGTGAACGTGCTTCCCTCACCCAGCACGCTGCGCGCGTCGATCGACCCGCCCATGAGATCTGCGAGCCGCCGACTGATCGACAGGCCCAGCCCCGTCCCGCCGAAGCGGCGGGTGGTCGCGGCATCGGCCTGGGTGAAGCTCGAGAACAGCAGGGGTAGCGCCTCCGGGTGGATCCCGATGCCCGTGTCGGTCACCGTCACCCGGGCCGACAGCTGTTCCTCCTCCCCGACCAGGTCGACCCGGAGCACCACGAGGCCGCGATCGGTGAACTTGACGGCGTTGCCGAGCAGGTTCATCAGCACCTGGCGTACCCGCCCGGGATCTCCGCGGCCCACCTCCGGCAGCCCAGGATCAAGGTGTACGACCACGTCGACGCCCTTGGCGTGTGCCTGGACCGCCAGGACCTCAGCCACGCCCTCGGCGACCGCGGCCACGTCGAGGTCAACCACCTCCAGCTCGACCTTGCCCGCTTCGATCTTCGAGAAGTCCAAGATGTCGTTGAGGATCGTCAGCAGCGCCTCAGCGCTGTTCTTGACGGTCGTTGCGAGGTCACGCTGCTCAGCGTCGAGGCCCGAGTCGAGCAGCAGCCTGGTCATGCCGATGACGCCGTTCATCGGGGTCCGGATCTCATGGCTCATCGTGGCCAGGAACTCCGACTTCAGGCGCGAGGCGGTCAGTGCCTGCTCCCGCGTCAGCGTCAGCTCGGTGACGTCGTGGCAGATGCCGCGCAAGCCCACGCGCGTTCCGGTCGCATCGACGATCGGGGTCGCCCGAAGCAGCACCCAGCGCGTCGAGCCATCAGGGCGAACAACGCGGAACTCCAGCGAGGGCTCGAAGCCCTCGCGGACGCCGGCGGTGAGCGCCGACTCGACCGCCGGGCGGTCCTCCGGATCGACGCACGCCAGCTGGGCTGTCAGGGTGCCGTCGAACTCCTGCGGAGTGAGGCCGTGGATCCGGTGCTGCTCCTCCGACCACTGCACGGCTCCGGTGGCGGCGTCCCACACCCAGCTGCCGACGTGGGACAGGGCCTCGCTCTCCCGGAGCAAGGCGGCATTGCTGGCCAGCGTGGCCTGCGCCAGCCGCTGCTCCGACAGGTCCCGGGCGACGACCGACAGCCCGACGACCTGGCCGTCGACCCGAACCGGGGTCAGCGTGCACCGGACGGGGACCGTCGTCCCGCTGCGGTGCGTCAGGTCCAGGTCGAAGCGGTCCGACGCCGCACCCGCCAGGGCAAAGCCGAGGTGCCGCTCCCACATCCCGCGGCCTGCCTGGTCGACGAGCTCCGACAGCGGCCGACCCACCACGGTCTCCGACGTGCGGCCGAGCAGCCTGCCGGCGCCGCGGTTCCAGCTGCGCACGACCCCTGCCCGGTCGAGGTGCAGCACCGCGTCGTCCGACGCGTCCACGGCGGCCGAGAGGGACGCGCTGTGCAGCCCTGGCTCACCGATGCGGTCCGTACCCACCCCCGCCACCCTCAGCCTGCCGGACAAGATCCAGGCGAGCATAGGGCGCCGACGACGGGAAGCCCATCACCCAAGGAGGCGCTAGTCCGCCAGCGCCCCGATCTTCACGACCGCGTCCACCTGCTGCTTGCGGCCGGCCATCTCCCGCTTCTCGGCGTCGAGGAGCTCGGCGGTGTCCTCGTCGTTCTTCATGAGGGCGTCGAGGTCGATGCCGGCCATGTCGAGCACCCCCATGTCGGCGTAGGCCTTCTGGACCTTGTCCCCCCACAGCCCGATGTCCTTCACGCACGGCACGATCCGCTGGAACAGCAGCGACTGGTAGGCCTGGAAGTACGGCGCGTTCGACACCGCCTCCAGGCAGGCGTCGACGTCCAGACCCATGTTCTCCCAGACCTCCTGCTGCCGGAACCGGTCGCGCATCAGGTAGCAGCCCTCGACGACGAACTCCTCGCGCTCGGCCAGCTCGGCCGAGGTCAGCTGGGCGTAGTAGTCGCGCAGCGCGATCCGGCCGAACGCGACGTGCCGGGCCTCGTCCTGCATGACGTACGCGAGGATCTGCTTGGGCAGCGGCTTGGTCGTCATGTCGCGCAGCAGGCCGAAGGCGGCCAGCGCGAGCCCTTCGATGAGGACCTGCATCCCGAGGTAGGGCATGTCCCAGCGGCTGTCGGACAGGGTGTCGTCGAGCAGCGCCTTGAGGTGGGTGTTGATCGGGTAGAGCAGCCCGACCTTCTCCTGCAGGAAACGCGCGTACGTCTCCGCGTGCCGCGCCTCGTCCATCGTCTGCGTGGCGGCGTAGAACTTGGAGTCCAGGTCCGGCACCGACTCCACGATCCGGGCCGAGCAGATCATCGCGCCCTGCTCGCCGTGCAGGAACTGGCTGAACTGCCAGGCACCCAGGTGCAGTCCGAGCTCCTTGCGCGCCTTCTCATCGCCCGCAAAGTGCTTGTCCCACATCGGCGTGCCGTAGATCGAGATGGCCTCCTCCGGCATGCCGAGCAGGTCGTAGGGATCGACCTCCTCAGACCAGTCGATCCGGTGCACCTGGTCCCACTGCTTGTCCTTGCCCTTCTGGTACAGGCTCAGCAGCTGGTCGCGCCCGTCGTCGTACTCCCACGTGAAGCGCGCGGCGCCCTGCGCCTCCACGTCCCACGTCGCCATGTCGACCGGGACCGTGTACAGCTCGTGCGTGCTCATGACTCTCCTAGGAGTGCGTCGACCAACAAGGCGATGTCTGCGGCGACCTGCTCCGGGCGACCGCCGGGCAGGACGAGGTGGCTGAACTGCAGCCGCGTCACGGTGTCCGCGACGAGCCGCACGCGTTCGGGGGGGATCTCCGGCCAGTGCGACGACAGGTGCTCCGCACAGTGGTCGCGGGCAGCGCGCTGCAGGGTCTCGCTGCGGGTCGTGAGGTAGGGCAGCAGACCGCCGACGTCGTCGGTGAGCACCGCCTTCAGCAGCGGGTTGCGCGCCGCTTCCTGCAGCGTCCAGAGCGTGCCCGCGGCGACCGCCTCCGCCGGGGTGCCTTCGTGCCCGACGACGGCCTCGTCCGCCCCCACCATCCAACGCGTCGCCTCCCGCAGCGCGACGGCTTCGGCGAGCGCGTCCTTGGACCCGAACTCGTAGTAGAGCGTCTGGCGGCTGACCCCCGCGGCGCGGGCGACGTCGGCCATCCGCGAGCGGTCCCAGTCACCGGCGAGCGCCGCCTCGTACGCGGCGTCGAGCAGCGCGTCCCGGGTGGTGACCATGGTCACACTGTTTGTCACCGACCCCCTTCGTGTCAAGACACCTGGGCAAGTCCTGTCAGAACCCGTGTGACGTTGCAGCGGGGGCCCGGCAGGGCTCCAGGCAGGGACCGGCAGCCTCGGTGGGCGCTGGCCCACGCAGGTACGGACCAGTTGCACCGTTCCTCTGATAATCCCCGTCGGCAGCGGTATCTTGCGAAGCCTGGGGGCGGTCTTGGTGGAGTCAGGATGACGGGTCCCGGGTAGCACGAGGGGCAGGGATGACTCCCGACTCTGATCAGCGGTCCGCTCCTGCCTTCAGCTCCCGGGTCGTTGGTGCGTGCCGGCAGCGTCCCCGTACGGGGGGAGGGGCTGCATGAATCACGATCGTCAGTTGTCGAGTGTGCTGAGCGAGTTTGCCCGCACGCTGGGGACGGACTTCCCGATCCAGGCGATCCTCGAGCACTTGATGGAACGCATCACCGACGTGCTCCCGGTGACGTCGGTGGGGGTCACGTTGATCGCACCGGGTCTCCCGCCGGAGTACATCGTTGGCTCCGACCCGTCCTCGCTGCGCTATGAGCAGCTGCAGAGCGAGTTCGGCCAGGGGCCGTGCCTCGTCGCGTACGAAACGGGTGAATCCGTCAGCATCCCGGACCTGACGGTCGGGGATGCCCGGTTCCCGGTCTTCTGCCAGGCCGGGCAAGACCTCGGACTGCGCGCGGTGTTCGCCTTCCCACTGCGTCACAACGAGGGGCACCTCGGCTCGCTCGACCTGTACCGCGACCGCGCCGGACCCCTGGAGGCTGACGACATGGCCGCGGCCCAGACGCTCGCAGATGTCACGGCCGCCTACCTGCTCAACGCCCGAAGCCGGCAGCACGCCCTGGACACCGCCGAGCGACTGCGCATCATGACTCTGCACGACAGCCTCACCGGCTTGCCCAATCGGGTCTTGCTGGAGACGCGCCTGGAACATGCCGCAGCGCGGGCCGTTCGTTCCCGCGCTGACGCTGCCGTGCTGTTCGTGGACCTGGACAAGTTCAAGGCTGTCAACGACACCCATGGCCATCCGGTCGGTGACGCGCTGCTGATCGCGGTCGCCCACCGGCTGTCCGCGATCCTGCGGCCCGGCGACACCCTGGCCCGAGTGTCGGGGGACGAGTTCGTGATCTTGTGCGAAGACCTGGACGGCAGTGCGGACGTCGAGGACCTCGCCGTCCGCATCGAGAAGTGCTTCCGCACCCCCTTCATGCTCCTCGCCGGCAACGGCAGTGGCATCGAGATGGGCATCACCGCCAGCGTCGGGATCGCCTTCTCCGGACACGGGGCCAGCATCGGACGGGAGTTGATCGGTCACGCGGACGCGGCGATGTACCAGGCCAAGCGCAAGGGCACGGGGCTGCACCAGGTTCTGGACCTACGCGAAGTCGAGGCCATCGAGGATCAGCAGGCACTCACGGCAGACCTGCAGGCGGCCCTCGCGGACGAAACCCTGGAGGTGTGGTATCAGCCCATCGTGCGCGCCGACAGCGGGCTGCTGGTGGGGACCGAAGCACTGCTCCGATGGACGCACCCGACGCGCGGCCCGGTCCCGCCCGTGACGGCTGTGGCGTTGGCGGAGCGCAGCGATCTGATCCTGAGCCTCGGACAGTGGGTCCTGACCCGCGCCTGCCGAGACCACCGGCGCTGGCAGGCTGACCATCCCGTCGAGGCACTCACGGTCGCGGTGAACATCTCGCCCCGCCAGCTGATGGCAGCCGGGTTCGCCGACATGGTGGCCACCGTGCTCAGCGAGGTCGGGATGGAGCCCTATGCGCTGGTCCTGGAAGTGACGGAAACGATCTTCCTTGTCGACGCGGAACGCGCCCTGACTGTGCTGCTGGACCTCAAGACCCTCGGGGTGCAGCTGGCCCTCGGCGATTTCGGCACCGGCTACTCCTCCCTGAGCTACCTCCGCCACTTTCCCGTCAACATCATCAAGATCGACCGGAGCTTCATCGCCGAGATCGGCCTGGAGCCCTACGGCAGCACGATCGTCACCGCAGTGACCAACCTGGCCCACGGCCTGGGCCTCGGCGTCACGGCCGAAGGCGTCGAGACCACCCGTCAGCACCACGAGGTCGTCGCGATCGGCTGTGATTACGCCCAGGGCTATCGCTACGGCCGTGCCATGACGTCCCACCAGATTCATGAGCTGCTCCATGACCAGGACCAGACCCGCCCACGATGACCTACCTCGTCGCGATGCCGACCAAGGCAGACCTCGAGCAGCGGCACTGGCTCACCCAGCCCCAGATCCAGTCTGTCCAGCGCGCTCCCCACTGGGACCAGCGGGTAGCTCACCGGTGTGGATCAGGCGGTCGCTGACCTCGCGGAGCTTGAGGTTGCTGTCCTGACTGGCTTGGACCAGCAGCGCGAACGAGGCGTCGCCGGTGATCTTGCGGCGTTCCATCAAGATCCCCTGGGCTTGACCGATGACCTGCCGACTCGCCACCGTCTGGCCCATCTTGAAGGTCCGCTGCACGCCGGAGTAGGCAACCGCGGCGTGCGAGGCGAACAGCAGGCCGACGTGTTCGGAGTGGTCGGTGAAGGCCCCCGACTGCAGGGAGAACAGGTTCAAGGACCCCAAGTTGTCCTCCTCGACGTACAACTGGAACGACAGCATGCCGGCAGCGCCCGCTGCCAACGCCCCAGGGGTGAACAGCGGCCAGCGGGTCTCGGTCGCCATGTCGGAGACCCGCACCGTCCGTTGCTCGTGCACGGCGTCCAGGCACGGTCCTTGCCCCGTCTGCGCCTGCAGCGCGTCGACGACTTGGGGCAGCGTTCCCGACGCTGCCTGTGAGATGATCTTCCGGCGGCCCCGGATGGCACTGACGGACGCCTCAGCGCATCCCGGGATCATCTCGATCGCGGACCTCGTGATCTCCTTCAGCGTGGAGTCCGGGTCCGGCTGCTGCTGCAAGTCCCTCGCGAAGTCGCTGAACCGGACCGCCAACTGGTCCAGTCCCTCCCAGGTCCCGGTGTCCTGTTCGGACGGCTGACCTCGCACCTTCGCCTCCGTTGTCTCATGAGCGGACTCCACCAAGCTGGCGACGCTTCGCCCGGCGTGGTGGCGCCGTCAGCACGGCCCGAGCACCAACCTCAGGACGTTCGATTCCGTCGCGTAGACTGGGGCGAGAGAGGGCGTCGGCCTTGACGGATACAGGGCGACGACGCACGCATGACGGGGACCCTCATGCAGCACAGCTCCGGCGCATCGTGCCTGGCGTCGCACCTCCACGACAGAGAACGCTCCACAGGGCTACCCCTTCTTGGCCATCGCAAACGCCCGGCACCGGTCTGGGCTACCAGGTCGGTTGCCCACCGATGTGACCGCCTGTGCTGACCCTGACACCCAGCGCCGCCAGCCTGATCCGGGGCCTGGTCGAGAACGCACGCATGCCCCCAGGGGCCGGGTTGCGCATCGCTCAGCACGACCACCGCCCCTGGCTGGTCATGCAGTTGGCCCGATCCCGCCGCGCGTACGACACCCTGCTGTTCGACCACGGGGCCACCGTCTTTGTGGGCCGCTGTGCCCTCCAGCGCCTGCACGGGCAAACGCTGGACGCCCACACCGGCACCGCCGGCTCCGCGTTCTACCTGCGCGACTGACGCGCCCAAGAGCGCGGCACCGCACGTTGGGGGCGTGCGGTGCCGCATCCCATGAGCCGATGACGGTGCCGGTTCACGGCAGCGTCACAACCCGAACCCGGCCATCGGAGCGATCATCAGCGCGGCGAAGGGGGTCGTCCCGCTCGGCAGTTGGGACGTCCGGACCACCTCGGTGCCGGGCTGGGTCATCAGCGGGCCCATCCAGCGCGCCGGCTGCGGCGGCGGGAAGCAGCAGTTCGGAGGCGCCGTACCCGGGTCCTCCGGCGGCGCGCTGTCGCGGTAGCCGTCCTTGGGGTTGGCGTAGTTCTTGAACGGGATGATCGCCTTGGTCCCCAGACCGAAGCAGTAGGCGGTGCGGTCCTCGAGGTTCTTGGGCTCTTCGCCCTGGACGTAGCCGCCGCGGTCCTGGGTGACCTCAAGGGTGATGTGCAGACCTGGTTGGGCACCGCCGAACGTCCGCTCGCCCTCGATCTCGGAGAACGCCACCCGGTTGAGCAGGCACCGGTAGTTGCCGGAGTAGCGCGCGAACAGCTGCGCCACCGGCTTGCTGAGGGCAGCCAGGTCCACCAGCCCCTTCTCGTTCTGGGCGAGCACCTGCCGGGTCGTGGTCGCGAAGTCGGTGGTGCTCCTGAGGAACGCGTCGAGAGCTTGGCGCTCCTGCACCAGCGACCGGCTGGAGGCCGACAGGTTGTCGAGTGTGCGCAGCAGGTCAGGGGTGGCGTCGGCGTAGTTCTGCGACACGGTCGCGAGGCCGGCCATGTCCTGGGCCAAGGTGGGGAGCGACGGGTTGAGCTTGCGGAAGTAGGCCGCGTTGAGGGCCAGGTTGGCGCCGAGGCGGTCGCCACGTCCGCGCAGCGCCTCGGAGACGGCATTCAAGGTCATCGACAGCTGGACCGGCTTGAGCGTCAGCAGCAGCGGGAGAGCGTCATCGAGCGCCTTCTCTGTCTCGATGGCTGCCACCGAGGTGTCCTGGGCCACCGTGTCGCCCTGCCGGAGGTGCTCGCTGGAGGGCGCCGTCGGCACGATCAGGGCAACTTGCTTCTCCCCGAACAGGGTCTTGGGCACCAGCTGCGCGGTCAGGTTCCGCGGGAGCTTGGCCACTTCCTTCGGGTCCAGGGCCAGGTCGAGCCGGGCCCCGTTGCCCTTGGAGGAGATCTTGCGGACCTCGCCGATCAGGACGCCGCGGACCTTCACGTCGGCGTGCACGGTCAGCTGGTTGCCGGCTCGGTCCGTGGTGAGGGAGACATCGACCGTGTCGGTGAACTTCTTCTGGTAGAGCGCGATCGCCAACTCCATGATCAGCGCGATCACGATGAGGAACACCACCCCTGCGACCCGCCGTCGGATCAGCTCCGACCCCTTCACGAGCGGTGGCGCCACGCACTCCCCCAACCTGATGTGTCCGGAACCGTGTGAAACGTACCCGTGTCGGAGGTCACGCGCCACGGAGGTAGGGCTAGCGTCTGCGCTCATGACCCCAATGGCCCGCCGCCTCGGTGCCCTCGCCGGCATCGGCGCCCCCGCGTCCTTCATCACCGGCTGGGTCGTCGGTGGGGCACGCGCGAAGGACTACGACCCGCTACGCGACGCGATCAGCCAGCTCGCTCGGGTCGATGCACCGACCCGCCCGCTGATGACGGCCGGGTTCCTCGGGTTCAGCCTGCTCGCGCCGTTCTGGGCCCGCACCCTGAGCGACTCCCTCGGGGAGCCCAGGGTGCGGCACGCCATCAACACCGCCACGGTCGGCACGCTCGCCGTCGCCGCGCTGCCCCTCGGCGCCTCGTTCGGCGACGGCCCGCACGCGGCCGCCGCCGGGCTGTCCTACCTGGCGATGGCGGCCACGCCGGTCTTCGGCGGGCTCGCCCTGGAGGGGCCGGCGCGGACCGCGTCGTTCGCCGTCACCGGCGTGAGCGCGGCCGCCCTCGTTGCCTCACTCACCGGCGCGTACGACGGCGGCTTCCAGCGCTTGGGCCTGACGGTGGTCGACGCCTGGTACGTCGCGATGGCGGTCCGGGAGCTCCGCCGCCGACGATGAGCGTGCTGCTGGCGCTCGACCTCGCCGGCGTCGCGGTGTTCGCGGTCTCGGGCGCCGAGGTGGCCCTCGACAAGCGCCTGGACCTGTTCGGGGTCCTCGTGCTCGCCGCGGTCACGGCCCTCGGAGGCGGCATCCTGCGCGACCTCCTGCTCGGTGCGACCCCGGTGGCCGCGCTGCGCGACGGCAGGTACCTCAGCGTCGCGCTGCTCACCGGTCTGCTGGTGTTCGCCGCCGCCGGCCGCACCCGCCGCGCCGCCGCGCTCGTCCGGCTCTTCGACGCGGCCGGGCTCGGCCTGTTCGTCGCCGCCGGTACGACCAAAGCTCTCGCGGCGGGCCTCGGGACCGTCCCGTCGATCGCCCTCGGCTGCCTCACCGGGATCGGTGGCGGGATCGCCCGGGACGTCCTGGTCGGCGTCGTGCCGGTGGTCCTGCGGCGCGAGCTGTACGCCGTACCGGCTGTGCTGGGGGCAGCCCTGGTGACCACCGGCGACGCCCTGGAGCTCCGGGCGGGACCGACCGCCGCCGCTGCCGCCGCGCTCGTGTTCGCGGTCCGGATGCTCGGCGTCTGGCGCGACTGGCACTTCCCGGTCGCGCGCAGCTGACTAGCCCGAGGGGGGCTTCGCGCTCACCGACGGCTGGCCGCCACCGTGCTCATCGAGCCGGCCGCCGATCTCCAGGAAGGTGGTGTCGACGAAGTGCTTGAGGGCGCCGGACATGTTAGCCGAAGTGGGCCGCCGTGCCGAGGATGTACCCGTCAGCGGCCAGCACGTCGGCGGCGGTGGCTTCGAGCCACCTTCCGGACCCGGGAAGGTCAGGAGTAGACCATCCGGCTGATCCACTCGGCCACCAGCGCCGGCTTGGTCTCGCCCTCGATCTCGACCGTCACGGTCCGCGTCACCTGCAGCGTGTTGGGGTCCTTCTGCTCCGCAGCGGAGACCACGGCAGTGGCCCGGATGCGCGAGTCCACCTTCACCGGGCTGATGAACCGGACCTTCTCGAAGCCGTAGTTGACGCCCATCGCGATGCCTTCGAGCGTCTTGGGGTCCTGTGGCACCGAGGCCATCAGCACCACGAGCAAAGACAGCGTCAGGAAGCCGTGCGCGATCGGCACACCCCAGGGGGAGAGCGTGGCGCAGGCCTCCGGGTCCACATGGATGAACTGCCGGTCCTCGGTGACCTCGGCGAACTCGTTGATCCGCTTCTGGTCGACCAGGAACCACTCGCCGGCACCCTGGGGCTGGCCGATCGAGGCGGTCAGGAGGGCGTACGCGTTGTCAGCGTTGGTCGTCATAGCGCGATCCTGCCAGACGCGAACCGGGTCAGCTCAGGATGGTCCTTTGTGACGGTTTCGTGCCGGTCGGGTGCAGTGGAGGGCGCGCCGACCCGATGATCCCGAGATGGCACCCGAGCCGACTGAGGCGTATCCGCGGTGCGCTGCGGCCACGACGGTCCAGGGAGCCTGCGCGGGGCTGGTGGATGACCTCCACGCGTGGTGGGACCTGCCCTCGGCCTACCTGCTCATCGACGGCCGGCTCCGCTGCCAGGCCTCCCGCGGCTACTACCAGGTCTCGGACGGCTTCTCCCCCTCCACGGGCGTCATCGGTCGGGCGGTGACGACCCGCTCGACGATCTTCATCGAGGACGTCACGGCGGACCCGACGTTCATCGCGGCGATCCCGGGCCTGAGGTCGGAGGTCTGCGTCCCGATCTGGATGGACGGCGAGGTGGTCGGTGCGGTCAACCTGGAGTCGCGCGCAGCGTTGGAACCCGCCGCGATCGAGGACGCCCACCGGGCAGCGGCGTTCCTCGGCGAGCGACTTGAGGCCCTCGGTGGCTTCCCGACGGGCTCCCTGGCCGAGCGGCTGGCACGGATCTCCGTCGCCCTCGCGTCGCAGTCGACCGCTGCCGACGTGCAGGCGCAGACCGTTCTCGGTGCTCTGGACGTGTCGAGCATGGGCACCGCGGCGCTGGCCTCGTTGGACGAGGACGGCACGTGGTCGATCCGGAGCGCCGCCGGACCGCTCGAAGGGGTGCTGCGGGGCTGGGACCATGCCGTGCTCTCGCTCCTCGGTGGCTGGGTGTGGGCCGGGACGTCCTCGTACTTCCCGGACGGCGAGGACGTGCCCCCCGAGTACGCCTTCGTGGGTCCGGAGATCCACGCCCTGTCCGTCCAGCCCCTGGTCGTCGCCGGCAAGGTCACCGGCCTGCTCATCACCGCAGATGCCCAACCTGCCGCCCACGACCCGACAGTCACCGCCGCGATGGAGCTGCTGGCGGCGCAGGCTGCCGCCACGCTCGCGACCGTCCGCACGCTGGAGCGCCTCGAGGAGCAGGCCACCAGGGATCCGCTCACCGGCCTCGTCAACCGCCGCCGTCTGCTCGAAGAGCTCGAGGTGGCACTGCAGCAGGGGCAGCCCGGCGGCGCCCTGGTGCTGCTCGATCTCGACGGCTTCAAGGCCGTGAACGACCAGTACGGCCATGCGATGGGTGATGCGGTGCTCTGCGCTGTCGCCCGACGACTCGAGGCAGCCGCCCGACCCGGTGACATCGTCTGCCGACTCGGCGGCGACGAGTTCGCCGTCCTGATAAGGGGCGTGAGCTCCCACACCGCCGCTGCGGTCGCCGCCCGGCATGTCGCGGCCGTGGCGGCCGCCCCCGCCACCGGGTGGCACCCGCCCGTGGGTGGCAGCGCCGGTCTCCGCGTCCTGGCCGGCTCGTCGTCCAGCGCGATGCTCGTCGACGCCGACGTCGCGCTGTACGCCGCCAAGCGGAGCGGCCGTGGCCGTACCGTGCTGTGGAATCCCGCGCTCCGCGCGAAGGAGCTGGACCAGAACGCCCTCGTCCGCGACCTCCGTCAGGCCTTGCGCGACGATCGCCTGACCCTCGCCTACCAGCCCGTCGTCGACATCAGAACGCTGCGGGTGCGTGGCATCGAGGCGCTCGCACGCTGGCACCACCCCACCCGCGGGCACGTCCCCCCGGTGGAGTTCGTCGCCGCCGCCGAGCATGGCGGCCTGGTCGCGGAGCTGACCCGGTGGGTGCTGCGTACGGCGTTCCGGGACGCCATGGGCTGGGCCGGTGGCGAAGAGGTCAAGATCGCCGTCAACGTCAGCGCGTCGCAGCTCGGGGACGACGGCATCGTGCAGGATGTCGCGGCCGCCCTCCGCGAGGCCGGCCTGCCCGCCGGTCGGGTCGTGCTGGAGGTGACCGAGACCGCCGAGGTCGTCGACCTCGCCTCGGCCAAGCGCACCCTGCGAGCACTCGAGGCGTTGGGCGTGACGTTGGCGCTCGACGACTTCGGCACCGGCTACTCCAGCCTGACGCACGCCACCGAGCTGCCGTTCGACATCCTCAAGGTCGACCGGTCGTTCGTCGCCGCGACGGCCGCTGGGGACCGGCGCGCGCAGGCCACGATCGCGGCGCTCTGCGCCTTCGCCGCCCGCATCCAGGTCGACGTCGTGGCGGAGGGCGTCGAGGATCAGGGCCAGCTGGCCCAGCTCATCGCCCTCGGCTGCAACCACGCCCAGGGTTACGGCCTGGCTCGGCCGATGCCGGCGGCGGACGTCGCGGTGGCGCTCGGTCGTCGTGACACCACGGGCTGGGTCGTCCCTCGCACAGGGGAGCCCGGGCTTACGCTCGTCGCCCTGCCCGAGGCCCGCCGAGTGCTCGACAACCCTGAGATCCAACCGGCTGTGTGACGCCTGCTCGTAGGCTGCCCGTGTGACCCTGCTCGACGACCTCGCCCTCGCCCACCGGCTCGCCGACGCCGCCGACGTGATCACCCTGGCCAGGTTCCGGGCGCTGGACCTGCAGGTGACGGCCAAGCCCGACCTCACCCCCGTCAGCGACGCCGACGTCGCCGTGGAGACCGCGCTGCGCGACCTCATCTCCGCGGCGCACCCCGCGGATGCGGTGCTGGGGGAGGAGCACGGCGCCAGCGGAGACGGCCCCCGCCAGTGGGTCATCGACCCGATCGACGGCACCAAGAACTTCGTCCGCGGCGTGCCTGTCTGGGCGACGCTCATCGCGCTGCGGATCGAGGACCGCGTCGACGTCGGAGTGGTGAGCGCCCCCGCCCTCGGTCGCCGCTGGTGGGCCGCGCGCGGTCATGGCGCGTTCGCCGATGGCCAGCCGATCCAGGTGTCTCAGGTCGCCAGGCTGGCGGACGCGCACCTGTCCTACTCCTCGCTGACCGGGTGGGAGAAGCAAGGCCGGCTCGAGGGTCTGCTCCAGCTGTCGCGGGACTGCTGGCGCACCCGCGCGTTCGGCGACTTCTGGTCCCATGTGCTGGTGGCCGAGGGCGCTGTCGACGCCTCGTTCGAGCCCGAGGTCTCCCTGTGGGACCTGGCACCCCTTCAGGTCATCGTGGAGGAGGCCGGCGGCCGGTTCACCTCCCTCACCGGAGAGGCCCGGCCCGACCGCGGCAGCTGCGTCTGCAGCAACGGGTTGCTCCACGACGAGGTGCTGGCCGGTCTGCGGAGCACGTGACCCGGCGGCTGACGGGCACGCTGCTCGCGTTGACCAGCGCGGCCAGTTTCGGGGTGATGCCGGTCCTCACCAAGGTCGTGTACGAGGACGGGGCGGGCGTCGCGGGCGTGCTGTCCGTCCGGTTCAGCCTGGCTGCCCTGGTGCTGTTCGGGTTGGCTCGGCTGCGTCACGAAGCGCTGCCGCGTGGCCGCCGGCTCGTGGTGCTGCTGCTGCTCGGCGGGGTCGGGTACGTGCTCGAGTCACTGTGCTACTTCGCTGCCCTGACAAGGATCTCAGCCGGGTTGACCGCCTTGCTGCTCTACCTCTACCCGGCGCTCGTGGTCGTGCTCACCGCCGTGATCGCCCGCCGAAGACCGGGCAACCGTGCCGCGCTGTGCGTGCTGGCGGCAACGGTGGGGACGGCCCTCACGATCGGACCGGTCCGGGGCGGCCAGTGGACCGGCGTGCTCCTGGGCCTGGCCTCGGCACTGGCCTACAGCGTGTACATCGTGGTCTCGAGCCGGAACGTGGGCGGCGTCGGCCCGCTTGCGACCTCGGCCGTGGTCATGGCGGGGGCTGCGGTCGTCTACGACGTCGGCGCGGTCGCGACGCAGGCGACCGTGCCGAGCCACCCGAGCGCGTGGCTGGCCCTGGCCGGAGTGGCCCTCATCGGGACCGTCCTGGCCGTGAGCACGTTCTTCGCAGCCCTGGAGATCCTCGGACCCGCCGACACCGCGGTCCTGTCGACGGTGGAGCCGGTCGTCAGCGTGGCGGTCGGCGCCATCGCCCTCGGGGAGGCGCTGTCCTGGCTCCAGCTCGCGGGTGGGGCAGTGGTGCTGACGGCCGTGGGCCTACTGGCACGCCCACCCCGATGACTCCTCAGCCATCCTGTACCGGCGCACTCAAGACCCGGGCATGTTCGGGAGCAACCTTGTGCGTGATCCACGGAACCGGAGCAGTCCCGATACGCCGCTTTCGGATTGCTCCCGTTCCGTGGATCTTCGGTCAGGGTGAGGACAACGTCGCCTCCCGGCGCCTGGCCTCACCCTCGAGCGCGGCCCGCGGCCGAACTCAGTCCCGGACGAGCTCCGGCACGTCCCGGCGGGCGTCCCACCACCGCAGCAGGCCAGGGGTCAGGGTCAGCGCGGCGAGGTCGAACCACGCGTACCCGCCGGCGATCCCACTCGGCGGGTTGCCGATGCCGATCAGCCCTGTCGTCGGGTCGTGCGGCTGCCAGGCCCAGGTGCCGAGTGAGGTCCCGA
>JBKJVH010000222.1:0-7960 GCA_046590985.1 Mycobacteriales bacterium
CCAGGGCCGCGACCTGCTGGCGCGCTGCGTGCAGCACGAGACCGACCACCTCGACGGGGTGCTGTTCGTCGACAAGCTCGACCCGGCGACCAAGAAGGCGGCGCTCGCGGCGATCCGCGACGCCGAGTGGGCCGGCGACGCCAAGCCGGTCGTCAAGACCAGCCCGCACCCGCTGTTCGGACGCGCTTGAGACTCGCCTTCGCCGGGACCCCCGAGGTCGCGGTGCCTGCTCTGGACGCGCTGCTCGCCAGCCGCCACGAGGTCGTCGCGGTCATCACGCGCCCCGACGCCCCCGCCGGTCGCGGCCGGACGCTGCGGCCCAGCCCGGTCAAGGAGCGGGCGCTGGCCGCCGGCCTGGAGGTGCTCGCCCCCGAGCACCCCCGGGAACCCGATTTCCAGGCCCGGCTGACGGTGCTGGCCGTCGACGCGGTGCCCGTGGTGGCCTACGGCGCGCTGATCCCGGTGTCGGCGTTGACCATCCCGCGGCTCGGCTGGATCAACCTACACTTCTCGCTGCTCCCCGCCTGGCGTGGCGCCGCCCCCGTGCAGCACGCGGTCCTGGCCGGGGACGAGGTCACCGGCGCGACCACCTTCCTCATCGAGCGGGGCCTGGACACCGGGCCGTTCTTCGGAATCCTCACCGAGACGATCCGACCCACCGACACCAGCGGCGACCTGCTGGGCCGGCTCTCGACCTCCGGGGCCGGGCTGCTGGTGGCGACGCTGGACGCGCTGGAGACCGGCGACGTGCACGCCGTCCCCCAACCTGCCGAGGGCGTCTCACTGGCGCCCAAGATCACCGTCGAGGATGCCCGGGTCGACTGGACCGCCCCAGCCCTGCGGGTCGACCGGCTGGTCCGGGCCTGCACCCCGGCGCCCGGGGCCTGGACCACCTTCCGCGACAAGCGCGTCAAGCTCGGTCCAGTGACGTTGGCCGGCGCCCAGCTCCATCCTGGTGTGCTCGACGGCGACCTGGTCGGTACGGCCACCCAAGCGGTCCGGCTCAGCACCGTACGGCCGGAGGGCAAGGGCGAGATGGCGGCGACCGACTGGCTCCGCGGGCTGCGACCGCTGGCGGGGGAGCGGTTCGGATGACCTCCCCGAAGCAGCGACGCAACGGCCCGCCGCGGCCCACCCGCCCGCAGCTGCACAAGCCCAGCCACGACCCGGCCCGCCTGACGGCCTACGACGTGTTGAAGGCGGTGCGGGTCGACGGCGCGTACGCCAACCTCGTCCTCCCCAAGCTGCTGGTGGAGCGGAAGCTGAGCGGCCGCGACGCCGCGCTGGCGACCGAGCTCGCCTACGGGACGCTCCGGGCGCAGGGCCAGCTCGACGCGGTGCTGCAGGCCTGCGTCGACCGGCCGCTGGCCCAGGTCGACCCGCCGGTCCTGGACGTCTGCCGGCTGGGTGCCTACCAGCTGCTGCGGACCCGGATCCCGACCCATGCCGCGGTGTCGGCGACCGTCGACGTGGCCCGCACCGTGCTGTCGGCGGGCCCCGCCAGCTTCACGAACGCGGTGCTCCGCAAGGTCGCCCAGCAGGACCTGGCGGGCTGGCTGGTGCAGCTCCGGCCGGCCGATGCGGTCGACGCGGTGGCGCTGGACACTGCCCACCCGCGCTGGGTCGCGCAGGCGTTCCGCGACGCCCTCCGCGGCGACCTGGACGAGGCAAGGGCTGCTCTCGACGCTGATGATCAACGACCTGAGGTGCACCTGGTGGCCCGCCGGATGGACCGCTCCGAGCTGGTGTCGGTCTCCGGCGGGGTCGCTGGGCCGTGGTCCCCGCGGGCGGTGCGGCTTCCCGACGGTGGCGTCCCCGGCGAGCTCGCCGCGGTCCGGGACGGCCGGGCGGGCGTCCAGGACGAGGGCAGCCAGCTGGTCGCGCTCGCGCTGGCCGCCTTCGCGTTGGACGGCCCCGACAAGCTCTGGGTCGACCTCTGCTCCGGCCCCGGCGGCAAGGCGGCGCTGCTCGACGGGCTGGCGGCCGAGCGCGGTGCCCGGCTCGTGGCCGTCGAGCTCCAGCCGCACCGCGCGCTCCTGGTCCGCAAGTCCGGCGTCGCGGCCGTCGTGACCGCCGACGGCCGGCGGCCCCCGCTGGCCGATGGGTGCGTCGACAGGGTGCTGCTGGACGCCCCCTGCTCCGGCCTCGGCGCGCTCCGCCGCCGGCCCGAGGCGCGCTGGCGCCGGCAGCCCTCAGACCTGCCGGGCCTGACGACCCTGCAGGGGGAGCTGCTCGACGCCGCCGTCCGGCTGCTCCGCCCCGGCGGCGTGCTGGCCTACGTCACGTGCTCCCCGCACCTCGCCGAGACCGCCGTACCGGTCCTGGACGTGCTCCGCAGGCACCCCTCGTTGGAGCAGGTCGACGCGCGCCCGTTGTTCCCGGACGTCCCTGACCTCGGCGCCGGGCCCGCCGTGCAGCTGTGGCCGCACCGGCACGGCACCGACGCGATGTACTTCGCGCTGCTGCGCCGGACAGCGTGAGCGGGACGCCTGCCGGCTGAGGACCTGCTGGCCGCCCGCGACGATCCGCGAGGGTCCGCGGCGTGAGGCTGACGACGAGCCTCGCCCTCTGATCATTGCGGGTCCGGACGACCCGGCAGCGCTTGCCCGACCCGCAAAGATCATGAGGAGGCTGAGCCCAGGCAGGGGCTGTCCCGGGCCGGCCGGGCTGGGCTGGCGCGATCCGAGGCTTCGCCCGACGAGCGGCACCACGCCGTAGGCTCTCGGGCATGGCTGACCGGACGTTGATCTTCCCGAGCATGCTGGCGTCGGACTTCGCCAGGCTGGCCGAGGAGGCCCAGCGGGTCGAAGGCGCGGCGGACTGGCTGCACGTGGACGTCATGGACAACCACTTCGTGCCGAACCTCACGCTCGGCCTCCCGATCGTCGAGTCGCTCCTGAAGAGCACGACCATCCCGATCGACTGCCACCTGATGATCGAGGACCCGGACCGCTGGGCGCCCGCCTATGCGGAGGCCGGCGCGGGCAGCGTCACCTTCCACGCCGAAGCCGTCGCCGCCCCGACCAAGCTGGCGCGCACCCTGAGGAGTCTCGGTTCACGGGCGGGCCTGGCGCTGAACCCGGCGAGCCCGATCGAGCCCTACGTGGACCTGCTTCCCGAGATCGACATGATCCTCATCATGACGATCGAGCCGGGGTTCGGCGGTCAGACCTTCCTCGATGTCACCCTCCCCAAGATCCGCCGCGCCCGCCAGGTGATCGGTGACCTCGACATCTGGCTGCAGGTCGACGGCGGTGTCAACGCCGAGACCATCGAGCGGTGCGCCGAGGCCGGGGCGGACGTCTTCGTCGCCGGTACCGCGGTCTACGGAGCAGCCGACCCGGCACAGGCCATCGAGCGGCTCCGAGCCGCCGCCCGCCGCGCGCAGGCTTAGGTCCGTCTCGCTGACTGGGACCCGCACCGACGGGGTCCGGGCCGTGAACTCCTAGACTCAGCCCACGGGCGGCGGACAGCCTCGTGCCGCGTCGCTGCTCGGCCGCCCCCTTCAGGCACAGTCAGGGGAGCAGGAGCAGTGGACGACCAGCAGGCGATGCGCAGAGCCCTCGAGCTCTCGCGTTCCGTGCTGGGCACCACCAGCCCCAACCCGCCCGTCGGCGCGGTGATCCTGGACGCTGACGGTCGGCTCGTCGGCGAGGGCGCGACGCAGCCCGTCGGTGGCCCGCATGCCGAGGTGCAAGCCCTCGCGCAGGCCGGCGGCCGGGGAGCCACCGCCGTGGTCACGCTCGAGCCGTGCAACCACACCGGCCGCACCGGACCGTGCGCCCAGGCGCTGGTCGAGGCCGGCATCACCAGGGTGGCGTTCGGGTGCGCCGACCCGAGTGCCAAGGCCGGCGGTGGCGCCGACACCCTGAGGGCCGCCGGGGTCGACGTGGTCGAGGGCGTTCTCGAGGGAGAGGTTGCACAGGGCCCGCTCGAGGCGTGGCTGCACGTGCAGCGCACCGGCCGGCCCTTCGTCACCTGGAAGTACGCCGCCACCCTCGACGGCCGGTCGGCCGCCGCCGACGGCAGCAGCCGCTGGATCACCGGACCCGAGGCCCGCGCCGACGTGCACCGGCTCCGCGCGGAGTGCGACGCGGTCCTCGTCGGCGTCGGCACGGTTTTGGCCGACGACCCCCAGCTGACCAGCCGGCCCGACCCGGGGCACCAGCCGCGCCGGGTCGTCATGGACCGGCATGCCCGGACCCCCGCTGACGCGAAGGTGTTCCCCGCCTGGATCACCGACCTGAGCCCCGACGAGGTCCTCAAGGAGCTCGCCGCACAAGGCGTCGTGAGCGTGCTGCTCGAGGGCGGCCCGACCCTTGCTGGTGCCTTCCTGCAGCAGGGCCTCATCGACCGCGTCCTCGGCTACGTCGCGCCGGCCCTGCTGGGCGCCGGCGCCCCCGCGCTCACCAACACCGGCATCGGAACGATCGACGCCGCCATCCGGTTGCACCTGACCGACGTCACCCGCTTCGGCGACGACGTGAGACTCACCCTGAGGAGCGCCTGACATGTTCACCGGGATCGTCGAGGAGCTCGGCGAGGTGACGGGCTGGGAGCAGCTCGAGGACGCCGCGCGCCTCACCGTCAGCGGACCGCTCGTCACCAGCGACGCCAAGCACGGCGACTCGATCGCGGTGAACGGGGTCTGCCTGACCGTCGTCACCAACGGGGGCGGCACCTTCACCGCCGACGTCATGCAGGAGAGCTTGGACCGCAGCGCCCTCGGCGCCCTGAAGGTCGGCAGCAGGGTCAACCTCGAACGCGCGGTACGGCTGCAGGACCGGCTCGGCGGCCACCTCGTACAGGGCCATGTGGACGGGACGGGTGAGATCCTGACCAAGGACCCCCGCCCGCACTGGACCGTCGTGCGCGTGACCCTGCCGGCCGACCTCGACCGCTACGTGGTCGAGAAGGGCTCGATCACGGTCGACGGCATCAGCCTCACCGTGTCGGCCGTACAGCCCGGCTGGTTCGAGGTCAGCCTCATCCCCACCACCCTCGAGCTCACCACCCTCGGCCGCAAGGGCCCGGGCGAACCGGTCAACCTGGAGGTCGACATCACCGCCAAGTACGTCGAGAAGCTGCTCGGGGCCCGCGCATGACGACCGAGGGCCTCGACACCATCGAGCGCGCCATCGCCGACATCGCCGAAGGCAAGGGCGTGGTGGTCGTCGACGACGAGGACCGCGAGAACGAGGGCGACTTCGTGTTCGCCGCGCAGATGGCCAGCATGGAGCTCGTCGCCTTCACGATGACGCACTGCCGCGGACTGCTGTGCGTCCCGATGGAGGAGGAGGTCCTGGACCACCTCCAGCTCGGCCAGATGGCCCCGCACAACACCGAGCGGATGCAGACGGCCTTCACCGTCAGCGTCGACGCCCGCGAGGGCGCGACCACCGGCATCAGCGCCGTCGACCGAACGCTGACCATCCAGCTGCTCGCCGACCCGCAGACCTCGGCGTACGACCTGGTACGTCCCGGGCACGTGTTCCCGCTGCGGGCCAAGCCCGGCGGCGTGCTCCGCAGGCCCGGCCACACCGAAGCCGCCGTCGACCTCGCGCGCCTCGCCGGCTTCCGCGCGGCCGGGGTGATCTGCGAGATCGTCCGCGAGGACGGCCTGATGATGCGGCTGCCGGAGCTCAAGGAGTTCGCCGCGAAGCACGACCTGGCCCTCATCTCCATCGCCGACCTGATCGAGTACCGGCGTCGGACCGAGAAGCAGGTACGCCGGGTGGCGGAAGCCAAGATCCCCACCGCCCACGGCGAGTTCCTGGCCGTCGGCTTTGAGTCCGTGCTGGACAGCACCGACCACGTCGCGCTGGTGATGGGCGACCTCGGCAACGGCGAGGACGTGCTCGTCCGGGTCCACTCCGAGTGCCTCACCGGGGATGTCTTCGGGTCACGCAGGTGCGACTGCGGACCGCAGCTCGACGCGGCCCTGAAGGTCGTCGCCGAGGAGGGCCGCGGTGTCGTGCTGTACGTCCGTGGCCACGAGGGCCGCGGCATCGGGCTGATGCACAAGCTGCAGGCCTACCAGCTGCAGGACGGCGGGTCGGACACCGTCGATGCCAACCTCGAGCTGGGGCTGCCGGCCGACGCGCGCGACTACGGCACCGGCGCCCAGATCCTCGTCGATCTCGGGATCCGGACCATGCGGCTGCTCACCAACAACCCGGCCAAGCGCGTCGGGCTCGAGGGGTACGGCCTGGAGATCGTCGAGCGGGTGGCCCTCGCGGCGCACCCGACGAAGGAGAACCTCCGCTACCTGCAGACCAAGCGGGACCGGATGGGCCATGACCTGCCAGGATTGGCGGCGTTCGAGGACGAGGACACCGAGGGCAGCGCGGACGACGCGCTGCAAACGTCGTGAGCGGCGACGGCCGACCCGGCGCGGGGCCGTTCGACGCCCGCGGGCTGACCCTGGCGATCGTGGCGACCAGGTGGCACGAGGGCATCACGAACGCGCTGCTCGAGAGCGCGGTCCGGACGGCGGGGGAGTGCCGGGTGAAAGAGCCCACGATCCTGCGTGTCGCCGGGGCCCTCGAGCTCCCCGTTGTGGTCCAGTGCCTCGCCTCCAGCCACGACGCCGTGGTTGCCCTGGGCGTCGTGATCCGGGGTGGCACGCCGCACTTCGACTACGTCTGCGACGCTGTGACCTACGGCTTGACGCGTATCTCGCTCGACAGCCACACCCCTGTCGGCAACGGTGTTCTGACCGTGGACACCGAGGCCCAGGCCCTCGATCGCGCCGGGCTGCCCGGCTCGGCCGAGGACAAGGGACGCGAAGCCGTCCTCGCCGCCTTGGACACGGCCCGTGTCCTTCGCTCACTCCGAACTGGAAGCTAGAGAATGCTCGCCGTCGTACTGCCCAAGGGATCCCTCGAGAAGCAGGTCCTGGAGCTGTTCAGCTCCGCGGATCTGACCGTCATCCGGGGCGGGGACCGCGACTACCACGCCAAGGTCGACGATCCGCGGATCGAGAAGGTCCGCTTCCTGCGCCCGCAGGAGATCCCGACCTACGTGGAGCAGGGCATCTTCGACCTCGGCATCAGCGGCCGGGACTGGATCACCGAGACCAATGCCGACGTGGTGAGCCTCGGCGAGATCGGTGGCGGCCGGGCCGGCGAGGCCGTCGTGAGCGTGGTGCTGGCGGTGCCGAAGGAGTCGCCCTGGAACTGCGCCGCTGACCTGCCTGACGGGGTCCGCATCTCCACCGAGATGCCCGAGACGACCCGGCGGTTCCTGGAGGAGAAGGGCGTGAAGGCCAAGGTCTTCACCAGCCACGGAGCGACTGAGGCCAAGATCCCGGACATCGTCGACGCGATCGTGGACCTCACCGAGACCGGCTCCTCGCTCCGCAAGGCCGGGCTCAAGATCATCGAGACGCTGCTGACGAGCCGGACCGAGCTGATCGCCAACCGCGAGGCGTACGCCGACCCCGAGAAGCGGGCGGCCATGGAGGACCTCGTGGTGCTGATCCAGGGCGCGCTGCGGGCCAAGGGGCACGTGCTGCTCAAGTTGAACGTGCCCGCGACGCACCTGTCGAAGGTCATCGACGTGCTGCCGTCGATGGCCTCGCCGACGGTGATGGCGCTCGCGGACGGCAACATGCAGGCGCTCGAGACGGTCGTCCCCAAGAAGGGTGTCAACACCCTCATCCCGGCGCTGAAGGCCGCGGGCGCCCGCGACATCCTCGAGCTACCCATCTCCAAGATCGTCGAGTGACCGAGCGCCACGGCCTGGCGCTCCCTCTTGCCGCCGCCGTCGTCTCGGGTGGCCTCGTCGCCGTGCAGCAGCGGATCAACGGTGATCTCGGTCGTGCCCTGGACGATCCGCTGCTCGCAGCGGTCGTCTCCTTCGGAACCGGGCTGCTTCTCATGACCGTGCTGGTCCTGCAGCGGGGCGCGCGGGCCCGGTGGGCCGACCTGGGGCCGGTGCCGTGGTGGAGCCGGATCGG
>JBKJVH010000103.1:0-7619 GCA_046590985.1 Mycobacteriales bacterium
AAAAAACCCGCCGGTCATAGGCTCTGACCTGCGGGTTTAGGTGTGGGCGATACTGGACTCGAACCAGTGACCTCTCGCGTGTGAGGCGAGCGCTCTAACCAACTGAGCTAATCGCCCGAAGGCGTGCGCCGAACAATAGCGGAACGGCTCAGCCGAGGGCGTCACGGGCGCGCGCGATGAGCTCGAAGTGTGCCACCAGCACCCCCGCGGCCACCATGAGCACAATCCCGCCGCCGGACACCAGGCCCGTACGCCAGGGATGTTCCTGAGCTTCGTCCCAGGCCTTCTGCGCAGGCACCATCGCGCGGTCGAGCCACTTCTTGGCGAAGTCGAACTCCAGCGACCACACGAGCAGGCCGAGCAGGATCGGGGGGATGGTCAGCGGCCCGGGCAGGACGACCGCGACCAGCCCGAGGGTGATGAGCGCAGCCCCCACGAGGAACACGGTGCCGCGCACGATGACCTCGCCCGCGGGCAGTCTGCGGATCCGGTCGCGGACGTTCACCCGGTCAGTATCCCTCAGACGTCGCCGGCGACAACCGCGGGCTGGGTGCTGAGAGCCGGCGCCTTGCGTCCGGTCTCCCGGGTCACCATGAAGGTGGCGATCCCGGCCGGGCTGCCGATCTTGAGGTTGTTGACGACGGTCGGGTTCGAGGACGTGATGTCGAAGGTGCCTACCGCGTTGACGCCACCCGACCGGCTCTTGGCCCACAGCACGTAGATGCTGTTGGAACGGTCGTTCACGGGCAGCCCGGCGGCCACGAACGACGCCTTGGAGCCGTTCACGACTACCACGCCCTTGCCCTGCGAGCCGGTGAGGTTGACCTCCCGAGAGCCGTCGACGAGCAGGCTGGCGACAGCTGCGTTGAGCTTGGCGTTGGCCTGCTGGGTCTGGTTGGCCTTCGACTGCAGCCCGCGGTTCATCAGCACCAGCGCCGCGACCAGGATCAGCGAGGCGGCCGCGCCGAGGGCAGCTGTGGTCCAGCGGACCGTCTTGTCGCGACGGAGGGTGCGGGCGGCATCCAGCGACACCGGCGCAGGGAAGGCGCCAGAGCGGCCGGAGTCGGCGATGCCGGCCCGGATGCCGTCAAGGATCGATGCGGGCGGCTCCACGGAGGCGGTGTCGTACGCGAGGTGCCCGAGGGTGTCGAGGTGCTCCGCGAGGGCGACCGAGCAGGCCGCGCAGGCAGGCAGGTGGGCCAGGAAGGCCTGCTCGTCCTCGGGCTCCAGGGCTGCCAGAGCGTGACCGGCGGCCAGCTCCTCAAAGCGCGCGTGGGTCGTGTCGGGGGCGTTCACAGCTCGGTCCTCGGGGTGAGATCGGTGAGAGGTGCGGTGTCGTTGAGCCCCTCAAGGCCGTCCTTGAGGCGCTTCATGCCGGCCAGCATCCGGGTCTTCACGGTGCCGAGCGGGGTGTTGGTGATGCCGGCGATCTCGCGCTGCGTGTACCCGCCGAAGTAGGAGAGCACGAGAGCCTCCTTCTGCGGCTCGGGCAGGGTCTGCATCGCCTCCCGGACGCGGGAGCGGCGGAGCGTGGACCAGACCTGGTCGTGGACCTGCGGTCCGTCGACCTCCCTGTCCTCCAAGATCTCCGACGTCGTACGCCGCTTGCGGAGGTTCTCCTCCCGGCGAACGGCGTCGACTGCCTTGTGGTGCGTCATGGACAGCAGCCACGTCGAGAAGCCCCCGCGGGTGGCGTCGAACCGGTGCGCATCCCGCCAGACGGTCAGGAAGACCTCCTGCACGACGTCCTGGGCGAACTGCTCGTCCGCCAGGATGCGCCGGGCCAGGCCGAAGCAGGCGCGGCCATACCGGCCGTAGAGCGCCTCGAGGGCGCCACCATCACCTTCGGTGACCCGGGCGACCAGAGCGCGGTCGTCAAGTCCGTCGTATGGGGTGGGACGCGCGCTGGGATCAGCCGCATCTCGCGGTTGCCCGGCACGGGTCCTGGGTGTCGTCACGGCTGTCCTCACACACTGCGTTCGCAGCCGGGGGCCGCGCGGATGGGTCCTGAGGGTCGGGATTTTCGGTAACACGCCCGGCATCGACGCTACTCCCTGGGCCGGACGGGTGACTTACGTCCTTCCAGGAGGTTCGAGGTCCGTCCATGGGGGATGATCGTGTGACAGTGCACCCGCAGTCCCTTGGAGGTATGCCATGACGCCGCGCCCCGTCACGGTCAGCACTGAGATGCAGCTCCAGCTCGTGGTTCCCGGTGCCACGGCGCTGCCCGTCAGGGCCAGCCTCAGCTATGACGCCAGCGACCCGTACGCGGTGTGTGTGGCCTTCCATACCGGCGCCGTCAGCAGCTCCGACACGGTTGAGTGGACCTTCGCCCGCCAACTCCTCACGGACGGCGTGACCGCCCCGGTCGGGTCCGGTGATGTGCGCGTCTGGCCGGCCGGCGTCGCGGGCGAGCCGGTCGCCTGCCTGTCGCTGTCCTCACCATCCGGCAAGGCGCTTTTCGAGCTGCCAGTGCCGGAGCTCGTCGAGTTCCTCACCATGACCTACGCCGCGGTGCCGACCGGCGCCGAGAGCGATCACGTCGACGTGGACGCCGAGCTGGCGCTGCTGCTCTGGGCTGAGCCCGGAGCCTGACTTCTGCTAGTCTCACCAACGGTTGCCGGGGCTCGCCTCGGCGCACGCGAACGTGGCTCAGTTGGTAGAGCACAACCTTGCCAAGGTTGGGGTCGCGGGTTCGAATCCCGTCGTTCGCTCGGAAGTTAAGGTGCGCCTCCCGGCCGGGTGGCCGAGTGGCTTAGGCAAGGGACTGCAAATCCCTGTACGCGGGTTCGATTCCCGCCCCGGCCTCTCCGTTTGCAACAACTTCACAGCACGGGCGATTGGCGCAGTCTGGTAGCGCGCTTCCCTGACACGGAAGAGGTCACAGGTTCAAGTCCTGTATCGCCCACACCAAAAGGCCGGAGATCCTCGAAGCCGCCGTCGGGCGCTGGCTGTTCAGCGCAACGCCTGAACGGTTGGGCACGGGAACGTCCGACCGCACCCGGCGCAGCGGCGGCTGCGGCGCCGCCAGGAACTCCGCACCGGGCGGTGCTGACGCCCGACCGCAGCGAGCCGCCGAGCCACGTCCTGCAGCTGCGCGATGGCCTCGTCGAACGCGGTCTCCAACAGCGGATCGGGAGCCGTCGCGGTCAAGGGGCGTCGTGGGCTCATCAGGCACCTCCCGCTGCTGGTGGACCGTCACCGTAGAGCCGCTGACGGTCGGCGCCAACTGCCCCTGGGGACGGTGCGGTGGGTCCGGTGTGGACACCCAGCGTGCACAGCTGTGGATGACACGCCGCGAGGATGTGGAGGCGGCCCAGCCGGCAGCGCCCTCGCCTGGGGACATGAGAAACTTCGCTGCCGCGAGTGGCCTGCGCGCCCGCCGGGAGGTATTCGTCCTGTCGTGATCGTCGTGCACGTCGACCTGCGGCCCGCCGCCCGCCGGACACCCCCGGCTGACGCATTGATCGGGAGCAACGCCGTCGAAAGCCCCGTTGCGCCGGACGGCGGAGTGCGCACCACCCACCCCGGCGCCTTCGGACAGCCCCGAAGGCCCATGGACGTTGAGTCAGCAAACGATCACTGTCTGTGAGCAAGCCAGAGCCCAGACGAAGGAGATCACCAGTGCGCTGCTGCGGGAGCCCGTACCAGGCGATCAGCGTCCAAGCGGGCGCCGGGGCGGTAGCCCTCCTGCGCTGCACCAGCTGCGGCGACCAGCAGTGGTGCCGCGACGGCGCCGCGCTCCCCCGGCTCGAGGCGTTCGACGTGCTCGCGCGCGCCTACCGCGACGTCCCGCTCCGGGCCCGGGCCGCCCGCGACCGGGCCGCCACCGTCAACGCTGCGCGCCAGGCCGCCCGCGTCGCCGAGCGACAGGCAGCCACCCCCGACAGTGGCAGCCTGCTCACGATGCTCGACGGCTGGCAGGTGCTCGGCGCGACCGCCTAGCCGGCGAGCGATCCGGACTTGACCGCCGTGACATCCATGCCCAGGCGATACCTGTTGCTGACCGAGCACGAGATCGAGTCGAACCCATGCTCCTCAAGCAGCGTCCTCACCTGCCGGAAGGAGAAGTTGTGGTAGTGCTCCACCTCGCTCCAGTAGGGGTTGATGTTCTCGTCATCGAGGGCCTGCCAGGCGAGCGCGTCCAGGTTGGGGGTCGAGATGAACAGCACGCCCCCCTCCCGGAGCGCGTGGCTCGCGCCCTGGAGCGCTAGGAGCGGAAACGGCATGTGCTCGAACACGTCACACAGCGAGATCACGTCAAACCGGCCGGGCTCACCCTCGGCCAGGTCGGCCTCGGGGCCTTGGAGCACCGCGATGCCGCGTGCGCGCAACGCCGCCGCCGTCTGCGGCCGCGCTTCCGCCGCTTGGACGTCGAAACCGCACTCGCGAGCAAGCGCCAGGAGCATCCCAGATCCAGCACCGACATCGAACCACCTGCCCCGAGTCAGGTGCCGACTGACCCCGTCGACGACCTTCACCCAGATGTCGCGCTCCGCCTCGATGACAGCAGCGCTCATACCGGCTGGGGTCTGGCCCGACTGGGCTGCGGAGAACAGCTCTCCCAGGCCCGACTCGTTGTGATAGCCCCACGTGAACTGGTGTTGGCACCCCCCGCACACCATCCAGCGGATGATCGCGTGCATCGACGGCCGGTAGTCAGCACGCCAGGACCAGTCCTGGTCACGGAGCAGACCTAAGTCCCCTGAACCGCACACCGGACACGCTTCGTAGCGAATGCGGTGCGGATCAGCGAAGGTCTCAGTCACCAGCGCAGCGTACGTGGCACGCCCGTGCCTACGCCGACCGAACCCGACGTCGGGTGACGACGCCGAGGATCAGCAGGACAGCACCGATCACCATCGGCGCGACGGGCAGGCCGGTGGCCGCGAGGCTCCCCCCAGCAGCTGGCCTGGTGCCGGGCTTGGCCGGCGGTGGCGCGAACACCGAGTGCACGGTCGCGGGCTGGCCGGCGTACCCGGCGGGCAGCACGATCCGGTAGACCCCCCGGCCATAGCTGGCGGCGATCAGCTCACGCGGGTTCCGCGGGCTGCGGTTGAGCCGGAAGACCGGCGCCGACGGCAGGTTCTTGCCCAGGACGAGGTACTTCCCGCCGTTGGTGCCACCGATGTAGGTGCCGAGGTCGGTCGCCACGACCAGGCTCCCGTTGAAAGGGAACGCGTCGTCGGCACCGACATCGGGCAGGTTGCCCGAGATGTCGCGGAAGGTCTCCCCCGCGTCGGTGGACTTGAAGACGTGGCCGCTGCCGATCTTGCTGACGTCGTCGCCGAGAGAGCCCGGCGGGATCCAGCGCCGGCCGTACCCACCGAGTGTCACGTACACGGTCCGCGGGTTGGCCGGGTCGAGTCGGACCGAGTTCACGTACCGCTGGGGCAGGCCCTTGGCTGCCGCGATGTGCCAGCCGTTGGACGTACCGGCCTTGCCCGGCTTGGAGCCGCCGACGTTGGTGGCGATGCCGCTGTGGAACGGCGTGCCCTGGGTGACGATGTCGCAGTAGCCGCAGAAGCCGACGTAGGTGTCGTCCCCGCGGGTGTCGACGGCCGACATCGAGTTCGGGATCTCCGTCGAGGTCGGGTCGGCCTGGCCGGTGGCGCCGAGCCGGCCGGCGGTCGCGTCGCCCGGGTGCTGAGCGGTCCCGAGGTCGTACACCTTCACCCACGGCTCGCTGAGCGTTGGGTCGGGGGTGTTGATGTCGGGGTTGTTGGCCTCCTCCACGGACTTGGCCTTCAGCGTCTCGGCGATCTCACGCCCACCGATGACGAGGTGCCCGGCCTTGGTGGTGTCCATCACGAACGGGGTGGCGAACAGCGCACTCGACAGCCCGGGGTCGATCGAGGACCAGGACTTGCCGCCGTTCGTGGTGCGGTGCATGCCGCCCCCGACGTACTCCTCGTACCAGACGTTCGCGTTGTCGGGGTCGATGGCGACGAAGAAGCCGTCACCGCCGTACGCCATCGTCTGCTTGCCCGTGGTGGGGTCGATCACGGCTGAGCCGTTGTCCTGCAGGCCCTCCACGACGGTGCCATCGGCGGCCATCGCCGCGTCGTACGGCAGCAGGTTGTGGAAGCCCTCGTTGATGCCCTTGCCCCAGCCCGCGTTGGTCAGCTGCGACCCACGCGGCACGGTCTGCTTGTACGCCCCACCGTCGTTCCCGGCGAGCAAGGTGACGCCCTTGGTGACGTCCTTGAACGGGATGAACGCGCCGGCGTGCTGGTCAGGGTGGGTCGTGGAGCCCTGGTTGGACAGGCCGCCACCGGTGAACGGGCACGGCCCGTCCTGGCTGCCCTCGAGGCCGCCGAGGTTGAGGCCCGCACAGCTCGCACCCGAGAAGTAGCGCCCGACGACGTGGTACTGACCGGCGTTGGGGGCGACGGGGATCGCACCCGCACCGGTCCAGACCTCCTCGAGGCCGAACGCGATGCGGGCGGGGACGCCGGTCTCGCTCTGGACGGTCGGATCGACCGTGATCCACTCGTTGTACCAGGACTGGATACCCGGCGCGTACGAGGCCGAGTTCGCTCCCGTCAGCGCCGTGTTGCTGCCCGGGATCTGAAGCTGCTGGGCGTCGGCGAGCTTTGTCCAGGTCTTGCCGAAGTCGCTGGAGCCGTACAGGCCGTTGAAGACGGTGTTGTTCGGCGACTTGCCCGAGACGTCGGGGATGTCGAACGCGTTGGCGCCGTGGTTGAACTTCAAGGCGTCCTGCACGAGCGCGTAGACGTAGCCATGGTCCTGCGCGGAGCCGGTGGCTCCACCGAGCGCCACCCGGCCGACAACGTCGTTCGTGGCGAAGCCGGGAGCGTTGCTCTGGTAGCTGAAGTGGATGCCGTCCGCCGCGTAGTAGAGGCCGTTGCGCGGCGACTGCGGCTTGCCGACCTTGTTGAGCTTCTGGCCGGCCCGCCAGCCGACCGAGGCCAGCACGGCGCCACCGGCGTCGGTGCCGCCGGCGGGGCGGACGAGCACGTCCGTGACCATGTTCGCGAAGTAGCAGACCGGGTCCTTGACGTTCGTGCAGGTCGTGGGCAGCACCATGTTCGTGAAGCTGTGGCCGAAGTCGCTGGACCGGTACAGCCCCTTGGACGTCGCGGCGTAGACGACGTTGGGCTTCTTCGGGTCATGGTCGAAGCTGAACGACAGCGCCCCGTTGGGCATCCCGGCGCTCTTGGTCCAGGAGCCGTTGCCGGTGGACCAGTAGATCCCCAACCCAGCGAAGGACGAGCCGCCGTAGGCGGGGTCTCCCGTACCGGCAAGGATTGTGGTGGCGGTGCCCTTCTTGAGGACCTCGACCGCACCGGTGATCTGCGTCGGGAGGGTGTCGCCGATCGACGCCCAGCTCTTGCCGCCGTTCGTGGTCCGCCAGATGCCGCCGTTGGCAACCGCGGCGTAGTAGGTCGTGTCGGTGCTCGGGTCGTAGGCCAGGTCCTCGATGCGCCCGGCCAGCTGGTGCAGCCCGAGGGAGTTCGTCGAGGTGAAGCCGGCCACGTCGCTGTTGAGCGGGCCGTTCCCGACCGGGATCCAGGACGGTGCGGGCGCCTTCGCGGCGGCGGCGACCAGGCTCTGGTGCTGCGCCACGGCCGCCTCGAGTGCTCCGGAGGCGACGG
>JBKJVH010000177.1:0-22941 GCA_046590985.1 Mycobacteriales bacterium
CTTGGCGAAGCCGACCCGGAGCTTGCGCTGCAGCATCGACGTCGAGCCGAACTGGGTCGTGACGACCAGCTCGGCTCGACGTCGATGCTGCAGCGCAAGCTCCGGGTCGGCTTCGCCAAGGCCGGCCGCCTCATGGACCTGATGGAGAGCCGCGGGATCGTCGGCCCGTCCGAGGGCTCCAAGGCGCGGGACGTGCTCATCACGCCCGACGAGCTCGAGGGAACCCTGCTGCTGCTCCGGGGATGATCAGCTGGTTCGCGAGCGGCACCTGACGGGGATCATGCCGCTCGTCCAGGAGGTCGCGGCGCTGGGCGGGGCGGTCGGGTGGATGCACGTGCCCGCGGCAGCGGAGATCCGGACCTGGGCCACCGACCTGGTCGGCTCCGGGGCGCGGCTGGCGGTCGCGGAGCAGCAGGGCCACGTGATCGGCTGCGATCTCCGTCGGCGACGAGCGGTTCGACCAGGTGCTGATGCAGCGGGACCTGAGGGTCGGGGTGACCGGTCTCACCCGGCACGGGAGCAGGAGAGAGGGCCCGGGCATGACCTGAGTCACACCGCTGAGCCGCCCGTGCAACGAGCGCTTTGTCGATGCGGCGACAGCGGTCCTAGGATGGGGACCAGCCCCCCGCCCCCACTCAGTGAAAGTTCTCTCCGTGCCCCTCGACAACGCCCCCGCCAGCGGTGACTCCACGCTGGGCGACGCGCTGCGGTCGGCACGGGAGGCTGCAGGGCGCACCGTCGAGCAGGTCAGCTCGCACACCAAGATCCGGGCCACGCTGATTCGTGACCTCGAGGCCGACAACCTCAGCTCGAGCGGTGGCGCGGTGTACGCCCGCGGCCACGTGAAGGCCATCGCCGGCGCGCTCGGGGCCGACCAGCCGGCGCTGTTGGCGCTGTTCGACAAGGCCGCCGGCAAGCCCGTCCCCGTCGCGGTCGTCGCTCGCGAGCCCGACGAGCAGGTCGTCACCTCTTTCGGCGGCAGCGCGTTCGCGGCCAGCGCCGCCGCATCCCTCACCCGGGAGCGCACCGGACCGCGCTGGGGTGTCGCGCTCGCCGGTGCCGCGGCCGTGCTGGTGGGGATCATCGTCGTCGGGGCCGTCAACGCGCCGAGCGCCAAGGTGCCCACCACGTCGCTGGGTGCCGAGCCGACGAGCACCCCGACCACCAGCGCGCCGGCCGTCGTCCAGACCCCGAACCCCGAGGCGGTGGCCTCCAAGCCGCCGGTGACCGGTGCCCAGCTGCGGCTGCGGCTGGTCGGCGGGGACTCCTGGGTCAGTGTCCGGAACGCTCAGACCACCCTGTTCGAGGGGCTGCTCCGCAACGGCCAGTTCAAGGACTTCAACGACCCGACCCGCCTCAAGGTGGTCGTGGGCAACGCGCTGGCGGTGAACCTCAACTGCGGCGGGCGCGACAGCGGTCCTGCGGGTGGCTCCGGCAAGGTCGGGCACTTCACCTGCACCGCCGCCGGTCTGACCGCTACCTGACTCCTCAGCGGCGCGCGCCCACCTAGACTCTGCCGCGTGTCCCGTCGCCTCTCGCTCGTCACCCTGGGCTGTGCCCGCAACGAGGTCGACTCCGAGGAGCTGGCCGGTCGGCTCGACGCGGCGGGCTGGACCCTGACGGACGACGACCCGGACGTGGTGGTCGTCAACACCTGCGGGTTCGTGGAGTCCGCCAAGAAGGACAGCATCGACACCCTGCTGGCTGCCTCCGACACCGGCGCGAAGGTCGTCGCCGTCGGCTGTCTCGCGGAGCGGTACGGCAAGCAGCTCGCCGAGCAGCTCCCCGAGGCCGATGCGGTGCTGGGGTTCGACTCCTACGCCGACCTGTCGAGTCACCTGCAGACGGTGCTCGACGGCGGCCACCTCGAGAGCCACACCCCCAGCGACCGCCGCACCCTGCTGCCGATCAGCCCGGTGGAGCGTCAGCGGCCCGCCGCCGACCTCGAGGTCGGCATCCCCGGCCACGCCGGCGGCCCCAACGTGCTCCGCAAGCGCCTCGACGACGCCCCCGTCGCGGCTCTGAAGCTCGCCAGCGGCTGCGACCGGCGCTGCTCGTTCTGTGCCATCCCGAGCTTCCGCGGGGCGTTCGTCAGCCGTCGCCCGTCGGACGTGCTGGCCGAGGCGCGCTGGCTCGCCGACCACGGTGTGAAGGAGCTGGTGCTCGTCAGCGAGAACTCCACCTCGTACGGCAAGGACCTGGGCGACCTGAAGCTGCTCGAGACGCTGCTCCCCGAGCTGGCGCGGATCGTGCCGCGGATCCGGCTGTCCTACCTCCAGCCGGCCGAAATGCGGCCGACCCTGGTGCAGACCCTGACGAGCACGCCGGGCGTCGCGGCCTACTTCGACATGAGCTTCCAGCACGCCAGCCCGACGGTGCTGCGCCGGATGCGGCGCTTCGGCGGCACCGAGTCCTTCCTGGCGCTGCTCGCCGACATCCGGGCCGCCGCGCCGGCGGCCGGGGTGCGCAGCAACGTGATCGTCGGCTTCCCAGGTGAGACCGAGCAGGACGTGGAGGAGCTCGAGCGGTTCCTCATCGCGGCCCGGCTCGACGCGATCGGGGTGTTCGGCTACTCCGACGAGGACGGCACCGAGGCCGAGAACCTGCCCGACCACCTGCCGCAGGAGGTCGTCGACGCCCGCGTCCAGCGGCTGCTGGCGCTCGCCGAGGAGCTCACCTCGCAGCGCGCCGAGGAGCGCGTGGGCGAGGTGCTCGAGGTGCTCGTGGAGTCCGTCGAGGACGGCGTGGTCGAGGGTCGCGCTCTGCACCAGGCACCCGAGGTCGACGGCAGCGTCCGCTTCGACGGGACGGCTGCGGTCGGCGACGTCGTCCGCGTGCTGGTCACCGGGTCCGAGGGCGTGGACCTCCTCGGAGTGCCTGCGTGAGTGCGGTCGACCCGGCTCTGGAGCCGATGGCGGCGCCGATCTCCGCAGCCAGCGCCTGGAACATCGCGAACGCCCTGACGGTGTTCCGGCTGGCGCTCGTCCCGGTGTTCGTCGCCGCGCTGTTCACCGACGGCGGTCACGCCCACGGCTGGCGCTGGGCCGCGTTCGGGGTGTTCGCGCTCGCCTCCTACACCGACCGGGTCGACGGTCAGCTCGCCAGGAGCCGCAACCTCGTCACCGCCTTCGGGAAGCTCGCCGACCCGATCGCGGACAAGGCGCTCATGGGGGCCGCGCTGATCGGGCTGTCGCTGCTCGACGACCTTCCCTGGTACGTCACGATCGTCGTGATGGTCCGGGAGGTCGGCGTCACGCTGCTGCGCTTCTGGGTGATCCGGCACGGTGTGATCCCGGCCAGCCGGGGCGGCAAGCTCAAGACCCTCCTGCAGGGGCTGGCCATCGGCTTCTACGTCCTGCCGCTCACCGGCTTCCTCGCCACGGGGCGCGCGGTCGTGATGGTGCTGGCCGTCGCTGTCACGGTCGTCACGGGCGTCGACTACGTGGCGCGCGCGGTGACGCTGCGCCGCACCAGCGCCCGGGCGGCGATGAAGCGGGCCCGCAAGGCCGCCCGGACGCCGTGAAGGGCGCGGTGCTGGCCGTCGGCACCGAGCTGCTGCTCGGCGACGTCATCAACTCCAACGCCGCCTTCCTCGGTCATCAGCTGGCCGCCGCCGGCGTCGAGGTGATCGCCTCCGCCGCGGTCGGAGACGACGTGCACCGGCTCACCGAGGCGGTGCGTCACCACCTGGTCGAGGCCGACGTGGTCGTGCTCTGCGGCGGTCTGGGGCCGACCGTGGACGACCTGACCCGCGACGCGGTGGCCCTCGCCTGCGACGCCCCGCTCCAGCGGCATCCTGCGATCGAGGCGGAGCTGGCCGAGAAGTTCGCCCGGTACGGGATCCCCATGCCCGAGGCGGTCCTGCAGCAGGCCGACGTGCCGCGCGGCGCCGAGGTGCTGCCCAACCCCGTCGGTACGGCCCCCGGGCTCTGGCTCGCGGTCGGCGCCCAGGTCGTGATCGCCCTGCCCGGCCCGCCGCACGAGCTCCGGACCGTCGCCGCCCCGGTCTGGCCCCGGCTCGCCGCCCTGTCGGGGACGGTCGTGACGACCCGGCAGGTGCTGGTCAGCGGCCTGGGAGAGACCTCCGTCGCCGCTGCGGTGGAAGCGGTCGTCGCGCTACCGGCGGGGGTGGCGCTGTCCTACCTGGCCGGCGGGGCGGTGGTCCGGGTCCGCTTCACCACCGCCGGCGACCCCGCTGTGCTCGAGCCGCTCGTGACGGCCGTCGATGCGGCCCTCGGCGAGCACGTCTGGGGGCACGACCGGGACACCCTCGACGCGGTGGTGCACACCGCGCTCGGCGCGGCCGGGCAGACCGTCGCGGTGGCTGAGTCGCTGACCGGCGGGCTGCTCGGCGCGGCGCTGTCACAGCGGTCGGGTTCGTCGGCGACGTTCCGGGGAAGCGCGGTGGTCTACGCGACCGACCTGAAGGCCACGCTCGTCGGCGTACCGGTGGGGGTGTTGGAGGCGCACGGGGCGGTGGCGCCGGAGACGGCCGTGGCGCTCGCTGAGGGTGCCCGGGACCGGCTCGGTGCGGACTGGGGGCTGGGCGTCACCGGGGTCGCCGGACCGACCGAGCAGGAGGGCAAACCGGTAGGAACGGTGCACCTCGCCGTGGTCGGTCCGGGCGTGAGCGCGGTGGTCTCGCGGCTGCTCCCCGGCGACCGGGACCGGGTGCGGGCGCTGGCCGTCACCTCGGCGCTCGACCTGCTGCGGCGACAGCTGTCGCGCTGAGGCGTTCTGCTGACAGCGAAGCCTGGGGGTGACGGTGCCAAGGCGTGGCGATGCGGGTAGCGTTGGGCTCCCTGACGAGTGGAGGTGAGCGACGTGGTGGTGCTACGCACCCTGTTGGGCGACGCCCTCCGAGAGACCCGTCTGCGTCAGCACCGGACGTTGCGTGAGGTCTCCGGTGCCGCCCGCGTGAGCCTGGGCTACCTCTCCGAGGTCGAGCGTGGCCAGAAGGAAGCCTCCTCCGAACTGCTCGCCAGCATCTGCCGTGCCCTGGGCGTGCGGCTGTCGGACGTGCTCCGTGACGTCAGCGAGGAGCTGGCGGTCGTGGAGCCGCACCCGCTGCCCGTGCCGACGGCCGTGCCCGCTTCGGTGCGTGTGGTTGCCGACGTCGTCGCAGCCGCGTGATCTCGCTGCCTCCGTGACCTCCGCCTCGACGGCCTCCGACATCCCCGTGCGCGAGCCAGGCACCCGATCCCGGTCCGGCAACGCGATGGGTCGCACCCGGTCGGCGCTCCTTTCGGCCACCGCCGAGTGCGTGGCGCGCTTCGGGATCCGCAAGACCACGATGGTCGATGTCGCCTCCAAGAGCGGGGTCGCGAAGGCCACGCTTTACAACCACTTCCGCACCAAGGAAGACGTGCTCGCCGCGATGGTCGAGCAGCATGTCGCCGAGCTGGTCGGAGCCTGCGTGGCGACGGCCGCGACCGCGGGGCTGGTGGCTGCGCTCGAGCAGGCCGCTGCCGCGTTCGCTGCCAGCCCGCCGCTCCGCAAGGCGGCCGAGAGCGAGCAGCACCTGCTCGCCCCGCTGGCTGTGCCGAGCCAAGGTCGTGGCTGGCAGGTCGCCCGGGACGGGGTGGCTGCCGTCCTCACGGCTGGTCGGGCCCCGAGCACGCCCGCCGACGTCGAGCTGGTGCTGCGCTGGTGCACCAGCCAGCTGCTCTGGCCGGTCACCGACCCGCACGCTGCGGCAGTGGCGCTGGCCGGCGGACTCCTCGCCGTCACCGTGCCGGCAGCCCCTCTCGTGATCGCGGCCGTGTCGTCGGCCGCCGTGGGTTGGCCCGCCTGACCCGCGGGGGATGACAGGATGACCGGGACCCGCTGAAGAAGGAGCACCTGTGGCTGCCAACCCGTTCGTGAAGGCCTGGAAGTACCTGATGGCCGCTTTCGGCGCCAAGATCGACGAGAAGGCCGACCCGAAGATCCAGATCCAGCAGGCCATCGAGGAGGCGCAGCGCCAGCACCAGGCGCTGACGCAGCAGGCCGCCGCCGTCATCGGCAACCAGCGTCAGCTCGAGATGAAGCTGGCCCGCCAGATGGGGGAGGTGGAGAAGCTCCAGGGCTCCGCCCGCCAGGCGCTGGTGCTTGCCGACAAGGCCCGCGCCGAGGGCGATGCCGCCAAGGCTACGGAGTACGAGCAGACCGCCCAGGCCTTCGCCAACCAGCTGGTCTCGGCGGAGAAGGGCATGGAGGACATGAAGACCCTCCACGACTCCGCCCTGCAGGCCGCCCAGCAGGCCAAGAAGGCCGTCGAGACCAACGCGACCCTCGTCCAGAGGAAGCTCGCCGAGCGCACCCAGCTGCTCAGCCAGCTCGAGCAGGCCAAGATGCAGGAGCAGGTCACCAAGAGCCTCAACTCCATGTCGGAGCTGTCCGCGCCCGGCACCGTCCCGACCCTCGATGAGGTGCGCGACAAGATCGAGGCCCGGTACGCCAAGGCGCTCGGTGGCGCCGAGCTTGCCAGCAGCAGTGTGGAGGGACGGATGCTCGAGGTCGAGAAGTCCACGATGGACATGGCCGGCCAGGCCCGGCTCGACCAGATCCGGGCCAGCATGACGGGCCAGCTGCCGGCAGCCGCTTCGGCACCGACCCCGGCACTGTCGACCGAGAAGGTCGCGGACGAGGCGGCCGACGAGTCCACGAGGTCCTGACGGAGGTCGCCGCCCTAGGGTCCCGGTCCCCGCTGGCAGTGCCCGCACCAGTAGGTCACCCGGGTGTAGGCGCCCTCGCCCTGGTCTGCCCTGAGGACGCGCTCCCCACAACGCCGACAGGGCTTGCCGCTGCGCTCGAACACCCAGTGCTCCTGGCCCCTGCGCACTGATCCGGTGGTGCTCTGCTGGGGGTGCTCGCGGTTGGCCCGGATCAGCCGGACCGCCCTCGCGATGACAGCCTCGAGGTCCACCTCGCCGACCGGGGTCCACGGGGTGACGCCCGACAGGAACAGCGCCTCCAGCCGGTAGAGGTTGCCGAGACCGGCCAGCTGGCGCTGGTCGAGCAGCGCCATCCCGATCTCCCGTTCGGGGGCTGCGCGCAGTCGTCGCAACGCTTCCGGCGCGTCGAACGGCGTCGCGAGCACGTCGGGCCCGAGGTGCCCGACGACGCGGTCCTCCTCGGCGGTCGGCAGCAGCTCCACGACCGGCAGCCGGAAGCCGACCGCGACGCTCCGTGCGGTGGCGAGCACCACGCGGACCTGGTGGTCGGGGCCGTGCCAGCGGTCACCCGGTGCGTACAGGTGCCAGGAGCCGTCCATCCGGAAGTGGGTGTGCAGGGTCAGCCCGGCCGAGAGCCGGGTGAGCAGGTGCTTGCCGCGTGGCACGACCTCCAGGACGACCTGGCCGACCAGGTCCACGGTGGCGAGCGCAGGCACCCGGAAGTCGCTGAGGACCAGCGCGTTCCCGGCCAGCGCGCGGTGGAGGCGCTGGGCGGCGAGCCAGACCGTGTCTCCTTCGGGCATGAGACATCTTGGTCACAAGTCCGGCGCGGAGGCAGGACATCGGGGTCCCGCGGCGAAGTGAGGCGGACCCGCACGAACCCCCCCACCGGAGGTACCTCTGTGACGCGTCGCCGCGCCACCCTCGCCCTGACCGCCTGCGCTGCCCTGACCGGGCTCGCGATGGGTGGCCTTCCGACCTCGCAGGCCGCCGTGGTGCGCTCCGCGCACGAGTCCCGGCTGCTCCAGGGCGCCGGCTCCGGTGACTTCCCCGGGGCTGAGGTGCCGGTGGGTGACGTCGACCGGCGGGGTGCGCGCCTGGCCCCGCTCGCTGCGGCGAAGGCCGGCATCCGTGAGATGGGTGCCGGGATGCAGGTGTCGTGGACGCAGTACGGCACACCGCTCAGCCTCACGCGCGAGAAGGGCTTCCTCGCGACCGGTCTCGCCGGCACCCCGGCCCAGGTGGCGCGGGAGTACCTCCGGCGGCACGCCGCGATCTGGGGCCTGACCGCGGCGGACGTGGATGCCCTGCAGATCGTGATCAACGCGCCCCTCCCGGAGAGCAAGAACGCCTACAGCGTGACGTTCAACCAGGTCGTGTCCGGGGTGCTGCTGGCCGAGGACGGCTACGTCGACGTCGGCGTGGTCGACGGCAAGGTCGCGATCGTCACGTCCTCGCTGGTGCCCACCAAGGTCCTCGGCACGCTCGCCAGCACCACACCGAAGCTCACCGTGCAGCAGGCCGTGCTGGCCGCCGCGAAGGATGCCGGCGTCACGGGGTTGAAGACCGCTGACCTGACGGTCGCCAAGAAGCTGGTCTCCGGCGGCTTCGTCGCCGTCACGGCCAAGGGCCTGCACCAGAAGCAGCTCGCCCGGGTACGGGCGATCGCCACCACCCACAACGGCGTGAGGCTCGTCTGGGAGACCGACATCCAGGACGTCGCCGGCGGCCGTGCGCTGGCCACGATGTCCTTCGTCGACGCCGTGACCGGCAGCGTGCTGCTCCGTCGCGACGCGGTCGACACGCTGGCTGACAGCACGCGTGCCAACGCTTCCCAGCGGTCCGTGGTGCTCCCGCAGGCAGCGGCCAGTGCGGCCGGCCAGGGCACGATCGGTGGCACGTACAGCAAGTCCTGCTCGGCCAAGATCGCGCTGACGTTCGCCCCGGGTGACCGGACGGTCGTGGTGTCGGCCGCCGCGACGTCCAACCCGAGCGACGACATCACCATCAACATCCTCCGCAACGGGGTCATCGTCGCCAACGGTGACACCGGGGCCTCCCCGGAGGCCGCCACGGCCAGCTTCAACCCCGGCCTGCTGGCGACCGACAAGCTGGAGGCGCAGGTCTGCCCCTTCGACGGCAGCACGGAGACCGGTCCGCAGACCTTCCAGGGCGTCTACCTGACCTCCCCGGCGGCAGTTCCCGGCCTCAACCTGCCGACCCCGCCGCTCAACGGCTCCACCACGGGGCCGGCGACGTTCCGCGCCTTCGGCTCCAACCCCCAGCTGGCCAGGGACGGCGTGGTGAGCAAGGACGATCGCTACCTGGCCTGCTCCGGCACCGGCAAGGAGGGCAACCCGCTCGCGAAGGACCTGTCCGCCTGCAGCTACGTCTACCGCGACAACTCCCGGCTCGACTACGACGCCGACCCGGTGCTCGGCGCGGCCGGGGCCACCACCTTCGGGAACAACGCCCTGACGACCAACGCGCAGGCGTCGAGCTCGCTGACCCCCGGTGCCCCGGCGACCTCCCCGGTCAGCCTCACGCGGGAGTACGCCCCGACGTTCAACGACGCCTGGCACGTCGCCCGTTGCAACCCGGCCTCGATCCTGCCGCCGGACTCCGCCAACATCGACGCCTCCATCGTCAACCTGTTCGTGGGTCACAACCGGATCCACGACTTCTCCTACCGGCTGGGTCTCACCGAGGTCCGCGGCGCGATGCAGGTCAACAACTTCGGCCACACGGGTACCAACGTCGCCGAGGACGACCCAGAGATCGGCAACGCCCAGAACGCCGCGCTGACCAACAACGCCTTCGCGGTGAGCAACCTGGCCACCGGGCCCGCCGCCGGCGTGGGCCTCACGGGACGCGACAACGCCAACCAGATCACCCTGCAGGACGGCGTCCCCGGCATCACCAACCAGTACCTGTTCCAGCCCGTCGTGGGCTTCTACGCGCCCTGCACCGACGGGGACCTGGACGCCACGGTGTTCCTGCACGAGTACACCCACGCGATCAGCAACCGCCTCATCGCCGGCCCCGCGACCGGGCTCTCCGGTCAGCAGGGCGGCTCGATGGGGGAGAGCTGGAGTGACCTGGACGCGATCGAGTACCTCAACGCGTTCGGTCTCGCGGGCAACCGCGGCGAGGACCCGTTCTCCCTCGGCGCCTACGCGACCGGCGACCCGCTGGTCGGCATCCGCGACTACAACCTCGCGCCGTCGAGGAACCCCCTGAACTACAGCGACTTCGGCTTCGATGCCACCGGTGCCGAGGTGCACGCCGACGGCGAGGTGTGGAACGCCGTGCAGATGACGGTCCGCGAGGCCCTCATCAAGAAGTACGACGCGACCTTCCCGCACACCAACAAGGTGCTGCAGAAGGCCTGTGCGCTCGGCCGTACGGCCTCGGGTGCGGTGGCGTCCGGCTTCACCGGCTGCCCCGGCAACCGGCACTACATCACCTACCTGTACGACGCGATGATCCTGCAGGCCAACGGTGCGCCGTCGATGGTGGACATGAAGAACGCTGAGCTGGCGGCCGTCATGATGCGGCTGCCCGCCGACTACGACACCGTCGCGGACGCCTTCGCCTCGCGAGGTCTCGGCAGCGGCGCATCGTCCAAGACCGGTGACGACAAGGAGCCGATCCCGAGCTTCGCCTCCCCGAAGACGGCCAAGAACGGGCACGTCACGTTCAAGCTCGTGGACGCCAACACCGGCAAGCCGGTCGCCGGCGCGGTCTACATCGGGATGTACACCGCCCGCTGCCGTCCGGTCGCCACCAGCGCGAGCCCGAAGGCCGAGATCCTGAAGGGCAGCTACGCCCTGACGGTCCAGGCAAAGGGGTACGGCATCCAGCGGTTCACGAAGTCCTTCGCCGCCGGCAGCCAGACCGTGACGCTGAAGCTCGCCAAGAACGTCGCCTCCAGCGCGTACGGCGCGGCGATCTCCGGCAACGCCGGTGCGCTGCGCATCGGCCGGATCATCGACGACTCCGAGGTCACCAACGGCGCGTACGACGGTCAGCCGGTCAAGGGCCGCACCTTCACCGTGAAGTTCGGCGGCGGCCTGAAGACCTTCGACAAGGTCGCGCTCAGTGCCTTGCACCACCCGGCGCTGCCGGCCAAGGGCGAGGACGCCGCGGAGTTCCAGGGACGCCTGCTCGGCATCCACACCTTCGACCTTCAGGCGAGCAGCAACGGCGGGGCGTCGTTCACGACGATCTACTCCAGCCCGAGCAACTTCTTCCCGACCGGCCGCCCGCGGGCTACCGCGCCGGACCTCATCCTGCGCACGGTCAAGCTGAGCAAGCCGGTGCGCGCCAACGCCCTGCGCCTGGTCATCAAGAGCAACACCTGCACGGGCAGTGCCGACTTCAACCACGAGCAGGAGGACGACGTCACCAACCCGTCCGACTGCAGGAGCACCGCGACCAACACCACCCGCGTGACGGTCACCGAGCTCCAGGCGTTCGCAGCGGCCAACAGCGTCGGTGCGATCACCCCGATCGTGAACCCGCCGGTCGTGGTCCGGCCGGGTGTGACGCACCTCGCGGCTACTGGCTCCAGCACCTCCTTGGCGCTCGGCGGCATGCTGCTGCTGGGCCTGGGCGGCGTCGTGCTCGTGCTGCGTCGGCGGGCGCTCTAGCGGCCTGCGCAGGCCGCTCAGGCGGTGGCGTGGATCAGCACCCAGTGGCGCTTCGTCTCGTGGGCCGTCTCCTCGTCGATCCGGAAGCCGGCCTCGCGCAGCAGCTGGCGCAGCTCTGCCAGGTCGTGGTGCACGAACCACCGGTGCAGCTCGCCCCGGACCGGCGTCGGCGTCGCGTACGGGACCTTCTCCCAGCCCTGCTGGCCTCCCAGGCTGGTGCTGAGACCCAGCACGCCACCCGGCTTCAGGAGTCCGTGCCAGCGATGCAGCGTCGCGGCCACGTCGGGCATCGGCACGTGCAGCAGCGCGGCGCTGCTCCAGATCGCGTCGAGCGCCCCGACGGCGATGGGCGGCTGTCGCAGGTCGCCTTGCACCACCGGTCCGCGGTTGCGGGCGATCTGCAGCATGCCGCTCGACAGGTCCACTCCCACGGCGTTCAGGCCGGCGGCGCGCAGCTCGGCGAGGTGCTGGCCCCCCACGAACGCCGACCGGAAGGCTTCGAACAGCGGGCTCGGCGTGCGCGTCTGCACGGCGTAGTCCGCGGCGACCTGGTCGTAGGTGTCGCGGGTCCGGGCGACCAGGTCCTCGTTCAGCGCCGCACGTCCTTCAGGAGCACCCGGACGTCCTCGACGACCGAGCGCATCAACCGGTACTTCGTGAGGTTCACCAGCTTCACGACCAGCGGCACCGACCGGTCGATCAGCGCGTAGGTGCGGGTCGTGCCGGGGGAGGCGTCATACACCCAGAACAGCACGATGCCCATGGCGTACAGCCAGAGCAGCTCCGGCAGGTCATCGCGGATCGCCTCGGACACCTTCGTCCCCTCGAGCACCTGCCTGTACAGGCCGACCGCCGCGTCCCGAGCCGGGCTCGACTCGGCGCTGAACGGCGACAGCGGACTCGCGGGGTCGGAGGCGTTCCGGAAGAAGGTGCCGGCGAAGCCGTGGTAGGGCTCGGCGATGTCGACCCAGGTGCGCAGTGCGCCGTGCAGTCGGGCCTCGAGCTCGGGAACGCCGGCCAGCACCGGCGCGAGGGCTCGCTCGTGGTCGTCCTGCATCTGTTCGTAGAAGCCCTGGACCAGGTGTTCCTTGTTCGGGAAGTAGTAGTAGGCGTTGCCGACGGAGACGCCGGCCTCCCTCGCGATGGCACGCATCGTGGTGCCGTCGTACCCGTTCTGCTTGAACAGCTCCAGCGCGACCTCGACGATGCGCTGCCGGGTCTGCTCGCCACGCGCCGAAGCGGCGTCCTGCCGGGGGGTCGTCACGGACCCCACGGTAGGCGCCGCCTGGCTGCCCGTCACCGTCACTGGCCGGGGGCGCCCCACACCGCGTCCGTGGTGGCGGCCACCTTGCGGACGATCTCCGGGGTGGTGGCCCGCCGGCGCAGCGCGTTGAGGACGTACAGGTTGAACAGGTGCACGACCCCGAGGACGACCGCGACGACACCGACCTTCGCCGATAGCGCCTCGATCGACTGCTGGGCGTTGTTGACCGGGTCCGACAGCTTGAGCGCGAGCGACACGTAGCCCAGGTTGAGCAGGTAGAAGCCGACCACTAGCAGGTGGTTGACCGCGGCCGCGAGGGAGTCGTCCCCCTCGAAGACGTCGAGCAGGAAGATCCGGCCGTGCCGGTAGAGGGTGCGGCCGACCCAGATCGTGAGCGGGACGGTGAGGGCCAGGTAGATCAGATAGGTGGTGACGGTGCTGTCCATGATGTCTCCTCGAGAATTTGAACGTGTTCAACTTCTCGCAAGGTAGACCCGCTGGGGTGGCGTGGCAAGAAGTTCTTGAACATGTTCAAAGTCTGCTGCGTCACCTCGGAGCGGACTCGCTGCGGACCAACGCGACGAGGTTTCCGAGCGCCAGGTTGACGTCGATCAGGTGCAGCCCCCAGGACGGACCGAGCGTCGTGGGCAGCACCGGCCGGGCGTCGCCGGGCCGCCGGTGTGCGGTCACCTGGAGCCAGGCGCGGCCGTCGACTTCATGGCAGGCGGCGGTCAGGTAGCCGGGGTAGCTCACGAAGCCGGTCGGGAAGCGGCCAGGCACCGCCGGCGCCCCAGGTGCCAGCGCACTTGTCGGCAGGTAGGGCAGCAGCGGGCCGCTGCCGCCGGCGAGGGCAGCCGGGTTGGTGCACGCCGCATCAAGGTGCCGCCCGGTGTCGGGCCGGCCGAACAGGGCGTTCGCCGGCGGGGTGGTGTCGTAGCTGTTGTAGGTGACGACGCAGCCGCGCTGGGTGGCCGACCGGCACAGCGGGATGCGCTGCAGGTCGCCCCCGACGTCCCTGCCGTGCGGCACCTTGACGTTCCCGCCGAGCAGCAGGGCCGACACGAGTCGCAAGCGCAGCTCTTCGTTGCTGTCGACCTCCTCCTGGAGCAGTCGGAGCAGCTCGAAGCTGCCCTGGGAGTGTCCGATCAGCACGAAGCGACGGCCAGGGTTGTGGTTGAGGTAGTCGTGCCAGGCGGCCACCACGTCGCCGTGGGCCAGCGTGCGACCGGCTGCGTTGCCGAACTGACCGGTGACCAGCGCCTGGACGGTCAGCTGCCGGTAGACGGGTGCGAACACGCGACACACGGAGGAGAACCGGGCCGCCTGAGCGCGGACCGTGCGGACCTCGGCAGGGGTAGCGCGCAACGGCGCGTTCACAGTCTTGGCCTCCGACACCGTCGGGTAGACGTAAAAGCAGTCGACGGGCGTGGCGCCGGCGTCCGGCCGCTCCACCGTCGTCGTGCCGTCGGCCGTGACAGTCGTTGCCCCGAGGCCGCCCTCGCAGGGGTTGTGGGGGAGGCCAGGGGCGCAGAGCCACACCGTCGGGTGCGCAACGGCTAGCGCGGTGGCTCGCGGCGTTCCCGTAACGGTTGCCGAGGCACTCGCCGTGGCGTTCGCGGACGGCCCGTTCGCGCGCTGACCGGCCGTACTCGAGCAGCCGGAAACTGCCGCCAGCACCAGGACGACCAGCAGGCGCCGCACGTCAGCTGTTCGCCTCCCCCTCTTCCGCGACGTGCCCGATGATCGCGGCGTAGTCCTCGCCGGCGTGCCCTGCAGCGAGCGTCCGCTGCGCCTGGTCCAGCGCGGCCCTCGTCACCTCGAGGTCGCTGCCGGCAGCCTTCACCGCCAGCTGGAGGTCCTTGGCCATCAGCTCCACCGAGAAGGTGGTAGCGCTGTAGTCGCCGGTCTGGACCATCGTGCCCTTGGAGCTCATCAGCCAGCCGTAGCCGGTCTGGCCGAGGACGGCCAGCAGCAGGTCGCGGTCAAGACCGAGGTCTCGGCCGAGCCGGAGTGACTCGCCGAGGCCGGCCGCCAGCACGCCCAGCCCCTGGTTGACGCAGAGCTTCAGCGCGCTGGCACTGCCGACCCCGCCGACGTGCAGGATGCGGGCGGGGTCTCCCCAGAGCTCGAGCAGCGGCCTGGCCTGCGCGACGTCCTCGGCGGCGCCGCCGACGAAGACCCCGAGGGTGCCGTCCGTGGCAGGCCCCACCGATCCCGCGACGGGCGCGTCGACGTAGCGCAACCCGCCAGCGGAGCAGGTGCTGGCGAACTCGTGCGCGGCAGCAGGACCGATGGTGGTGGCGTCCACGACGAGGGCCCCAGCCGCGTGCGTCACGACCTCGGGCAGCACGTCCCGCACCGCCTCGGGACCGAACAGCATCAGGACCACCACGTCCGCGCCCCTGACGGCGTCAGCGATGGTCTTGGCTTCGACGGCTCCGAGCGTGAGCAGCGGCGCTGCCTTGCCGGGGGAGCGGTTCCAGACGGTCAGGGGGTGATCGGCTCGGGCGAGGTGCGCAGCCATGGCCACGCCCATCCGCCCGAGCCCGAGGAAGGCGACTCTCATGCCGCCGACCCTAGATCAGGCTTTGACGTTGAGCAGTCCGAACGTCGAGCCGTGCGGGTCCTGGACGACCGAGAAGGCGACCTGGTCCATCTCCATGAAGGGCACGATCACGGTGGCGCCGAGCCCCGCTGCCTGCTGGGCCTTGGCGGCCGGGTCGGCGGCCGTGAAGTAGGGCATCCAGTAGGACGGCACCTCGGCCGGCACCATGTCGGGCATGTCCATGACACCGAGGATCGACGTTCCTCCGGGCAGGCTCAGCTCGGTGTAGCCAGGGTTCTGCGTGGCCTCCAGGCCGAAGACGGCTCGGTAGAACGGCAGCGCCGCGGCCTGGTCGCGGGTCGACAGCTCTGCCCAGGAGTAGGTGCCCTCCTCCGCGATCACCTGCGCGCCCTTGTGCGTGCCGGGCTGCCAGATCCCGAACGCGGCGCCGGAGGGGTCGGCGAACACCGCCATCCGGCCGAGGTCGCCGACGTCCATCACGGGGGCGTAGGTCATGCCGCCGTTCTCGGCGACCAGCGCGGCCGTCTTGTCCGCGTCGGCCGTCGACAGGTAGGTCGTCCACACGGGGGGCATGTCCGGCGACATGGTCGGCATCACCCCGCACACCTGCTTGCCACCGGAGAAGAACATGCCGTAGCCACCGAACTCCTCGTTCGAGCCGCCGAACGTCCAGCCGAACAGCGCGGTGTAGAAGGCCACGGTCTTATCCATGTCCGGGGTGCCCAGGTCGATCCAGGTGGGCTCGCCGGGGAGGTAGTCGGTCTTGTCGGTCATGAGGAGCTCCGAAACGTAGTGGGACGGGTCACGGGGTTGACGCCTAGCGACGCTAGACCTCATCGGGCACTCTGCAACCCCCCTCCGACAGATTCTCGGGGCGCGTGCGCACCCCGGTCGGGGGATAGGCCAGAATGGGATTCGGTCTTCAACAAGGAGCGCTCGTGCTGCAGCCCCAGTTCGCGTCCGTCGACGATGTCCAGCAGCGCCTCGGCGCGGCCGGCTACCTCGCCGACCACGCCATCGCCACCACGGTGTTCCTGGCCGACCGGCTCGGCAAGCCGCTGCTCATCGAGGGTCCGGCCGGTGTCGGCAAGACCGAGCTCGCCAAGTCCGTCGCGGCCGCGACGCAGTCCGAGCTCATCCGGCTGCAGTGCTACGAGGGCCTGGACGAGTCCCGCGCGCTGTATGAGTGGAACTACAAGAAGCAGCTGCTCCGCATCCAGGCGTCCAAGGACGACGACAGCTGGGACGAGATCCACGACGACGTGTTCGCCGAGGAGTTCCTCATGAGCAGGCCGCTGCTGACGGCGATCCGCAACCCGAACCCGACCGTCCTGCTCATCGATGAGACGGACAAGGCCGACGTCGAGGTCGAGGGCCTGCTGCTGGAGGTCCTCAGCGACTTCCAGGTGACGATCCCCGAGCTCGGCACCATCGTCGCGACCCGCCGGCCGCTGGTCTTCCTCACCTCCAACGCCACCCGCGAGCTCTCGGAGGCCCTCAAGCGCCGCTGCCTCTACCTCCACCTCGACTACCCCGACGCCGAGCGCGAGAAGGCCATCGTGCTGTCCCGCGTCCCCGAGGTGGCCGAGCAGCTCGCCGAACAGCTGGTACGTACGGTGCGGGCGCTCCGGGCCCTGGAGCTGAAGAAGTCGCCGTCCATCGCGGAGACGATCGACTGGGCGCACACCCTCGTGGCCCTCGGTCTGGACACCCTCGACGAGGAAGCCGTCCGAGGCACCCTCGGTGTCGTCCTGAAGCACGCGAGTGACCACAAGCGCGCCGCTGAGCAGCTGAAGCTCAACTGATGAAGACCGGCCTGCTCGACCGCGAGATCGCGTTCCTCGACGCGCTCCGCACGGCCGGCCTGACGGTGTCGTTGGCCGAGGTCCTCGACGCCACTCGTGCCATGGGTGCGATCGACCTGCTGGACCGCGAGGCGCTGCGGGCTGCGTACGCCGCCTGTGTCCTCAAGCGGCCGTCGCACCGGACCACCTTCGACACGCTCTTCGACCTCTGGTTCCCCGCTGTGACAGGCGATCCGACCACGTTCGACCTCGATGGCGAAGGCGAGGACGGCGAGCCCGGCGAGGGTGAGCCGATGGACTCCGGTGCCTACCGGGACGCGCTGCGGAGCCTGCTGCTGGACGGCGACGAGGAGTCGATGCGCCGGTTCGCGCGGCAGGTCGTCCAGGGCTTGGGTCGCGCCGACACCGCCCCCGGTCGGCAGTCGTGGTTCTCCTACCGGGTGCTGCGCCAGCTCTCCCCGGAGACGCTCATGGCGTCACTGCTCGAGGCGATGCTCGCCGGCCAGCAGCGCGGTGGGCTCGCCGAGAAGGTCGCCCGCCAGACCATCACGGAGCGGATCAAGCAGTTCCAGGAGATGGTCGAGGCCGAGGTCCGGCGTCGGCTCGCCGAGGACCGTGGCACCGAGCAGATCTCCAAGACGGCCGTCCAGCCGTTGGCAGAGCAGGTCGACTTCCTGCGGGCTTCCCGCAACGACATGGCCGAGCTGCGGCGACAGGTGTTCCCACTGGCCCGCCGGCTCGCGACCCGGCTGACCGCCAGGCGACGGCTCGGCAAGACCGGCAAGCTGGACTTCCGCCGGACCGTACGCGCCTCGCTCGGGACCGGCGGGGTGCCGATGGTGACGCACCACAAGCCGCACAAGCCGCACAAGCCCGAGCTGGTCGTGCTGTGCGACGTCAGCGGATCCGTGGCCGGCTTCGCGCACTTCACGCTGATGCTGGCCTATGCCTTGCGTGAGCAGTTCACCAAGGTGCGCGCGTTCGCGTTCATCGACACCTGCGACGAGGTGACGCGCTACTTCACGCCGGGGGGTGATGTGGCAGATGCCCTGGCACGGATGAGCTCTGAGGCCGAGCTCGTGTGGTTCGACGGGCACAGCGACTACGGCCACAGCATCGAGAAGTTCGCTGAGAACTACCCCGATGCCGTCGGTCCGAGGACCTCGCTGTTGATCCTCGGGGACGCGCGCAACAACTACCGGGCCACGGGCGCGCAGACCCTCAAGAAGCTCGTCGCCCGCTCCCGCCACGCCTACTGGCTCAACCCTGAGCCGTCGGCGTACTGGGGGAGCGGGGACAGCGCGACCACCGCCTATGCCGAGCTCATCGAGATGGTCGAGGTCCGGAACGCCGTCCAGCTCGAGGACTTCATCCAGCGGATCCTGCCGCAGTAGATCGAACCGAACGCCCGCCCGCCGCGTCCTAGTGGCATGGAGGACCTCGATGCGTGGCTGACACGCGACTACGCCACCGCCTACCGAACGGCGTGCCTGGTGCTCCGGGACCCTGTCGACGCGCAGGACGCGGTGCAGGAGGCGTTCCTGCGGGTCTGGCGCTTCCGCGACGCGATCCCGGCAGGCGAAGCCCGAAAGGCCTGGCTGTACAGGGTTGTGGTGAACGCCTGCGTGTCCCGGATCCGCAGCGAGCAGTCGCGCACCGGCAGGGACGTGGGGGACGTCGCCCTCGCGTCGGTGCCGTCCGGGCAGCCCGGCCCGCAGGAGACCGCGGAGCGGACCCAGCTCGCCGGCGACGTCATCGCAGCCCTTGCTGATCTGCCCGAGTCGCTGCGCGTGCCGCTGGTGCTGCGCTTCTACGCCGATCTGTCCGAGAAGGAGATCGCCGTCGCCATCGACCGCCGTCCCGGCACCGTCAAGAGTCGGCTGCACGAGGCTCGTCAGCGGCTTGCCCTCGACCCTCGCCTCGCGGCGTGGGTGACCCCCCAGGAAGAGGCGCTGTGATGCTCACCGATGACGACCTGACCCGCCTGCTCGGCGAGGCCGCCGGGTCCTTCGTGGTGCCGGACTTCTCGGTGGAGGAGCCGGTCCCTGCGAGAAGCCGGCTGCCGGTGCGCCGCTGGCTGCAGGGATCCGGGATCGCCGCGACGCTGCTGGTCGGCGCCGTGCTGCTTTCGAGCGTAGGGGGTGGTTCGACGTCGAGCTCGAAGTCCTCCAGCGTCGGCGCCCCGGTGACCGTTCCCCGGCCGCTCGCCCCGTCGACCACCGACAGGGTCGGCTCGGCCACCCATGGCGTCGCGGGTCTCGGGGCCGTGCAGAACGGACCCACGTCGACCGCTGCTGACACCGGCGAGACCCGGGTCGTGAAGACCGGCACGGTCACGCTGCTCGCAGCCAAGGGCAAGGTCCAGGCCACGATCGCCTCGGTGAAACAGGAGCTCACGAAGGCGCACGGGTACATCGCGAGCGAGGACAGCCAACCGATCGGCACCGACCCCACCGCGACAGTCACGATGCGTGTACCGGTTGGCGCGTTCGAGGCCCTGGAACAGCGGCTGCAGAACCTCGGCGTCAAGGTGGTGTCGGTGACCTCGAGCGGCAAGGACGTGACCGCGAGCTACGCCGACACCGCCGCTCAGATCGGCTCGCTCAAGGCCGCCCGGGAAAGGTTTCTCACGATCCTGTCCGGCGCCAAGACCATCGGCGAGACGCTCACCGTCCAGCAACGGGTCGATGACGTGCAGAGCCAGATCGACCGGCTCGAGGGGCAGCGCCGGTTGCTGGCCAACCAGAGCGACCTGGCCACCCTCACCGTGGCCGTCAGCGAGAAGACGCCAGTGGTCAAGGACAGCACGCCAGGGGGCCTGAGCCGCGCCTGGGACCGCGCGACCCATGGCTTCACCAGCGGCGTCGAAGGACTGATCGCCCACAGCGGCCGGGCGCTGCTCGTGCTGATCGTCGGGCTCCTGGCCTTTGTGGTGCTTCGGGTGGGTTGGCGCCTCGCGCGCCGCAGCCTGCTCTGACCCGCGCCCGACTAGCCTTCCCCGCGTGGGCAGACGCATCGGGGTGATGGGCGGGACGTTCGATCCCGTTCACCACGGACACCTGTCCGCCGCCAACGAGGTGCTCGACCGCTATGACCTCGACGAGGTCGTGTTCGTCCCCACCGGTGCGCCCTGGCAGAAGTCGCACCGCGAGGTCAGCCCCGCGGAGGACCGCTACCTCATGACGGTCGTCGCGACGGCGAGCAACCCGCGCTTCAGCGTCAGTCGCATCGAGGTGGACCGGCCTGGTGCGACGTACACGATCGACACCCTCCGCGACCTGAAGGCTTCCTACGGCGATGCCGAGCTCTTCTTCATCACGGGGGCCGACGCCCTCGCGCAGATCCTCGGCTGGCACGCCGCGGACGAGCTCTTCTCGCTCGCGCACTTCGTAGGGGTGAGTCGGCCGGGCTACGAGCCGGTCGACGTCAGCGCCTTCCCGGACGGGGCCGTGACGTTGCTCGAGGTGCCGGCCCTGGCCATCTCCTCCAGCGACTGCCGCGCCCGGGTCGCCGGCGGGCATCCCGTGTACTACCTGGTCCCGGACGGCGTCGTGCAGTACATCGACAAGCGCCACCTCTACTCAGCTCGGAGAACGACGTGACCCTCGATGCCGGCGGTGCTCCTCTCGGGGCCCGAGCACAGTTGCGCGCGAAGCGTCGCAGGCAGCGCCGGCTGCTGGCCGTGCTCGTCGCCGGCTTGACCCTCGCTGCGCTGGCCGTCGTGACCGTGCTGCTCGTCAGCGGCGGCGGTTCCGGGACGTCGAAGAAGCAAGGCCCGGTGCGCACCCAGCGCACGCTGCTGCTGCAGGTCAAGGGATCTGACGGTGCGGCTGTGGCTTCTGCCCTGCTCGCGACTGACCCGTCGAGCGGCACGGGCGTGGTCGTGCTGGTACCGCAGCAGGTGCTCGTCAACGTCCCCGGTGGCGGGAACGTGGCCTTTGGGGCGGCCTCCCGCACGGCGAAGCCGGCCGCCGTCCGGGGTGCCCTCAGCGACCTCATGGGGGTGACGATCGACGGCAGCTGGCTGCTCGACGCCCCGACGTTCAGCCAGCTCATCGACCAGATCGGGGGCGTCCAGGCGACCGTCGACGTGCAGGTCGTGTCCGGCCGTACCGTGCTGCTCCAGCCGGGGGCCCAACGGCTGTCGGGTGCGGGCGCCCTGCAGTACGCCACCTTCCTCGCCCCAGGGGAGCAGGAGCAGACCCGGCTCACCCGGCTGCAAGCGGTTCTCGAAGGGCTGTTGACCAGCCTGCCGGCGAACCCGGACACGGTCATCAAGGCCCTGGGTGGCGGGTCGCAGCCGTCGCAGCCCGCGAGCACCGTCGCGGACATGCTGACGGGGCTGCGGACCGACGACCAGGCGAGCAACCTGCAGTACCGGACACTGCCGGTCATCCCGATCACCGACGGTTCGGAGGCCATTCGCTTCCGGGTCGACGCGCCCGCGACTCGCAGCCTGGTCGACGACGTGCTGGCCCAGTCCATCCCGCCCGGCTCGCGGACGGAGGGCAACCGGGTGCTGGTCCTCAACGGCGTCGGTACCCCCGGCCTCGGTCAGCAGGTGCGCGACAAGCTCGTACCGGCGGGGTTCGTGTTCGTCGGGTCCCGCAATGCGCCGAGTTTCGGCTATGCCACGACGCAGGTCCTGATCCCGAACGGCACCGCTGCCGAGGCGGCGATCGGCGAGCGGGTCGCACGCGCGTTGGGCGTGCCGCTGTCGGCGGTGCAGAGCAGCAACCAGATCGGCACCATCGCCGACGTGGTCGTGATCGTCGGCAAGGACTTCAAGGCCAAGTAACCTGGGGGCTTCCCCTTTCTGAGAGAAGACCCACGTGCCTGCCTCCGACCGCGCGGTCGAGCTGGGGCTGGCGGCCGCACAGGCCGCCGCCGACAAGCTCGCCAGCGACATCCTGCTCCTCGACGTGAGCGAGCAGCTGGTCATCACCGACGTCTTCGTGCTTGCCTCCGCGCCGAACGACCGTCAGGTCATGGCCATCGTCGACCTCGTCGAAGAGAGGCTCCGGGAGCTCGGTGCCAAGCCGCTGCGGCGCGAGGGCGAGAAGGAGGGCCGCTGGGTGCTGCTCGACTTCGGTGACATCGTCATCCACGTCCAGCACCAGGAAGAGCGGGTCTTCTACGCGCTCGAGCGCCTCTGGAAGGACTGCCCGGTCATCCCGTTCGTCGACGCCGACCTCACCCGGGCGGCGGGCCGGCCCTGAGGCGCCTCGTTCTGCTCCGCCACGGCCGTACGGCGCACAACGCCGACGGTCGGATCCAGGGGCAGCTCGACGTGTCGCTCGACGAGGTCGGTCTGGTGCAGGCCGATGCCCTAGGAGCTGTCTTCGCCGCCGATCCGCCTTCGGTGGTCGTGACGTCGGACCTGGTGCGGGCTCGTGCCACTGCCCAGGCGGTGTGCGACCACGTCGGGCTGTCGCTCCTGGTGGATCAGCGACTTCGCGAGACCCACTTCGGGAGCTGGCAAGGCCTGACGGGGCCCGAGGTCGCCGAGCGCTGGCCTGCCGAGTACGCCGCCTGGCGGGACGGCATCGGAAACCCCGTCGAGGGCGAGGCGCGTGAGGCTGTGGGGCAGCGGGCCGCCGAGGTCGTCGCTGAACAGCTCCCCACCGCAGGCTCTCTTCTGCTCGTGACGCACGGCGGTACGGCCCGAGCCCTCGTGGGGACCCTTACGGCCCTCGATCCGTTGGACTGGTGGCGGCTGTCGCCGCTCGGTAACACCTGCTGGTCCACGCTCGTCGAGGGGGAGCGCGGTTGGCGCCTCGAGCGTCACAACACCGGTCTTGGACCCCTGTTGGGCGCGCCCACCGGCGCGGGTTGAGGCCTTCCGCGACACCCGAGCGCGGAGTCTTGTAGTGTTCTCCGGGCACCACGGGGCTGTGGCGCAGCTGGTAGCGCACCACACTGGCAGTGTGGGGGTCAGGGGTTCGAGTCCCCTCAGCTCCACCCGTGTGACCTGGACCTTTAGACATTCGTCTAAGGG
>JBKJVH010000003.1:0-12988 GCA_046590985.1 Mycobacteriales bacterium
CGAACCGCCTAAGGTGCTTCCCGTGCGCATGCTCTACCTCCCCGTCAGTGACCTCACCGCGCTCGAGCGCGATCCCGACCTGGCGGCGCTGTGGTTCGCCGACGGCGATCCGGTCGATCTCGGTACTGCCTGGCACGGCCTGCACTTCCTGCTGAACGGGTCCGCGTGGGGCGGGTCGGCACCGCTGTACGACGCGGTGCTGGGTGGTACGCCGCTCGGCGACCCGACGTCCTACGAGCCGATCCGGTTCGTGTCGCCGGGGGAGGTCGCAGCGGTCGTACGGGCCTTGCCGGTGTGGGACGACCTGGTGCCGCGGTTCACGCACAAGGCGCTGCGTCAGGCGGAGGTCTACCCCGAGAGCGCGTGGGAGCAGACCGACGCGCTGACCGCGTTCCTGCAGCCTGCGTACGCGGCCCTCGTGCTGTTGCTCGGGACCGCCGCGGTCGCCAAGCAGGCCGTGCTCATCACCCTCGACAGGAGCTGACCGGCATGGAGTTCCGGATCTTCACCGAGCCGCAGCAGGGCGCTTCCTACGACGACCTGGTGCGCGTCGCGCGCGCCACCGAGGCCCTGGGCTTCGACGCGTTCTTCCGTTCCGACCACTACCTGGCGATCGGCGGCGACGGGCTGCCGGGGCCGACGGACGCCTGGATCACCCTCGCGGGGCTGGCCCGCGAAACGTCCAGGATCCGGCTCGGCACCCTCGTCAGCCCGGCGACGTTCCGGCACCCCGGCGCGCTGGCGATCAGCGTCGCGCAGGTCGACCAGATGTCCGGCGGCCGGGTCGAGCTCGGCCTCGGGACCGGCTGGTACGAGCAGGAGCACACGGCCTACGGCATCCCGTTCCCGTCGCTGGGCGAGCGGTTCGAGCGGTTCGAGGAGCAGCTCCAGGTCATCACCGGGCTGTGGGCCGCCCCAGGTGCGTTCAGCTTCGCGGGCAAGCACTACCAACTCACCGACAGCCCGGCCCTGGCCAAGCCGCTGCAGACTCCGGTGCCGATCCTGGTCGGCGGCTTCGGCGCCACCCGGACGCCGCGGATCGCCGCGACCTACGCGCACGAGTACAACGTGCCGTTCCACAGCGTGGCAGACACCGCGGCGGCGTTCGACCGGGTGCGGGCCGCGTGTTCGGTGACCGGTCGGGAGCTGGTGCTGTCGGTCGCGCAGCAGGTCTGCGTCGGGCGCGACGAGGCCGAGGTGGAGCGCCGGGCCGCTGTCCTCGGCCGGGATGCCGCCGGGCTCCGGAAGGACTGCCTGGCTGGGACGCCTGCGGAGGTGGTGCACAAGCTGGGTCAGTACGCCGACGCCGGCGCGACGCGGGTCTACTTCCAGGTCATGGACCTGTCCGACCTCGGCCACCTCGAGCTGCTGGCCACCGAGGTCGCACGTCAGCTGACCTGAGGTCGGAGGCGCTCCGCGAAGAAGGCGAGCACGCGCTGCACGGAGGCCTCGTCGCGCTGCTCGGTGACCACGGAGTGCCCCTTGCCGGGCAGCTCCACGGCCAGGAAGCCGTCGCCGAGCTCCTTGCGCAGGGTGTCGAACCGCGTGCCCACCATCGGGTCGCCGCGGTAGCGGAGCCCCAGCACCTGGCAACCGGCGGCGACCTGCTCCTTGACGGCGGTGAGATCGGCAGGGGACAGGTTGAGGTCGCCCCGAAGCTTCGGGGTCAGCGGGAAGGGCATCGAGGGCTGCGACAGCACCGGGGCCGCGACGTGACCGTCGACCATCATCGCGAGGGCGAAGCCGCCGCTGAAGCACATGCCCAGGGCGCCGACGCCGGGGCCACCGAGCTCGGTGTGCAGGTCCTTCGCCAGCGCCCGGAGCCAGCTCGTGATCGGAGAGGTCCGGTTCGTCGCCCAGGTGTTGAACTCCTTCGACACGCACACCTTCGCAAGGCTCTTGAGAACCGGTCCCGGACTCATCTTCTTGCCGGGTTCGGTGTCGAGCAGGGAGGGCATCACCACCGTGAACCCGGCGTCGACGACCTCCTCGGCGAAGAGCTGGACCTTCAGCGTGATGGCCGGGATCTCGTGGATGATGATCACCCCGGGGCCGCTACCTCGACGGAAGGTCGGCAGCGTCGTACCGCCGGCCGTGTACGTGCTCTCGTCCCAGCCTGCGAGTCTGCTCATGAGAGCGGACTCTAGACCGGATCGCCCCGTCGCGATGAGGGTCGAAGTCGCACGCGTCGCAACGCGCTACATCACCTGTACGGCAGGGGATCCCGTCAACAGAGGCAGGTGTCGCTCCAGCAGCGGGAGGACCTCGGCGACAGCGACATCCCGGCCCAGCTCAGTGCTCAGCGTCGTCACCCCGGCATCGGCGATCCCGCAGGCCACGATCTCGCCGTACGCCGCCAGGCTGTTGTCGCAGTTGAGGGCGAAGCCGTGCATCGTCACGCCGCGCGCGACCCGGATGCCGATGGCGCCGAGCTTGCGCGCGCCGTCGGACGTCCACACCCCCGAGCGGCCCTCGACGCGCACGGCGACAACACCGAGGTCGGCGCAGGTGTCGAGGAGCACCTGCTCGAGCCGTCGGACGTAGGCGACGACATCGACCGGGTCGGCGAGCCGGACGATCGGGTACCCGGTGATCTGCCCGGGTCCGTGCCAGGTGATCTTGCCGCCGCGGTCCACGTCGACGACCCGCGAGCCGTCCGTGGGCCGCTCGAAGTCCGACGTCCGCTTGCCCGCGGTGTAGACCGGCTCGTGCTCCAGGAGCAGCACCACATCGTGGAGGGACCCGTCGGCCACCTGGGCGTGCAGGTCCTGCTGCAACGCCCACGCAACGTCGTACGCGACCAGGCCCAACCGGCGGAACTCCACGTGGCAAGGGTAACTGGCCGGCGGCTAGGTTGGCCCGCATGACGGCTCCCCCCACCGACACTGCCCCCCGACGCACGCGCTACTGGTGGCGGGGCCTCGTCGTGGCCGTGGTCTACCTCGCGATCGCCGGCGGTGCGTTCGGCTCCCTGGCCGGCAAGCTCACGGACCAGGAGAAGAACACCAACGCCTCGTTCCTGTCCAAGACCGCCGAGTCGACGCGGGCGCTCAACGCCTCTGGCGCGTTCATCGACGTGAACAACACCCCCACCGTCGTGCTGTACGAACGGGACTCGGGCATCACCGAGGCGGACGAGGCGCGGGCGGTCGAGGACCTGACGAAGGTCCGTGCGACGACGTGGCTGGACGGGCAGCCGAGCCCGCCGATCGTCAGCAAGGACGGCAAGGCGTTGCAGGTGTTCCTGCCGTTCGACGGCAAGGACTCCAAGGTGTTCATCAACAACATCAAGGCGCTCCGGGCGGAGCTGGCACGTCCCGGCAAGCCCGCTGGCCTGCGGACCTACGTCACCGGTCTGGGAGGCACGTCGGCGGACCTCTTCGACGTCTTCAACTCCCTCGACGGGACGCTGCTGGTGTCTACCGGCGCGATCGTCATCCTGATCCTGCTGGTCGTCTACCGCAGCCCGGTGCTGTGGCTGCTGCCGGTCATCGGAGCCGGCATCTCCTACTCGATGGCCAGCGGCATCCTCTACCTGCTGGCGAAGAACGGCGTGCTCACCGTCAACGGCCAGAGCACCGGCATCCTCACGGTGCTGACGTTCGGAGCCGCGACGGACTACGCGCTGCTGCTGACCTCCCGCTACCGGGAGGAGCTGCACCGGCACGAGAGCACCTGGCAGGCCTTGAAGGTGGCCTGGCTGGGCGCTGCCCCGGCGATCCTGGCGTCGGCCGCGACGGTCATCTTGTCGCTGCTGTGCCTGCTCTTCAGTGAGCTCGAGGGCAACAAGGGCCTCGGGCCGGTCACGGCGATCGGCATCGCGTGTGCAGCCCTGACGATGCTGGTGTTCCTGCCCGCGATGCTGCTGCTGGGGCGCTGGCTGTTCTGGCCGCGGATCCCGCGTTTGGACGGGCAGGACCCCGTACACGAGGGGGTGTGGAAGAACCTCGCGGAGCGGGTCGCCGCGCACAGCACCGCCTTCGGTGCCGGCACCCTGGTCCTCCTGCTGCTGCTCGCGGTCGGCCTGACCGGTCTGAAATCCGGTGGTATCCCGCAGAACAAGTCCCTCACCAGCCGACCGGAGTCGGTCATCGGCCAGGAGCACCTGGCGAAGCACTTCCCCGCAGGGGCAGGCACTCCGGTCGACATCGTCGGCCCGGCCAGCGAGCAGGCGGCGCTGCTGGCCGCGATCGCCAAGGTGCCCGGCGTGGACTCGGTGGTGCCGTTCACCGGGGACGGCACTGCGCCCCTGGTCCGCGAGGGGCAGGTGCTGCTCGAGGCGACCCTCGGCGTGGACAGCGAGTCCAGCGCGGCCCGCGACGTCGTGACGGCGCTGCGCAGCGCTGTGGACCCGGTCAGCAAGGACGCGCTGGTCGGCGGCTTCAGCGCCATCGTGCTCGACATCCACGACGCCTCCAAGCGCGACAACAAGGTCATCATCCCGATCGTCCTGGTGCTCATCACGTTGGTTCTCGCCGTGCTGCTCCGGGCTCTCGTGGCGCCGCTGATCCTCATCGGCACCGTGGTCCTGAGCTATGGCGCGGCCCTCGGTGCCTGCGCTTTCGTGTTCAACAACGTCTTTGACTTCCCGGGAGCGGACGCGTCGTTCCCGCTGTTCGCGTTCGTCTTCCTGGTGGCGCTCGGAGTGGACTACAACATCTTCCTGATGTCACGGGTCCGGGAGGAGGCACCGGAGCACGGCACCCGCGCGGCGATGCTCCGCGGGCTGACCGTCACAGGTGGGGTGATCACCAGCGCAGGGGTGGTGCTGGCGGCGACCTTCACGGTGCTCGCGACGCTGCCGCTGATCTTCCTCGCCGAGATCGGGTTCGCGGTCGCGTTCGGGGTGCTGCTGGACACCTTCGTCGTCCGATCGCTGCTCGTGCCGGCGATCGTCATCAAGCTCGGCGACCGGATCTGGTGGCCGGCGACGCTGCCCGAGCCGGCCCGCGCGAAGCTCAGAGAAGACGCGGTGCGATAGCGGTCTCCAGGACGCTCCCGTCGGCCAGCCGCTCGACCCGGTACGCCTGCGCGCCAGGCCGGTCGGCGACCGCCTCGACGAGCTCGGTCCCTCGGTAGACCAGCCCGACGCCGTCGTCGGTGGCATACGAGAGCGGGAGGACCTCGTCGGCCACGAGCCGGTGCAGCAGCGGCCGGCGCTGCGCCTCGCTGTCGTAGTGCACACCGTTGCCGTACGGCAGCAGCGCCAGCCCGTTCGTGACGGCCCGCAGGTCGGGACCGAACGAGTCGGTGTTGCCGCCGACGTGCCAGCACAGCGAGCCGGCGCTCACGCCGCCCAGGACCACGCCGGCCTCCCACGCCGCGCGCATCGCGAGGTCGAGCGCGTGCAGCCGCCACAGCGCCAGCAGGCCGGCGACGCTGCCGCCGTTGACCCACACCACGTCGGAGTCGAGCAGCAGCGCCGCCGGGTCCGCGACGTTGGGCATGGTGAGGAGCTTCAGCACCGTGACGTCGAACCGGGTCCCGTAGAAGGCCTCATGGCAGCGGCCCGCCCAGCTGTCGCCGTCGCCGCCCGCGGTGTTGAGCACCGTGAGCCGCACCCGACCTTCGGTGCCGGACAGCTCGGCCAGGTGCTCGAACACCCGCCCGGGGCTCAGGTAGGTACGCACGCCCGGGCGAAAGCCCATCGAGGTGGCCACGATCCAGCGGTCCGTCATGACGTCAGAACCTACCTGTGGATAACTCTCACGGGAGGTCGGCGGATCGCCGTAGCGTCTGCTCCATGACCGAGTGGGACGTGCAGGGCTATGAGGTGGAGGAGCTGCTTGGCTTCGGCAGCAGCGGTGAGGTGTGGCGGGCGCGCGAGCGCGTGTCCGGCAAGCGCGTCGCGCTGCGGCGGCTGGCCGGCGGCGACCGCGCCGCCGTCACCGCGGTCAAGGCGCAGGCCACCGTCGTGCGGTCACTCGCGAGCCCCCACGTGATCCGGCTCCGGACCACCACCCGGGCCGGCCGGGACGACGTGCTGGTGATGGACTTCGCCGCCGGCGGTTCGCTGGCGTCGCTGCTGCTGCGCCGCGGCCGGCTGGAGCCCGGCGAGGTCGTCACGACGGTGGCGCCGCTGGCCGAGGGACTTGGGCAGGCGCACGCCCACGGCCTCGTCCACGGCCGGCTGGGAGCCTCCAGCGTGCTGCTGAGCGCCCAGGGCATGCCGCTGCTCGACGGCCTCGGCGTGGCGGCCCTGTACGACGCGGAGGACAGCCTCGACCCCACCGGTGGGCTCGGTGCGGCCGCCGACGTGTGGGCGCTCGGGGCGCTGGCGCACCTGCTGCTGACCGGGGAGCAGCCCGGCACCACGATCCTGGCGACGCTGGCCCCGCGCGCACCGCTGCCGCTCGTCCGGGCGATCGAGGCCGCGCTGGGGTTCGACCCGACGACCCGGCCGAGTGCCGCCGACCTGGCTGCGGCCCTGCTGGCGGCCTGCCCGCCGCTCCCGATCGAGGGAATCACCCCGGTCGCGGAGCCGTCCCGGGCCCCGGCCCGCTTCCCGCGGCCGACCGGGGTGTCGAAGCGGAGGGCGCTGGTGGGAGCCGCGGTGGTCCTCGTCCTCGCCGCCGTCAGTGCCCTCGGCTGGGTCTGGGGGACCCAGAGCGGCGACCGGGCGACCCGGATCGCGGCCGGCACGACCACCGCCACGACCACCGCGTCCGTCCCTGCGCACGCCTCCGTGGTGCACCCACCGCTGCAGGTGCCCGGGGTGGACTGGACCGCCGTGCTCGGGCAGCTCGACGCGGCCCGCGCGGACGCCTTCGCGCACGCGGACGCCCAGCGGCTCGAGGACGTCTACGCGCCGGGGGCGGCCGGCCTGGTGGTCGACCGGGCGGCGGTCGCCGGGTTGGTCCGCTTGCGGCGTACGGCGTTGGGGGTGGAGCACGAGATCGGGTCCGTGACGGTGCTGGGCGCCACCCGCGACCGGGCTGAGCTGCGCGTCACCGAGGCGCTCGGGGCGTTCGAGCTGCTGGACGGCGCCGGCCGGGTGCTGGAGGAGCACGTCGCCGGGTCCCCGACCGGCCATGACGTCGTGCTCGTGAGCACCCGATCGGGCTGGCGTATCAAGGCGGTGTCGCTCACGTGATCTGATCCTTTCGGACCATGCTCCAGCGGTGTATTTGCGCCGATGCATCCCGCGTGACGATTTTGGGGGCCGCGGCACGAGCGTCCGCCCGCGTGCCTGCCCAACGCAGCGCGCCGCTCGACCAGGGCCCCCGCGTCGCTGAGGTCCACGATCGGCGGGAGCACCCGCGAGTGCTGGGCTGGTTCGGCACCACCGCGCTGGCCCTCGGTGGCAGCAACCAGAGCCTGTTCCTGCTCACCGCACTGGTCGCGACCCAGGGAAGCGCAGCGATCCCGCTGCTGCTGGTGGGCCTGGTGCTCTCGTGGGCCGCAGCGCCGGGCTGGACCGAGCTCGTCCTGATGTACCCGAACCGGGTCGGCGGGATCGCCGCCACCTGCGCTGAGGCGTTCCGGCCCTACAGCCCGGTCCTCGCGAACCTCACGGGGGTCTGCTACTGGTGGGGCTGGGTGCCGACCTGTGGGCTCACCGCGCTGTTCGCCGCCTCAGCGCTGCACCACTGGTATCTGCCGGGGATCCCCGTGACGGGCCTGGCCATCGTCATCGTGCTGGCGTTCATGGCCCTCAACCTGGCCGGCGTCGCGCGCACCGCTCGGGTCGTGAAGCTCATCGCGATCGGCTCCGCGGTGCTGGCCTTCGCGTCCGCGCTCATCCCGACCTTCGCCGGCACCGTCGACTGGCAGACCGCGACGTCCTGGGACCTCACGACGCCCTTCGAGGGCGTCTTCGGCGGTGTCACCAGTGCGATGGCGGGGCTCTACCTGATCGGCTTCGCCGCGCCCGCGTTCGAGGCGGCCACCTGCCACGTCGGGGAGACCCGGGACCCGGCGCGCAACGTGCCGCGGGCGGTGTTCGCCAGCGGCGCGATGGCCAGCGTCTACTTCGTGGTGCTGCCGGTGGTCTGGCTGGGGGTCTTCGGGGCGGACGGCCTCAACGTCGACCTGGGTGCGGACCTCGCGAAGGACCTCGGCCCGACCTTCGCGCCGCTCGTGGGCGCCGCGGGCAAGTCCTTCGCCATCTGGTTCATGGTCCTGAACATGTTCCACGGCACGGTGCAGCCGCTGGCCGGGGCGTCCCGGACCCTGAGCCAGTGCGCTGAGGACGGCCTGCTGCCGCGGGTGCTGGAGCGCCGGAACCGCCGTGACGTGCCCTGGGTCGCGACCGTCCTGACGGCCGCAGTCGCGATCGTCTTCCTGGTCGCCGGCGACCCGGTCTGGATGATCGCGGCTGCCAACTTCACCTACCTCATCAGCATCGGGCTGCCCTCGGTCGCGGTGTGGCTGCTGCGTCGCAACGCACCTGCGGCAGTCCGCCCGTACCGGGCTCCGAAGGGCACGATCCAGCTCGGCGTCGCCGCCGCGGCTGCCTGGGGGATCTCGACGATCCTGGGCTTCCAGCAGTTCGGCCTGCCGACGGTGCTCTTCGGGCTGGCGCTCGCCTACTCGGGCTCGGCCGCGTACGCCTGGCGGCTGCGCAGCGACCGGCGAGCCCGCGGGGAGACCGGCACCGTGCGGAGCCTGCACCTCAAGCTCACCGGGGCGATGCTTGCGGTGATGGCGCTCGACGGTGCCGGCTACCTCATCGCGGTGTACAACGTCGCCGACGGTCACCGGCCACTGGTGACCCTGCTCGAGGACATCTTCGTCGCGGTCGCGATGCTCACCGTGACGGTCGGTCTGGTGCTGCCGGGCATGATCGCGCACGCCACCACCCAGGTCGCCGACGCGGCGAAGCGGCTGGCCGGCGGGACTCTCACGGACCTGACCCGAGCCATGGAGGCGCTCGGGGCCGGGGACCTGGAGAATGCCCGCGCCCGCGTCCAAGTCGAGCGCGTCGAGGTGCGCTCGCGGGACGAGGTGGGCGCGATGGCCGCGGCCTTCAACGTGATGCAGGACGAGGTGGCCCGGGCGGCGGTCTCCCTCGACAGCGCGCGGGACGAGCTGCGCCGGTCCCGCGACCACCTCGAGCACCTCGCGACGCACGACCCGCTGACCGACCTGCCGAACCGGCGCGCCCTCGAGGGCTCACTGACCCGGCTCGTCATCGACTGCCGAACCTTCGAGGTCCACGGCGCGGTCGTCGTGATCGACCTCGACGGCTTCAAGTACGTCAACGACTCGCGCGGCCACGCCGTCGGCGATGCCGTCCTGATGCGGGTGTCGGAGTTGCTCCGTCGCACGCTGCGACCGGGGGACGTCCTCGGCCGCCTCGGTGGGGACGAGTTCGCGGTGCTGCTCGCCGACACCTCCGCCGACGAGGCTGAGATGGTGGTGCACCGGCTGCTGGAGGCCCTGCGCGAGGGCGTGCTGCTCATCGACGGCGGCCGCAGCGTCCGGATGACCGCCAGCATCGGGCTGGCGGTCTTCGGCCCTGACACCCAGCTGTCCGGTGATCAGCTCCTCGTGGACGCTGACGTCGCGATGTACGACGCCAAGGAAGCCGGTCGCGACCGGCTCGCGCTCTCGTCCGGAAGTGACCCGCACCAGATCGAGCTCCGCGAGCGGCACACCTGGCTCGAGCGCGTGCGCGAGGCGCTGCAGCAGGACCGGTTCGTCCTGCACGGCCAGCCGATCCAGGACCTGCGGACCGGTCAGATCCGGCGCCACGAGCTGCTGCTGCGCATGATCAGCGAGGACGGCTCGCTGATCATGCCCGGAGCCTTCCTCGGGCTCGCCGAACGGGGTGGCGTCATCGGCGCGATCGACCGCTGGGTGCTGCACCGGACCTTCGCCATGCTCCGCGAGGAGCAGCGGGCAGGCCGCCGGCCGCAGTACTCCGTGAACCTGTCCGGCACGTCGGTCGGCGACCCCGAGATCCTCGCGGTCATCGAGGCCGAGATGGCGACGTTGCCGCAGCCTCGAGGCGCCTTGCTCATCGAGGTGACCGAGACCGCCGCGGTCGTCGACCTGGCCCGGGCCAGGACCTTCTCCGAGCGCCTCCAGGAGCTCGGCTGCTCGCTGGCACTGGACGACTTCGGCTCTGGCTACGGCTCTTTCGCCTACCTGAAGCAGCTGCCTTTCGACGTGCTGAAGATCGACGGCCAGTTCGTCCGCGGGCTGCTCCACAGCGCCGAGGACCAGGCCGTCGTCACCGCTCTGGTGACGATCGCCCGGGCGCTGGAGAAGACCACGGTCGCGGAGTTCGTCGAGGACGCCCGGACCCTGGAGCTGCTGCGGGCGCTGGGCGTCGACCAGGCACAGGGCTACTTCATCGGGCGACCGGCGTCACTGCTCGTCGAGAGCAGCCCGGAGCGCTGAGTCCAGGTCCGGGTGCGCGAAGACGAAGCCGGTGCGCTCCAGCACGGCCGGGACGAGGCGCTGCCCGGTGAGCACGCCCTCCTGGGCGAACGGGCCGAGCGCAGCCTTCAGCACGAACCCCGGCACCGGGACCGGCAGCGTCGGCCGGTGGACGGCCCGCCCCAGGGCCTTGGTGAACTCACGGTTCGTGACGGGTGCGGGGCCGACCAGGTTGACGGGGCCCTCGACGTCGGCGGTGAGGAGGTGGCAGATCGCGGCGACCTCGTCGTGCAGGGAGATCCAACTGGTCCACTGCTTCCCGCTGCCGAGCGGGGCGCCGGCGCCGGCCTTGAAGATCGGTAGCTGCTTCTTCAGCGCACCGCCCTTGCCGCTGAGCACGATGCCGGTGCGCAGGTGGACCACGCGGGCTTCGCTCGCCGGCTTGGTCGCGAGCTCCCAGTCCTCGCAGACGTCGGCCAGGAAGCCGCGACCCTTCGGGCCGGTCTCATCCGTGACGGTGTCGCCGGTGTCGCCGTACCAGCCGATCGCGCTGGCACTCAGCAGCACAGGGGTACCAGCCTTGGCCATCGCGGTCGCCACGGCGTGCGTGCCGTTGACCCGGCTGTCGAGGATCACCCGCTTGTACGGGTCGGTCCACCGCTTGTCGGCCACCCCCGCGCCGGCGAGGTGCACGACCGCGTCGAGGTCCTCCACCGCCTCCGGCGCCAGGAAGGCGCCGTCCCACCGGCGCTCGTCGGGGCTGCTCGCGGGCTGCCTGAGGAAGCGGACCACCTCGTGACTGCGCGCCCTGAGCGCGGGTGCGAGGGCGGTGCCGATGAGGCCTGATGCTCCGGTGATCCCGATCTTCATGACCTTGATGCTTCCCTCTTGGAGCGGGTTGTGCACCTCGGGGGGTCAGCGGCCGGCGAACCTCCTGGCGTAGGCCCGGACCGTGGTGCGCTCCAGGGTCGAGAAGGTCTCGCTGTCGTTCAGCGCCGCCGGACCCATCAAGGTGCACGGGCCGACCCAGCCGTCGCTGGCGGGCTTGGCAGCCTGCTGCGGCAGCGCCTCGGCGCAGTTCACCTGTTGGTGCTGGGCACCGAGCAGGTGCCCGATCTCGTGGCCGGCGACCATCGCGGCCGGCACCTGGTCCACCGGCACGGTTCCCTGCACGGTGTAGTGCACGTTGCCGACGGAGAAGGCCTTCTCCGGGTACGCGATCCCGCCGATGCAGTCGGCGTACCCGCCGGGAAACTGGTCGGTCAAGACGTGGACGACGTCGACGCCGCGCGGCCTGATGCCGCCGTAGCGCCGGCGGATCTGCTCGTACGCGTAGGTGTCGTTGCCGAGCGGCTTCAGGACCACGAAGTCGTACGAGACGGTGACCGCGATGCCGACCCGGCCGTAGATCTCGATCAAGCCCGTGCCGGCCCTGCGCACAGCGGCGGTGTCCTTCGGCTCCGCGACCAGGCGTACGGACAGTGGCAGCACCCGGCCGTCGTCCGGGTCGCGCAGGTGCTCGGCGCCGGTGGTGGCACCGCACTCTCCCTCGCGGTCGAACGCCCTGCCCGCCAACCGTGCGGTGGCGGTGTAGGTGATGGGGGTGACCGCCGTGGCGGGGATGGAGCTGACCCCGACCGCGTAGGTCACCCGCCCGGAGGTGACCTGCTGGAAGGTCACGGTGGCGGTGGGGGTGGCCGTGCTGCTCGTGCTCAGGTGCTCGCCGCCAGACGCGACGTAGTCCGCGCCGCGGCGCACGAGCAGGTAGCCGTTCGGGTCGTCGGTCGACACCGTGATCCAGGACCCCTTCGCGGCTTTGACGGTGAGGTTGGTGGTGTCGCACCCCCGGCTCACCGGGCCGCCGCAACCGAAGGGGTCGGGGGTGGCCAGGGTGCCCGACCACGAGACCGGGTGCGCGGCGGAGCTCAACGCCTGCTGCGGTGGCGGGGCGGCCACGCTCGGGGTGGCCAGGGCGGTCGTGAGGAGAAGGGCAACGGTGAGGGCGCGGCCAGGCATGGGTGCTCCGGGTGCTGGGGTGTCGCTGCTCACGTTCGACGGCGACGGGCGTTCTCCTGCTCGGTGGTGGTCCATCACGGCCAGCCGGTGACCGAGGCGGCTTGGCGAGGAGTCCCAGGATGACCCCGTGCCGCGCCGAGGAGCAGGCCGGCCAGCCGTCGACGGCCGGGTCGGGGATGCGGTCTCGAGGCTTGGCACGGTGGACTTGGGACTCTCCCCGAAGCGGTCCACGGCTCCTCAGCTTGCAGAGGTGGCACCATGATCTGACTGGCAACACCTCCATCATGATGATCTTCTCTACGATGGGTAGACAGTAAAACGATGGTTCTCTTTCCCTTATTTGTCGAACGTCTGTGCTATAGTGGTGAGACGAGGAAGGGAGAGTCCGTTGCGGTCACCGGAGCAGGTCTGCGAGCTGCAGCGCGCTGCCCTGGCCGAGGTCACCGCGGTGGAGGCCGACCTGGCCCGGCTGTACGCCCGCCGGGTCCAGTCCCGCTATGACCTGTCCAGCGCCTGGCGTGAGGCTGCTGGTCCGGAGGACTTCGCGGTCCTGGAGCTGGCCGGCACCGCCCGGGTCGGGCAGGGCCGCGCCGGCACCCAGCTGCGCGAGGCGACCCGGCTGGTCGAGGTGCTCGGTGACACCCTG
>JBKJVH010000180.1:0-4825 GCA_046590985.1 Mycobacteriales bacterium
CCGCCCTCCTGCACGGGAGGGCGGCCGTTTCGCGTTGCCGGCGAGGTGCTCGGAGCACAGGGGGGCGGCTCCGAGCACCCAGCCTCGTACCCGCGGACCGGCCCAGTCCTCGGAGCCGGTGGCGGGGCGGTGAGCTAGCCGCGGTTCCGCAGCGCGGAGCTGCGGAAGGGATCACGCGGCGGTGGCACCTGCATGGCCAGCACCTGGCCCGTGGCATCCATCCCGGCGAGGCCCAGGACGCGGGTCAGGACGGTGTGGGTGCTCTCGCCGTGGTCCACCCCTTCGGAGGTCACCAGCACGCGGTAGATCGTGATGTAGTGCCGGACCGGGGTGTCATAGCTCCAGTCGACCGACCCCAGGTGCAGCGCGTCGCCGCGGCTGCCTCCGACACCCTCCCAGGGGCCGCTCCAGACCTGGATGCCAGCCGGACCTGCGGAGTAGCAGCCACCGCGGGACACGTCCTCGCGCTGGGCCGCCAGCAGCAGAGCCCGGCCTTCGCGCTCGGGCAGCACGAGCGCAGGCCGGACCTGGCTCTCCAGCGCGATCGCCGAACCGGGGCGCGTGAGGCGGAACGAGCGGTGTACGGGCTTGGGGTCGGCCAGCTCGACGGTGTGGGTCGTCATGGGGGGCCTCCTGGCGGCTGCGCGACTGCTCCAGGTGGAGCAGTGTTCGGTGTCACCCAGTCCATCGGCACCCTGGCAGGTCCCCCTGACTGGGCCGTCCGGGTGATTTACCCCCCCGCGAGCCGGAGCCAGAACCTCAGTCCCAGCTCAGCGTCGTCGTGGTGCGCCAGGTCGGCGGTGGGGTGGCCCTGCACCACGCTGACTGCCAGCACCTCCTCCGCGAGCCTCAGACTGCCCTCCTGGACCGCCTCCGCCAGCTCCCCAGCGGCAGCCCACCACAGCTCGATGCGGTCGCTCACGTCCAGGCCGGTGCTCTTGCGGGCGTCCTGGACCAGCCGGACGACGTCCCGGACGAGTCCGGCCCGCTTGAGCTCAGGGGTGATCTCGAGGTCGAGCGCGACGGTCTCGCCGGCCGCACTCGCCACCGCCCAGCCGGTACGTGGGGTCTCGGTGACGATGACCTCCTCCGGCGACAGCGGGACCTCCACCCCGTCGACCAGGACCGTCGCCGTGCCGGCTTTGAGGGCTGCGGACAGCGCCGCCGCATCGGCCTGCGACACCGCGGTCGCGACCTCCTGGACCCCCTTGCCGAAGCGCTTGCCGAGCGCCCGGAAGTTGGCCTTCACGGTGACGTCGACGAGGTCGCCGGACAGCCCCTCGAGGGTGCCGACGTTGAGCTCGGCGGCGACCAGGTCCTTGAGCTCCTGCGGCAGCGTGGTCCAGCCGTGCGCGGACACCAGCGCCCGCCCGAGCGGCTGGCGGGTCTTGGTCTTGGACTCCGCCCGGGCGGTACGGCCGAGGTCGACCAGGCGTCGGGTCAGTGCCACCTGACGGCCGAGGTCGGTGTCCACGAGCGCACCGTCGACGCGCGGCCAGTCGCGCAGATGCACGGAGTCGGGGAGGTCGTCCCGGACGCTGACGACAAGGGCGTCGTGGACGGCCTCGGTGAGGAACGGGATGAACGGCGCGAGCAGCCGGGTCAGCACCTCCAGGCACTCATGCAGCGTCGCCAGGGCCGCCGGGTCACCGTCCCAGAAGCGCCGGCGCGAGGTCCGGACGTACCAGTTGGAGAGGTCGTCGATGAGCTGCGTGAGGCGCTTGCCGGCACGCAGCGAGTCAAAGCCCTCGAGGGCCTCGGTCACGACCTGCACCGTGTCGTGCAGCTCACTGATCGCCCATCGGTCGAGCAGGGTCCGCTCGCCCGGGTCCACGGTCCCCGGAGTCCAGTGGTTCGCGTCGGCGTACAGGGTCAGGAAGGCCGCCGTGTTCCAGTAGGTCAGAAGCACCTTGCGGACCGCTTCTTCGAGCTGGTCGTGGCCGACTCTCCTTGCGGCCCAAGGGTTTCCGCCGCAGAGCATGTACCAGCGCAGCGCGTCCGCGCCGTGCCGCTCCATGAGCTCGTGGGGGTCCAGGACGTTGCCGAGGTGCTTGCTCATCTTGCGGCCCTCGGCGTCGAGGATGTGCCCGAGGCAGAGCACTGTCTCGTAAGAGCTCTGGTCGAACACCAGCGTGCCGATCGCCATCAGCGTGTAGAACCAGCCACGGGTCTGGTCGATGGCCTCGCAGATGTACTGGGCGGGGTAGGCCAGCTCCGCACCGGTGTGCGGGTAGCCGACCTGGGCGAACGGCATGGAGCCGGCGTCGTACCAGCAGTCGATGACCTCGGGGACGCGGGTGGCCGTGCCGCCGCACTCGCCACAGGGCAGCGTGACGTCGTCGACGAAGGGCCGGTGCGGGTCGAGGGCGGACACGTCCTGACCGCTGAGCGCCGACAGCTCCGTGAGCGATCCGACCACCGTCAGGTGCTTCTCGACGCAGCGCCACACCGGCAGCGGAGTGCCCCAGTACCGGTTGCGGGACAGCGCCCAGTCGATGTTGTTATTGAGCCAGTCGCCGTACCGGCCGTTCTTGATGGTCTCAGGATGCCAGTCGGTCTTGGCGTTCTCCTCCAGGAGGCGGTCCTTGACGGCCGTCGTCCGGATGTACCAGGACGGCAGCGCGTAGTAGAGCAGGGCGGTGTCGCAGCGCCAGCAGTGCGGGTAGGGGTGCTCGTAGGGCTTCTCGAGAAACAGCAGGCCGCGGCCCTTGAGGTCCTGCACGAGCGCACCGTCGGCGGCCTTGAAGAACAGCCCGCCGACCAGCGGCACGTCCTCGGCGAACGTGCCGTCGGGACGTACCGGGTTGACGACGGGTAGGCCGTACTTGCGGGCGACCTGCAGGTCCTCCGCGCCGAAGGCGGGGGCTTGGTGGACGAGCCCGGTGCCGGAGTCGGTCGTCACGTAGTCGGCCGTCCCGACGTAGTGCGCGCCGGGGATGTCGACCCAGTCGAAGGGGCGCGCGTAGGTCGTGTGCTCGAGGTCTGCACCGGGGAAGCGTTCGAGCACCTCGACGTCGTCGCCGAGGACCGACAGCAGCGGTTCGGCGACGATGAGCTTCTCGTTGCCGCGCTGGACGACGACGTAGGTGACGCTCGGGTGCACCGCGACGGCCGTGTTGGACACCAGTGTCCAGGGGGTCGTCGTCCACACCAGGAGCGACGCGCCGACGTGCGGACCGCTCGTGACGGGGAAGCGGACGTACACGCTCGGGTCGACGACCGTCTGGTAGCCCTGCGCGACCTCGTGGTCGGACAGCCCGGTGCCGCAGCGCGGGCAGTACGGCGCGACGCGGTAGTCCTCGACGAGCAGGCCCTTGTCGTAGATCTGCTTCAGCGACCACCACACCGACTCGATGTAGCTCGGCTGCATCGTCCAGTAGGCGTCCTCGGTGTCGCACCAGTACGCCATCCGGCGCGTCATGTGCTCGAACTCCCCGACGTGCCGCTGCACCGACTCGCGGCACTTCGCGTTGAACTCCGCGATGCCGTAGGCCTCGATGTCGCCCTTGCCGGAGAAGCCGAGCTCCTTCTCCACCGCGAGCTCGACCGGCAGGCCATGACAGTCCCAGCCGGCCTTCCGCGGGACATGCCGACCCTGCATGGTCTTGAAGCGCGGGAACAGGTCCTTGAAGACGCGGGCCTCGACGTGGTGGGTGCCAGGCTTGCCGTTCGCGGTCGGCGGGCCCTCGTAGAACACCCACGGCTCACCCTGCTTGGTCTGCTCCAGGCTCCGCTCGAACACCTTGTCGCGTTCCCAGCGGGCGAGCACCTCGTGCTCGAGGGCGGGCAGGTCGACCTGTGCGGCCAGCTTCTTCATGGGATCTCCTCCGTCGGTGCTGCTCGACGGAGGGACGAGGCCCTGTCGGGTCCCGCGGTACCACCCTCCTTGAGGCTGTCGCCTCCACTCTGGCCGTGCGGTGCCGCTCAGGGGGTGATCTTCACTCCGGGCAGCCCCTGGGCTCACACCGTCCCCAGGTCGCTCGTGGCTGCTGGTCGGAGCTACTCGTCCCCGTCAACGCGACAAGGGCCAGCCTAGTCCCGTACGGGCGCCAGCCGCCAAGGGCTCGTCTCGTGCTGCGGACGGATGGGCCGGCCAGTCCCGCGGCGGCGTGGTGCTTTGTGCGTACGGTCGGGTTGCACGTATCCTCCCGACCCGTCCAATCATGAACGTCTGTGCGTGTTGAGGGAGCTTCCATGGCCACCGAGCGCAAGCGCGGCCTGCTGGGTCGTCTGGGTCGCAAGGACAAGGCTGTGCCCGTCCCTGCGCCGGTGAAGGCGCCGGTGGCGCCGGTGGCGGCGGTGAAACCGGTCGTTGCCACGAAGGCGGCTCCGGCCAAGGCCGGGACCGCGCCCGCTCCGGCGAAGACAGCACCGAGGGCCCCCGCCAAGACACCGGCGAAGCCGGTAGCCAAGCCTGCGCCGAAGGTGATTCCGAAGGTGAAGCACCCGGTTACGCCGGCGAAGCCCGCGGTCAAGGCGGCGGCGAAGAAGGCCGCCGCGAGCACCGCCCCCGCGAAGGCTCCCGCGAAGGCCGCTCCCGCCAAGGCCCCCGCGAAGAGAGCTCCCGCCAAGGCCGCTCCCGCCAAGGCCGCTCCCGCCAAGGCTCCCGCGAAGGCAGCTCCCGCGAAGGCAGCCCCGGTCAAGGCAGTGACGAAGGCCGTACCGGCGAAGGCACCTGCTGCCGCGAAAGCCCCTTCCAAGACCCCAGCGAAAGCCCCGGCACGTGCCCAAGCGGCCGTGAAGGCGCCCGCGAAGGCGCCCGTGAAGGCGCCCGTGAAGGCGCCCGCGAAGGCGGCCGCGAAGGCGGCCGCACCCAAGGCCGTTG
>JBKJVH010000257.1:0-24174 GCA_046590985.1 Mycobacteriales bacterium
GCTTTCAGGCCCAGTGTCGGACACCCAAGATCAGCGGACTACTGCAACATCGGGGCTAGCCATGATGGTGGGGAGGTCGGCGCCGCCGGCGTGCATCCAGCTGATGTTGCTGGCGCGCAGGTCGTACGGTCGGACGTCTTTGAGCCCGACGGCTTGTAGGGCGTGTCGCCAGGCTTTGTTGTAGACGGAGCGGCTGATGTGGTTGCCCTCTGGGGTGAGGAACAGGAACCCGTCGGGCTGGATCGACCGCGCCTCGATGAGGTTCTGGAGCAGGGTGGCGAGGCGCGGGTCGAGTCCGATGGTGCGGGGGTGCTCGGTCTTGGGGTACTCCTTCACGGCGAACGGGGAGGTGGTGCCGGTGATCTTCTTGCCGGGTTCGGTGATGAACCGCCGGACGGTCAGCGACGCACCTTCGGGGTTCTTCTTCCGCGCCTGGTTCGTCTCGGCTGGGGGGAGGGTGAGGTCGCGGGGTTGGAGTCCGAGGATCTCTCCCCAGCGCAGGCCGGTGTCGGCGATCAACAGCGGGATGGGGGAGTACCAGGGGTCCATCGCTTCGATGAGGGCGTCGCTCATGGTGGGGGTGATGATGGTGACGCGCCGGCGCGGGATGGTGTCCAGGTCGACCCCTGCGCAGGGGTTCGAGCTGAGGTAGCCGTCCCGGATGGCGCTGGCGCCGGTCTTGGCGGCCAGGATGGTCTGGAGCAGCTTGTAGCACTGGGCGACGTAGTACGGCTTGAGCTTGTGGGTCGCTTTGAGGTCGGTGAGCCAGGCTTGGATGTCGGACCGGACGATGTCGACCATCAGGTGCTCCCCGAACCGGGGGAGTAGGTAGAGCCGGAGCATCTGCTCATACGTGGCGCGCGTACTGAGCTCCAGACGCCGGTTGGGCCACCACTTGGTGTCGACGTACCAGCGCAGTGTGGGTTCGACCTTCGCCACCACGGGGAGGTCGGGGTCGACCCAGGTGCCGAGTTTGACGAGGGTCTCTTGTGCGTCGGCGGCGTTCTGGGCATCTTTGGCTCGGCTGAAGGTTCCGGCGCTGCGGGTCTCGCCACTTGGGTCGCGGTAGAGGCCGGTGTGGCGGACTTTGCCGCTGGCGGTGGTGCGGGTCCGTTTCCAAGCCATAGGGGCTCCTCAACCAGGGTGTGGCCGTGTCCGCAATGCGTCCGCAGACTCGACACCAACTGAGGCTAAAGGAGAGAAGTGAGAGACAAGAGAAGAGCCCCCACACCCGTAAACCTGCAGGTGGGATGGCATTTACAGGCCTTCTGACCTGGGCTGATGCTGCTTCTGGGACCTTGCGCTGGCACAGTTCTGGCAGTGTGGGGGTCAGGGGTTCGAGTCCCCTCAGCTCCACCCGTGTGACCTGGGTTTTTAGACATACGTCTAACGGTCCACGCCGTTTCTGGGCCGTGTGGCGCAGTTGTGGTGGCAGTTGGGCCGTCGGCAAAGGCCAGCAAGCCGAGGTGCAAGCGTGACGACGGTTTGGCGTTGAGCGTGGAGGCGGACGCTGCCTGGTGGGTGCCGCCGCTGATGGTGCCGGTCCCACACCGAAAAGAGTGGGGTCGGCGGTTCCTGACGTTGGACTGGCCGGGCACCGACGATGAGCAGGCGTATCGCTGTTCATGTCGGATCCACGTGACTTGGCAGGACCGGAAATTCCCCGACCGTCACTGCGGCTCGCCAAGCCGGGCAGCGGCTTGGTGGACGGCGTCCGGTTCGGACCTGCCTCGCCAGCAGCTGTGGTCAGCGGAAGCCTCGGGGGCATGGCCCGCAGGCCCCATCCCGTAGGCGCTTGCGGTCGTGAGGGCTTCGGTCAGAAGGGCGATGCTCCGGGTCTCGGGAGTCTGTGACGAACGCAGCGGCTTTGAGCACCAGGGCACCGAGCAAAGTCGGGCGTCGCACGTGACCACTGCGGCCGCCGACGTGGACCGGTAGGCGTTCCACGCGCAGCAGGGCCTGGTTACCACCGTCGATCGGCAGTGCTGGCCGGTTTCTGCTCGTGGTCAACGGTTGGGTGCGTTGCCGTTCCAAGCCTTCAGGGACGAGTGGGTCCAGGATCGTGTCACCACGGGTGTATCGGTAGCCGAAGCCGTCCGAGGTCTCGAGCAACACAATCCGTGGCTGGTAATCCGAGGGGCCTCTCTGAGATCGCGGACAGGGCCCTCGTCCCGGTTGCGTTCCCGACGCCCTGCGCTGCGGTCCCGCACGACCCGGGTTCGCGGCCCGTGAACCCTTTCCCTCGCCCTCTGCGACAAGGGGGCGTAGGCAGCAAGGGGGTGATCGCGTGGCGAGTGATCGGAACGCCACCTTGCTCCGTGCTGTCGCGTCGGGTGATCCTGACGCGGGCCTCGTCGACGAGGCCGTGCAGACACGTTGGTGGTGTGGGTCGGGGTGCTGTCGGCAGGCTCCGCAACCACCACAATGCTTGCGCCCGTCGTGGGCTGGGTGGAGTACCACGAGGACACCCGGGTCGTCTTCGAGCCGGGCAGCTTCGCGTGGCACAACGCCTACCTGCTCGGCCTCTGCGGCCTCGGTGTGGTGGCGGCGCGGCTGCCTGAGCTCGCTCGCGCTGCCAGTAACGGTGCTCCTGGTGAAGGTGGCCGCAATACCCCGGCCTGAGCGCCTGTCGTTACTCACCGGACGCTCCGGCGAGCTGGGTCGCTGGCTGCTTCTGGCCGCTGCGTGCCTGCTCGCCGGGGTGCACCTGGTTCGCGAACCGCCCGGCCCGCGAGATCCCGTGTCTTCTGAGGAGACGAGATGAAACGCTCGATGGCAGTCGCCGTGGCCGCGACGGCGGCGTTGACCGCCTGCACAGCGCAGTCACGTCCCGAGCATGAGGACCTGGCATTCGCCGACTGCGGTCCACGCGTGGTGCTGAGGACGGAGGCCGCTGTGGCGCGGCAAGCGAAGCTCGATATTTCCTGCGCGACGTTGCAGGTACCGCTGGATCACAGCCGACCCAGCGGAACGACCCTCGCCATGCAGGTCGTTCGTCTCCGGCACCACGATCAAGCCGCCAAGATCGGCTCGCTGGTGCTCAACCCTGGAGGTCCAGGGCAATCCGGTCTGGATTACATCGCGACCTGGGCCGGCACCCTGCCGGACGAGGTGGTCAAGAGGTTTGACATCGTCAGCTTCGACCCGCGGGGCACCGGCGGTTCTGCTCCGATCAACTGCGGCAAGTTGCCGGAGGAGGACGAACCGTCAGTCTTCCCCGATCTGCTGTCGCCGGCGGGCTACCGCGTCGCGATGGCGGCGCTGCAGCACCTCGCCGATGCGTGCCTTGCGAAACTGGGTAGCCGGGCTGCGTACTTCAACACCGAGCAGACGGCAGGTGATCTGGACCAGCTCCGCGCAGCTCTCGGGGACAGCACGTTGAGCTACGTCGGCTTCTCCTACGGCGCCAAGCTTGGGGGGGAGTACGCGCGTCAGTTCCCCGACAAGGTCCGTGCGCTGGTCCTCGACGCACCGGCCGATCCCCGCACGAGCCCACTGGCCGTGGCCGAGCGGCAGGCCGCCGGCTTCGAGAGCTCCTTCAAGGCGTATGCGCACGCGTGCCCGGTCCGGCCGACCTGTCGCGACATTGGCGACCCGCGCCGCTTTGTGACGAAGCTCGTCGCCGAGGCGCAGGTCACACCGATCCCGAGCGGTCGCAAGCAGGACGCCCTTCCCGCCAGCGGGGCAGACGTGATGGCCGGCGTGCGTGCCCTGCTGTACGACGACGCGACCTGGTCGCATCTCGACGAATCACTTCTTGAGGCCGCGGCGGGGGACTCCGGCAGCTTGTTCGAGGCGCACACCGAGCTCCTCGCCGACGACGGGAAGGATGATTCCGCCAAGGTGGACGTAGGGCATGCGAGCTACGTGATCAACTGCAACGACACCGCGCCGGGACCCACGGACGAGGCTCTCAAACTCGCCGCCCGACGGATGGCCAGCGCAAACCCGGTGTTCGGGCGCTTCAGCTCCTGGTCACTCATCGGTTGCAAGCACTGGCAGGCCAAGCGACACGTCCTGACCCTCCCGGCCGGGCCGACTGCGGCAAGGATCCTGGTTGTTGGCACTGTGCACGACCCGGCTACGCCGTACCTGGGAGCAGTGGCGATGACGGAGGTCCTCGGGAACGCCACGCTGCTCACCTGGGAGGGCGAGGGGCACACCGCTTACCTGCAGTCGCCGTGTGTGAACCAGTGGGTGAACACCTACCTGTTGTCGCTCGCCGCGCCGCCGACCGGGACCCGCTGCCCAGCGTGACGTTGTGGGCGGGGCGGGGTCTTGGCGCGATGCCGGATGCCCCGTCGACCGGCCGGGCGTAGCGGTGGCCCTTCGCGGCCGTCGGGAGTTCGTCGGTGGGTTCAAGCAGGAGCGCGGTTCCGCACTGTGGCGAGCCCGTCGGTCGGCTCATCGGATTTTGCCCGGAGCCGGCGATCGGCACCTGACGGTTGCTGTCTGGCCTTCCGCTCCACGGGTGAGGCGGTCGCCGGTGGATGGGGGAGCGGTTGCCTCGGCGAGAAGCGGGTACCCAGATACTTGAGAAGGGTCTACAAACGTTGAGAGGGTGGGGTGTTGACGACAGCAGCGGCGGAGCTTCCTCTGAACGAGGACGAGCGCCTCGCCGCTGTGCGTCGCTTCGAGATCCTCGACACGCCCCCGGACGGTGCGTTCGACCGGATCACCGCTCTGGCTTCCCGGGCGTTCGACGTGCCGATCGCGATCGTGAGCGTCGTCGACACCGACCGTATCTGGTTCAAGTCACGGCACGGGCTGCCGGACGTCCTGGAGCTGGACCGGGCCCCGGGGCTGTGCGCCTCGGCGATCCTCGGGTCGGTGCCCTGGGTCGTCACGGACGCCGCCAACGACCCGCGGACCCTCAGTAACCCGCTGGTGGCCGGGGACTTCGGGCTGCGGTTCTACGCCGGCGTCCCGCTGACCACGCGGGACGGCTTCAACCTTGGGACCCTGTGCGTGCTTGACACCTCCCCTCGGGAGGTGACGAAGGACCAGATGCAGACACTGCAGGACCTCGCCGCGGTGGTGATCGACCAGATGGAGCTGCGCCTCGAGATACGCGAGGTGCTGCGCGTGGAGGCCCAGCTGCGACGCGATGCCGAGCGGCTCGCGGACGCGCTGCAGGCCAGCCTGCTCCCGCCCACGCCGCCCACGGTGCCAGGCATGGACGTGGCGTCGGTGTTCGTGGCCGGTGAGCAGGGGCTGCGGGTCGGCGGGGACTTCCTGGATGTCTTTCGGCTCTCGAGCAACGACTGGGCGCTCGTGGTTGGTGACGTGTGCGGCAAGGGGGCGCGGGCGGCGGCGCTCACCGGCCTTGCGCGTTGGACGCTCCGCGCCGCCGCGGTCCACCAGTTCGCACCGAGCCAGGTGCTGCGGGACCTCAATGCCGGCCTCCTGGCCGACGGTGAGGGCGACGACCACTTCTGCACTGCCGTCTTCGGTCGCCTGGAGCTCGATCTGTGCGGGGCGTGGGTGACGCTGGCCACGAGCGGGCACCCGCAGCCCATCCTCATCAGGGGTTCCGGTCTGGTCGAACGCCGCGGCGTGCCGTCGCTGCCGCTTGGCATGTTCGAGGACATCGACCCAGTCGATGACCGGGTCGGACTGGGACCGTCCGACTGCCTCGTCTTCTACACCGACGGCATCATCGAAGCCCGTGCTGCCTGCGGGACGCTGTTCGGGGTCTCCGGGCTGATCGAGGTGCTCCGCAGCGCGATCGGCTGTGGAGCGGAGGAGATCGTGCAGCGCGTGATCGCTGCCGCCCGCGACCACTCCGTCGCGGGTCTGACGGACGACGCCGCCGTTCTCGTCGTCCGAGTGCCGGAGGAGGCCCGCGGCGCGGGTGTGGCCCGGATCGTCGAGGCGACCGGGCGGCCCGTCTCGGAGCTGGAGCTCCCGGCGTACGCGCACGGTGGCTCGACGCCGACCGGCTCGAAGGAGGACAAGCTGTGAACCGGCATGTCGTCAGCGTGTACGACCAGGACGCTGCACTGGTGGCGGCCGTCGCCGACTTCGCCGGACCGGCTCTTGCTGCTGGCTCACCGGTGCTCATCGTCGCGACGCCGGAGCACGTGCGCGACGTCAACCGCTCGCTGGCCGAGGCCGGCATCGACCTTGCCGAAGTCGTGAACTCCGAACTGCTCAAGACGATCGACGCGGCCGAGCTGCTCGAGGCCTTCCTCGTTGACGGCCTGCCGGACGCCGCCCTGTTCGACGCCGCCGTCGGCACGCTGGTCCGGGACCACGGCGTGCGCGGCGAGGGTGCTCTGCGCGCGTTCGGCGAGATGGTTGCGCTGCTGTGGGACAAGGGAAGCGTCGCGGCCGCTCTCCAGCTCGAGGCCCTGTGGAACGGCTTGCTTGCAGGCGCCCCGTTCTCGCTGCTCTGCGGCTATCCGCAGCGACTGCTCGACGCAGGGGGTGAGGCACTGGTGTGCGCCCACCACGACGAGCTCGTGCGTTCGGTGGCCCCGCAGCCAGGGCCGCCAGGACGCGTGGCGCGGAGGTTCGAGCGCACGCCGTCGGGTGCGCACGCAGCGCGCGCCTTCCTCACCGGAACGCTGCTGGCCTGGGACCGCGCGCCGATGCTCGACGCCGCGCAGGTCGTGGTGAGCGAACTCGCCGGCAATGCGCTGCGACATGGGGCGGGCCGGTTCTCGGTAGCGGTGGAGCTCCGAGCCCAAGAGGTTTGGATCGGGGTTCACGACAGCAGCCCGCGTCTGCCGCAGCGGCGCGAGGCCGGGCCAGCCGCCACCGGCGGTCGCGGACTCGAGCTGATCGAGGCGCTCAGCGTCAGCTGGGGGACGACACCGGAGCCCGAGGGCAAGACGGTCTGGGCAGTCGTTCGCTCAGAGTGACCGAGGGTCCCAGTTGCCGAGACAGCGCGGACCGCGGGGGGTGTGGCGCCCAGCACCCTTGCCCCGGCGCAGGGCGCGATCCGCTCGACGCCCGATGGTGGGCGGGCGTCTTCTCGGCCAAGGTTCTCTCCATGCGGCTGCAGAGCGGAAGTTCGCTGGGGGCAAGCGTCCGCGGTGTGTGATGTGAGCTCCGATGTCGTCATGAGATCGTCACGCTGTGACAGTGAACGCCCGCAGGGGTGGGCGTAGGTTGTGGCGCCTGGTACTCGTGACAGTCACAGGCGGTGAGTCATCGGCGACGACGTGAGACGCAGGTCCGTCGACCTCCCGACCCGGGCGGCTGCTGGCGTCGAGACCCGGTTGGCGGAGATCGTCGCTGCGCTGTCACTGGGCGTCGACCTGGGCTTCGGTCAGCCTATGGAGCACGTGCTGCGGCAGTGCATGATCGCCCTACGACTGGCCGAGCGGCTGGGCCTGGACGAGAACGAGCGGCTGGTCGTCTACTACACCGCTCTGCTGGTGAACGTGGGCTGTCACACCGACGCCCATGAGCAAGCCAGGTGGTTCGGCGACGACATCGTCATGAAGTCCGGCAAGTACGACTACGAGTTCCGCAGCGTCCGGGCCGCGATGGCGTCGCTGCGGCTGATCGGGGCCGGCCGCCCGCCGCTGCACCGGCTGCGGATCGGTTTGGACCTGGCCCTCAACGGTCGTCGGGATCTCGAGGGGATGATCGAGCGGCACGCCATGCTGGCCAGTGGGTTGGCCGAGCAGCTGGGCCTGCCAGCGGCCGTTCAGCAAGCGGTCGGCGCCTCGTACGAGCAGTGGGACGGCCGTGGCTGGCCCGGCGAGCTCAGGGGCGCCGACGTACCGATCGCGTCGAGGCTGGCGCAGCTCGCCGAGTTCGTCGAGGTCGCCCACCGCGTCGGCGGGACCAGCGCCGCGGTAACCATGGCCGGCAGGCGTTCTGGCGGCCAGTTCGACCCACAGCTGTCAGCACTGCTGTGCGCGGACCCGCACGCCATCCTCGACGGGCTCGACGCCGCCCGGACCTGGGACGCCGTGATTGCCGCCGAACCCGCCCTCGGTGTGCGCCTCGCCGATGACCAGCTCGACGTCGCGCTGACGGCGGTGGCGGACTTCGTGGACCTGAAATCGCCCTACACCCTGGGGCACGCCCGGGCCGTCTCCGAGCTCGCTGCCGCTGCTGGTGCACGGCTCGGGATGACGGACGACAAGCTCCGATCCCTACGTCGTGCCGGACTGGTGCACGGACTGGGTCGGCTCGGGGTCTCCAACGCCATCTGGGACAAGCCTGGTCCACTGGGAGCCGGGGAGTGGGAACGGGTCCGCCTGCACCCCTACCTGAGCGAACGGATGCTCCGGCAGTCGCCCGCCCTGGCCCCCTTGGGCGCGATCGCCGTGGACCTCCGCGAGCGGCTGGACGGCTCCGGCTACCCGAACGGGCTCTCGGGTGCCGCGCTCTCGTTGGCTGCCCGCGTCCTGGGGGCTGCCGACGCCTACCAGTCGATGCGCGAGCCCCGTCCCTACCGGACAGCCCTCGCCGCAGACAGGGCAGCTGAGGAGTTGCGCGCCGATGTGCGTGCCGGGTTGTTCGATCATGACGTCGCCGAGGCGGTCCTGGCGGTTGCCGGCCATCGTGTCCTGCGACGACGCGAGGGCCCGGCTGGGCTCACCGCCCGCGAGGTCGATGTGCTCAGGCTGCTGGCCGTTGGCCTTTCCAGCAAGGAGATCGCGGCCAAGTTGGTCATCTCTCCCAAGACCGCGCGCAACCATATCGAGCACATCTACACCAAGATCGGTGCTACGAACCGGGCCACTGCGAGCCTGTTCGCGATGCAGAACGGACTGCTTCCCGTCGAGGCCCTCGTAGGCTCCTGATCGCCTCACAAAGATGGGGCAGTCGCCCCATGTGTCACCGGTAGCGGCGTCCCTAGCGTGCTCCTCATCGGATCGACGTGGAGGGAACGACGATGAGCCTAGGTGGCACGATCTTTGCAGCGATGTACGACTCGTTCATGGCCAAGACCGAGAAGGCTGGACTAGGGAATTTGCGGGTGGGTCTGCTCGCCTCCGCTCGCGGACAGGTCCTGGAGATCGGCGGCGGGACCGGCGCCAACCTCCCCCTGTACGGGACGGCGGTCGAGTCCTTGACGTTCACCGAGCCCGAACGCCCGATGGTGAAGCGGTTGCAGAAGCGGGTCCGGGAGCAGACGCGGCCCGCGACCGTGCTGCGTGCGCCCGCAGAGGACCTGCCCTTCGAGGACAACAGCTTCGACACCGTCGTCTCCACGCTGGTGCTCTGCACCGTCAACGACCAGCCCCGCGCACTACGTGAGATCCGCCGCGTCCTGCGCCCCGACGGCCAGCTGCTGTTCCTCGAGCACGTGCTCAGCCAGGACGCCAAGGTCGTCCGGCTGCAGAACCGCATGAACGGGATCAACCGCGTCGTCGCCCACGGCTGCAACTGCAACCGACCGACCCTGGCCACCTTGGAGGCCGCCGGCTTCTCGATCACGAAGGTCGAGCACGGTTCGCTCCCCAAAGCCCCGCCCTTCGTCCGCCCCTTGGTGCTCGGCATTGCGACGCCCTCATCGGTTCGCCAACCAACCTCGATCTACTAACAAACGAGATACGTCATGCCCAAGGTCTCGAAGAACACCGCCCCCGACGTCAAGCGGATGCCTCATTCGCCAGGCTACGCCGCGGCCTACTTTGCTTGCATGGAACGCTTCCGGCGGATCCTCTACGCCTTGAGTCTGGTCGCATCGCCGCTGTTCATCCTCGCGTACTGGCTCACGTACCCGGCCTACGGCCAGCTAGCCGCCGGAGCAGTTGTCAACGGCGTGAGTCACGACCCTTCGATGACTGCCGTGTCGGACGCCTTCGCCTTCCTGGGAGCACTTCTGGCCGTCCCCGCGTCGCTGGCGCTGATCCACGTTCTTCGTAGGGCGACTCCGAACCTTGCCTTGCTCGGCGGCAGCCTGAACCTCCTGGGGTGGGTCGCGGTCAGCGTCCTGCTGCTGACCGACGTCGTCGCCACCGAGATCGCGCAACTGGGTCCGAGCGATGAGACGATGCGGCTCTTCAAGAACCTGTTGTCGAACCCCCTGGTGCTGGCACTCAACGTCGCTGCGTCGCTCCACATCGTCGGCGCAGTTCTCATCGGGGCCGGGCTGCTGCGCGGCAAACTGATCCCGCGACCGCTCGCGCTCGGAGCGCTGGTCGCTGGACCCATCCATCTTGCGGCGAACCTGGCCGGGTTGCTGTGGCTCGACTCGCTCACCTGGGTGGTCTTCGCCGTCGCGTATGGCTGGCTCATCCCCCTCGTTCTCAGAGACGAGACAGAGCCGACCCCACGGGCGTCTCGGTACCTGAGCACCGGAATACCGGCGGTGGCTCAGGTATGACTGTCAACGGCGTTCGTGGTCGGACTGGCCGGATGCGCCAGCGCACGGTTGTCGTGCTCGCCATCGCTGCCATCGCCGGGCAACTGCTGTTCGTCGGCGGCTGGCTGATCGGAGGCGCCCTCGAGGGCCACGGCTACGCTGCCGGTCGTCATGACATCAGCGACCTCACTGCGCTGACGGCGCACCACGCCACGTTCAATCGGGGCACGTTGCTGGTCTCCGGGTTGTTGACCGCGGCGTTCGCGTTGTGGGCACTGCGTCCGTCGCTGACCGTCCCTGGTCGCGGCCCGGCGGTGAGCGCGGTGCTGGTGGCCGTCTCGCTTCCGGCGCTGGACAATCTGAGCGATGCGTTCTTCCGGCTCGACTGCCGGGCCGCCGACGTCGGGTGCACCTCGTCGGTCGCCGCCTCCTCCTGGCACGGCACAATCCACGTCGTCGTCTTCCTCGTCGTCGCGATCCCGACGTTGGTCGCACCGTTCGCGCTCTCCCGCCGCATGCGTGCGGTCGAGGGATGGTCCGACCTGGCCCGGCCTGCGCGAGTCTTCGGCATGGGACTGGTCGTCGTCTTCATCGCCACCGCTGCATCGCAAGGATCGAGCGCCCAGGGCTGGACCCAACGCTTCGCCGCCACGCTGGCCGCGTTCGGCGTGACCGTCCTCGCGGTCCGGGTACTCCGGCTGGCCGGCCCTTCGCGGCACACACCAGCCTGAGGGCCAGGGAATTCTGCCCACTCTCCTCGACAACCTGTCGACGACCCTGACTGACCTCAACGGGGTCCCCGACCCGGTGCTGCGCCGCTCTTTGAATCTCGGAGCTGCGTACGGCCACGACCGGCCGTTAGCGGTGCGCCCGTCCGTACGGCGGGATCAGGTGGCCTTGTAGCGCTTGCGGACGGCTTTGAGGGCTGCCGGGTGTTTGTCGCTTTGGGTAAGGGATCCGGCGAGCTCCAACAGGTCGCAGACCTCGGCGTCGATGCCCGCGAGCAGCACGTGCAGGTCCGGGGTGCTGTCCTGGTCGGCGGTGACACCGAAGCCCAAGACTCCGTCGTAAGAGGTGATCGCAACGCCCAGGCGGAGTCGATCTGCGAGCGGAACGTAGGGGTAGTACTCAGCGAGGCGGCGTCCGCACAGGTAGAGCGGCTGGGGTGGTCCGGGGACGTTGGTGGCGACGGTCACCAGGTGCCGGTGCGGCAGTCGGAACAGACCCGTAAGACCGAGGGACAGCAGCGGTGGCCAGGCAAGCAGGGCCGCGGAGGTGAGGACCTCGCCGAGCTGGGCCTCACCCGAGCTCTTCAGGTGGTCCATCTCGAGCCGGACGGCGGCGAGGCGTTCTGCCGGGTCCTGCTCGCCGACGGGGAGCTTGGCAATCATGGCCGACACCCGGTTGTCCAAGGTGCCGTGCTGGTCCTCATGGCGCATCGAGACCGGGATCAGGGTCCGTACAGCCTCGGGGTTGGGCACCTCTCCGCGAGACAGCAGCAACTCCCGGAAGCCGCGGGTGATTGCGGTGAGCAGGACGTCGTTGACCGTGCCGCCCAGTGCGTGCCTGATCGTCCGGACGTCATCCAGGGTCGTGCTGGTCCAGCCCCACTGCCGGTGCGGTCCCAGGGGGCCCGAAAGCGAAGACGGGTCCGCGGGTGTGGCCAGGCGGGCGAAGGACAGGGCGCCTTGGGCCGCCACGGCCACGCCCTCGGCCGTGCGGCGAGGGTGCTTCAGAGCTCCTGCGACAGCTCGCGTGACCACGGTGGGCTGGTGCGGGATCGAGGTGACGGCGGTCAACAGCAGCCTGCCGATCCCCGGCTCGGCAGGTGCTGCCGGAGGGGTCGTTGCCTCGACGGGCGCGTCAGCGGTGCTGTCGAGCACCAGCGTCATCAAGTCGGTGCCGGCGACGCCGTCGACCATGCAGTGGTGCAGCTTGCTGATGACCGCCCAGCGATCGTTCTCAAGGCCGTCGACGACCCAGGTCTCCCAGAGCGGCTTGCCACGGTCCAACTGCTGCGACATCAGCCGCCCGACGAGGTCCCGCAGCTGCTTGTCGGAGCCCGGCCGTGGCAGCGCCGTGTGGCGTAGGTGGTACCCCAGCGAGAAGGTCGGGTCCTCCACCCACACCGGTCGACCCAGCCGAAGCGGCACCTCCCGGACCCGCTGCCGGTACCGCGGGACCAGGTGAAGCTTGGACTGGAAGGCGGCGAACACCTGGTCGTAGGTCGGCGGCGGGCCGTCGAAGATGCCCACGGAAGCGATGTGCAAGGACGTGCTGCGCGACTCCAACCTCAGGAAGGCAGCGTCGAGGGGACTCATGACTTCCATGACGGCGCTCCTTGGGTCTGGTGGGCAGGGAGGCTGACGTCGCCGTGGTCGCCCGCCAGGTCCAGGACCTCTTCGAACCCTTGCCGGAGGCAGGCGAGCAGCACGTCGGGATCGGGTACGGCGGCTGGGTCGCAGCTCACCCCGATGCAGCAGGTGTCGACGTAGGACAGCAGCGTGATGTTGACGGCAGCGCCGATGGTCGGCCCGAACGGGTAGTAGCCCTCGACGAGCGCTCCGGCGAGGTAGATCGGGATCGGGAAGCCGGGCACGTTGCTGGCCAGGAAGTCGACGTGCTTGAGCATGCCGCCGACAACCCGCGAGGGGAGCAGGTTGAGGGCCATCGCGATGGGTTGGGTCAGGGCGAGAGCGGGTTCGGCGCGCCAGCGCTCGACGATGTCGTGGATCGCGGTGATCCGCGCGGCCGGGTCGACGGTGCCCGTCGGGACGACGAGCCGCACCAAGGTGATCAGGTTGCCGCCCGGCGGGTCATCAGGTCTGCGCAGGCTGATGGGAAGGGTGACGCGCAGCTCGTCGACCTCGGTGCCGTGCCGTTCGTGGTAGTACCGCAGGCCGCCGGTGACGCCACCGAGGAAGGCGTCGTTCAGGTGCCCCCCGGTGGTGTGGGAGGCGCGCTGCAGGTCCCCGAGCGGCACGTTGAAAGCAGCGAAGCTGCGCCCGAGCCGCCGTGCGCGCATCACCGGCGACTTCGTGTCGGTGGCCGGTGCGACGAACCGGAGCACCGACCGGGCAGTGCCGACGGTGCTGCGGACGGCGCCAAGGGGCGACCTCAGCGCAGTCCCGGCGGTCGTGGCGGCGAACCGCGGCAGCGACTGCGCCAGGACGGCGAGCCGGGTGGCGTCGTGCCCAAGACTCTCCCAGGCCAGGCGCAGGCCGACGAGATCGTCCAGGTGCGGCTGCGGCACCGGTCGCGCAACCGGGCCAGGGGAGCGCTCCGCGTCGAACAGCTCCATCGCGAGCTGCACCCCACCGATGCCGTCCGTGAGCGCGTGATGGAACGCCATCACCACCGCGGTACGGCCTTCGGGGAGGCCGTCGACAACGGTCATGTGCCACAGCGGGCGGGCTGGGTCGAAGGAGGTCACCGCCTGGCGGCTCGCCATCTCGAGAAGCTGCTGCCATCCCGAGCCAGCGGGCAGGCAGGAGCGACGGAGGTGCCAGTCCAGGTCCAGTTCGGTCTCGCTCCAACGCGGCGTTGCCAGCCGAAACGGCGGCACGACGACCCGGGATCGGAACATCGGCAGGCGCATGACGGCTTGCTCGAGCCGGGCCTTGAGCAGGTCCCAGTCCGGTGACTGGTCGAGGAGCGCAACCGCAACGACTGTTGAGCGCAGCAGCGGATCGCGCTCCATGTACCAGCTGAACGCGTCGCTGTCGCTCATGTGGGTGGGCCGTTTCGGGCCGCTCTCGGTGGGCGTGTCCTCGGGCGTGCTCATAGTGCAGATGCCTTCTCGGAGGGTCGGACGACGATGACCGGACAGGTGGCGTGCAACGCGGTGTGGCTGCTCACCGAGCCCAGGAGGAGCCGAGCGAAGCCGCCACGTTGGTGAGAGCCGACGATGATGCGATCTGAGGTGTCTGCGTGCGCGAGCAGAACGCTGGCCGCCGAACCACGTTCAGTGACCACCTGAGCGCTGCCCGCGCGTTCCGGACCGAGGGCTCCGGCCACCCATTCCTGCACAGGGGCCAAGGGCAACGATGGCGCGTCCGGGTTGCCCGGGTCAGACGCATGCAGCACCACCAGCCGATGGCCTTGGCGCTGGGCCGCGGCGGCCCCCCAGCGAAGCGCCAGCTGGGCGGAGGTGGAGCTGTCGAGCCCGACCAGGAACGGAAGGTCGGTGCTGCCCCCGTGGACTGCGCACTGGTGCGGCACGACGGCGACAGGCACGTGGCAGTGATGCAGGACGTAGGCCGCGACCGACCCGAGGACCTCGCGTCTCAGCCCGCGGCGGGTGTGCGTCCCCACCACCAGCAGGTCGGCGCTCTCGCTGAGCGACACGAGGGTCGTGCCGGGATCGCCGGCGGTGGCGAGGACTTCGGCAGCCACCTCGCTGCCGAGCCGGGTGCGGGCCAGGCCACTGGCGAGCTCCTCTGCGGCCATGCTCCGGTACATCTCCGGCAGGCCCTCCCAGGAGCTCTCGTGCACACCCAGGTCCAACGGCAACAGGGGCAGCGTGGGGAGCTTCCAGACGAGGACGGCGGTGACGTGCTGACCAGTGCGGGCTCCCTCGTACAAGGCCCAGTCGAGGGCGTGGCGGCCCTCGGGGGAGCCGTCTACGCCAACGATGATGCCTGACATGACCGCGCCTCCTTGAGCAACTCGCTGGATCCATCCCACTCTCGAGCGCCCCTCGCGCGGAAGGGGCGTAGGTCCCGTCCGCGCCGACGAAGGCCCTAGGCGCCCGTCGGTCTGCCCGGGGTCGTTCGGCTCTCATCTGGCTCGGGGACCATGGTGATGGCGCCGGCGGGGCACTCCGCGACACAGATGCCGCACCCCTTGCAGTAGTCGTAGTCGATCGCGTAGCCGTGCGCGCCGTCGATCTTGAGGACCGCGTTGTCGGGGCAGACCCCGTAGCAGTTGTCGCACCCGAAGCAGTTGCTGCAGGACAGGCAGCGACGGGCCTCGAACAGCGCGGAGCCGGCGTCGAGTCCACCGACCACCTCGGCGAAGTCCGACACCCGGCGGGCCGCGTCGAGCCGGGGCCGGACGGTCTTGGGCGCGTCGCTGTAGTACCAGGGGTTGAGCTGCTCGAACAGGGCCGGATCACGTGGCGCCGGCAGCTCGGCGCTGGTGTGCGCGAGCCAGGCGTCGATGTTGCGGGCCGCGGCCCGGCCGTGGCCAAGGGCCACCGTGACGGAGCGCGCCGAAGGCACCATGTCACCGCCGGCGAACACCCCAGGGCAGCCGGTCATCATGTCCGTGCCGACCTGCACCACCCCGTCCACGACGCGCACACCGGGCAACCCCTCGACGAGGGAGCGGTCCACGTCCTGCCCCAGGGCCAGCACCAGGGCGTCGCCCTCGAGCTCCTCGAACTCGCCGGTGGGCTGGGGGACGCCGTCCTCGTCCAGGCGCATCTTCTCCAGATGGAGCTTGCCGTCCTCGAAGTGCCGGACGGTCGACAGCCACCGCAGCTGCACCCCCTCCTGCAAGGCTTCCTCGACCTCGATGTCGTTGGCGGGCATGCGATCACGCGTCCGTCGGTACACCACGACGGCCTCCTGTGCACCGAGCCGACGGGCGGTGCGAGCCGCGTCCATCGCCGTGTTGCCGCCGCCGTAGACCACGACGCGGCGACCGAGCTGTGGCCGCTCCCCGTCGTCGACCTGACCGAGCAGGGCGAGCGCGTCGAGCACCCGGGCGGACTGAGCGGCCGGGATGTAGGCACGGTGGCTGAGCTGGGCACCGATGGCCAGGAACACCGCGTCGAAGTCCAGCAGGTCGGGCGCCAGGTCGGTGACCGGCGTGTCGACCTCGAGCGTGATGCCGGTGGCCAGCAGCCGGGCGATCTCGGCCTCGAGGACGTCCCGGGGGAGCCTGAAGGTCGGGATGCCGTAGCGCATCATCCCGCCAGGTTCGGCGCCCGCCTCGCGGATCACGACCTCGTGTCCGCGCTGCCTGAGGTGGTAGGCGGCCGAGAGCCCAGAAGGCCCGGAGCCCACGACCAGCACCCGCTTGCCGGTCGACGCGGCGGGATCGGGCAGTCGCCAACCCCGGGCGATGCCCTCGTCGCCGAGGAATCGCTCGACGGAATTGATGCCGACGGCCGCGTCGAGCTCAGCGCGGTTGCAGGAGCTCTCGCAGGGGTGATAGCAAACTCGGCCCATCACGGCAGGGAACGGGTTGTCAGCGACCAGCTGCCGCCACGCCTGCTCGTAGCTGCCGTCCTCAGCGGTGTAGAGCCAGCCCTGGATGTTCTCGCCGGCCGGGCAGGCGGTGTTGCACGGCGGCTGACGGTCGACGTAGACCGGTCGTTCGGTGCGCCAGGCGCCGGTGTGGTTGGCGAGGCTGGTCCGCACGTCCAGGGTGATCGCGAACGGCTTGTCCATCAGGTCTCTCCCTCGTCGAGCAGCCCGTAGCGGGCGATGTTGCGGTCGGCCAGCCCTTGGACCCGGGCCAGCAGGTCGGTACGTGCCGGCTCGCCGAACAGGTGGGAGTAGCGGCGCTGCGGTCGGAGGTAGTCCTCGACCGGGACCTGCTGTCGGATGGGCAGCACCCCGGTCACCTCGCCGTGCTCGGCCTCGAACACCGGGAACAGCCCGCTGCGCTGGGCGAGTCGAGCCAGCGAGATGGTCTCTGCCGGCGCCGATCCCCAGCCGAGTGGGCACGGCACCAGCACGTGCAGGTAGCGGGCACCGCGCAGCGTCATGGCCTTCTCGACCTTGGCTTCCAGGTCGTGCAGGTCCGCGACGGTCGCGGTCGCCACGTAGGGGATCTCGTGCGCCATCGCGATCCGCGGTAGGTCCTTGCCCTGGCTGTACCGGTTGCCCGGCTCCGCCCCGACAGCCTCGGTCGTGGCGGTCCGGGCGTACGGCGGGGTCGCCCCGGACCGCTGGACGCCGGTGTTCATGTAGGCCTCGTTGTCGTAGCAGACGTAGAGCACGTCGTCGCCCCGCTCGAACATCCCCGACAGGCAGCCCAGCCCGATGTCGACGGTGCCACCGTCGCCGCCCTGGGCGAGCACCCGGATCTCGCTGCGGCCCTGCGCCTTCAACCCGGCGGCCACGCCGGACGCGACCGCGGCCGCGTTGCCGAACAACGAGTGCAGCCAGGGCAGTTGCCAGGAGCTCTCCGGGTAGGGCGTGGAAAAGACCTCCAGGCAGCCGGTGGCGTTGACCGCGACCAGCTTCCCCTCCGTGGCGCGATAGGCGGCATCCAGCACGTACCGGGCGCCAAGCGCCTCCCCGCAGCCCTGACAGGCCCGGTGCCCGGAGTTCAGGGAGTTGAGCCGGTGCTCGCTGGACTGGGCGGTCCGCTGCCCTTCCTCGAGCAGCCGGTTGCCGACCGCACGACTGCCGATTTGGTAGAACTTGACGGTTTCAGTGGGCATCAGCTGCCCCCTTCGATCGAATCCACGAGATCGTGCCGGAGGTCCAGGAAGACGAGGTCGTCGAGCCGGTCGTCGACGGCGTCGCCGAGCAACCGGTGCAGGGACGTCTTGCCCACGGCTCGCCCACCCAGGCCGGCCACCACGGTGAGGACCTGGGTTGGCGTACCTGCGACGGCGGCCCGGACGTCGGCCGCGACGATTCCGCCGGCGCCGGGCGCGAAGGCTCGTTCCAGCACCACCACCCGAGTGGCACCCGCCAGCGCCGACCGGATGGCTGCGGTGGGGAACGGGCGGAACATCGTCACCGTCACCAGGCCCACACCGTCGAGCTCGTCGACGACGTCCTTGAGGGTGCCGCTCACCGACCCGAGCGCGACGACCACGGTCGCTGCTCCCGCGACCCGGTAGCTCTCGACCACGGACAGCGGCCGACCGACCGCGTCCTGGAACTCCGCGGCCAACGGAGGGAAGACGTCGAGGGCTGACGTGAGAGCCCGATGCGACAGGTAGCGGACCTCGGTGAAGGCCTCTGGCCCGACCATCGCGCCGATCGCCACCGGCTCGGCGGGGTCGAGTGACTGACGGGGCAGGAAGGGCGGCAGGTAGGCATCGACCTGCCCCTGGCTCGGCACGTCGATCGGCTCGAACGCGTGGGTGAGCACGAAGCCGTCGACGCAGACCATCACCGGCACCGACAACGCCTCAGCGAGCCGGAACGCGACGACGTGCAGGTCGACGGCCGTCTGGCAGTCGGCGGCGTACAGCTGGACCCAGCCGCAGTCGCGCATGCTCATCGCGTCGCTCTGGTCGTTCCAGATGTTGATCGGGGCGCCGATGGCCCGGTTGGCGACGGTCATCACGATCGGCAGCCCCAAGCCGGAGGCGTTGAAGAGCGCCTCGGCCATGAACAACAGGCCCTGGCTCGCGGTCGCGGTGTAGCTCCGCGAGCCCACCGCGGCCGCACCGATGGCCGCGGACAGGGCACCGAACTCGGACTCCACCGTCATGAACTCGCACGGCGCGAGGGAGCCGGCCTTCGCCATCTCGCCGATCGCCTCCACGATGTGCGTCTGCGGCGTGATCGGGTAGGCCGGCACGACCTGCGGCCGGCAGTACGCGACGGCCTGGGCGATGGCCTTGGAGGCCTCCTGCTGCTTACGCATGGACGGCCGCCTGTCGTGCCTGGACCCACGCGAAGCTCGCCTGCGCGGCCCGGACGTTGGCCGAGCCGACGTCCCCGGCGAAGCGCTCCCGGAGGGCCTGCTCCACCGAGGCCATGGTGACGATGGAGGTCAGGGCCGCGAACGCTCCCAGGACGCAGGTGTTGGCGATCGGCCTGCCGGTGTGCTCCCGGGCCAGCGCCGTAGCCGGCACGGTCAGCATCCGCTCCGGGTCGCAGTCCGGCAGCTCGTCGAGACCGAGCTCGGACCAGGAGCGCGTCGAGTTGATCAGCACGTAGCCGTCAAGTGCCAGACCCGAGAACAGGTCCACGTGGTGCAGCAGCGTCGCGTCGCAGACGAGGACGGCGTCCGGGGAGGTCACCGGCTCCCGCAACCGCACCGGCACGTCGTCGATGCGGCAGAACGACGTCACGGGCGCCCCCATCCGCTCCGAGCCGAAGCTCGGGAAGGCCTGAGCCTCGTGCCCGTCGAGGAAGCCGGCGACCGAGAGCAGCTCGGCGGTCGTCACGACGCCCTGGCCGCCACGTCCGTGGACCCGGACCTGGAACATCGCGACGTCAACGCCCCGCGCCGACGAGGCGCGAGAGGTCGAGGAGCCGGGCGGTGTAGCCCCACTCGTTGTCATACCAGCCGAACACCTTGGCCATCCGGCCGGATGCCTGGGTGAGGCCCGAGTCGAAGACGCAGGAGGAGACATCCCCGATCACATCGGTGGAGACGATCGGGTCGGTCGTGTACTTCAGCCGCCCGGCCAACGGACCCTGTGCCGCGGCCTCCTCGAACGCCGCGTTGATCTCGGCCGCGGTGACCTCGGTGTCGAGCAGCACGGCAAGGTCGACGAGCGAGCCATCGACGACGGGGACCCGGAGGGCGACGCCATCAAGGCGCCCGGCGATCTCCGGAATGACCTCCCCGACCGCCCGGGCAGCCCCCGTGCTGGTCGGGATGATGTTCACCGCGGCGGCACGCGCCCGCCGGGCGTCCTTGTGCGGCCCGTCGAGCACGTTCTGGTCGTTGGTGTAGGCGTGCACCGTCGTCATGAACCCGCGCTCGATCCCGAACCGGTCGTGCAGCACCCGGACCATCGGTGCCACGCAGTTCGTGGTGCACGAAGCGTTCGAGATCACCTGGTGCCGAGCGGGGTCGTACGTGTGGTCGTTGACACCCATCACGATGGTCGCGTCCAGCCCCTTTCCCGGCGCGGACACGAGCACTGTCGTCGCGCCGGCCCCCAGGTGCGCGGCTGCGGTCTCCCGGGTGCGGAACTTTCCGGTGGACTCGATGACCACGTCGGCTCCGACGTCGCCCCAGGCCAGGCCGGCGGGTTCGCGCCCGGAGCTGGTACGGATCTTGTGGCCGTCGACGACCAGGGCGTCGCCGTGGTCCTCCACCTCCAGACCGAGAGGTCCGAACGTGCTGTCGTAGCGCAGCAGCCGGGCCATGGTGGCGGTGTCGACCACGTCGTTGACAGCCACGACCTCAACGTCGGTGGAGACGAGGCTGAGGCGCAGGACGTCCCGGCCGATGCGTCCGAAGCCGTTGATGCCGATCCGTACCGTCATGAGCGCTCTCCTGCCGTGGGGGAGTACCCACCCTCGCTGGTGCGGATCGCAGGCGGCAGGGCCCAAGGTCACCCGTGGAGGGGCCAAAGGACGGGCGGAGCGTGGACAAGGACGTCCGTACGCCGGCCTCGGGACGTTAGCCTCTGCGCGGACAGGGCTTGGCAGCGTTGAGTAGGTCCCCAGAGCACCGAGAAGGAGCGTTCGCGTGTCCGACCCCACCCGCACCCCTTCGCGCTTCACTGTCGGTGCCGTCAAGGAGTCAGCAGCGGGCGAGCGGCGGGTCGCGCTCGTGCCCGACACCGTGGGACGCCTCACAGCGTTGGGACTGGACGTCCTGCTCGAGTCCGGCGCCGGCGACGCAGCGTTCTTCCCGGATGACGCCTACTCCCGCGCCGGTGCCCGCGTTGTCTCCGCCCCCGAGCTCTACGCCCAGAGCGACGCGGTGCTCTGCGTCGGTCCACCCGAGCCCATGCCTGCCTTCCGGCCCGGTCAGATCCTGCTCGGTCTGCTGCAGCCACAGATCCGCCTCGAGCTCGTGCACGCGCTCGCCGAGGCGAAGGTCATCGCGCTGAGCCTCGACGGGCTCCCCCGGACGCTCAGCCGAGCGCAGTCGATGGATGCGCTGACCTCTCAGGCGAACGTCGCCGGTTACAAGGCTGCGCTCGTCGCGGCCGATGCCTACGGCGGCTACTTCCCGCTGTTGATGACCGCCGCAGGGACGGTCCGGCCGGCGGCAGTCCTGGTGCTGGGGGCCGGCGTCGCGGGCTTGCAGGCCATCAGCACCTCGAGACGGCTCGGGGCTGTCGTCTCGGCTCACGACGTCCGAGCGGCAGCACGCGACGACATCAACGCCACCGGTGCGACGTACCTCGATCTCGGCGAGGTCTCGGGGGAGGGGGCAGGAGGTTATGCCCGTGCGCTCGACGCCGACCAACGAAGCGCCCAGCAGCAGGCCCTCTCCACCGTCTTGGCTCGGTTCGACGTTGTCATCACCACGGCCCAGGTGCACGGCGGCCGACCACCGCTGCTGGTGCCCGAGGCGGCGCTCGCAGCGCTCGCGCCCGGTGCGGTGGTCGTCGACCTGGCCGCCGGCCCCGAGGGTGGGAACGTGGCCGGGTCCGTGGCCGGCCAGACGGTCGTCACCTCCGGGGGCGTCACGGTCATCGGCGCGGGCGATCTCGCCGCCGCAGTGCCCCGGGCCGCCTCCACCGCCTACGGGCGCAATCTGGCGGCGCTGCTGGCCCACCTGGTGGTGGACGGCGAGCTCGTGATCGACCGCGCCGACGAGATCACGGCAGGGGTGCTGGTCTGCCAGGACGGCCAGCTGGTCCATCCCGCGGTCCTCGCCCGACGCGACGAACAAAGGAGCTCTTCGTGAACCCCATGCTGCTTGCCGACATCACGGTGTTCGTCCTCAGCCTGCTGGTGGGTTTCGAGGTCATCACCAAGGTTCCGGCCACCCTGCACACGCCGTTGATGTCGGGAGCCAACGCCATCCACGGCGCCGTCGTCATCGGCGTGATGCTGCTCGCCGGCGCGACGCAGAGCACGCTGGGCTACGTCGTCGTGGCCCTCGCTGCCGCGCTGGCGGCCATGAACGTGACGGGCGGCTACCTCGTGACCGACCGGATGCTCCGGATGTTCCGATCCCGGGGTGGGACCCGGTGAACGGCTTCGACACCACGACCCACCTGCTCTACCTCGGAGCGGCCGTCTGCTTCGTGGTCGGCTTGCACCTGATGACATCCCCCGTCACCGCCCGGCGCGGCAACCTGCTGTCGGGGGCCGGCATGACGTTGGCCGTCGTGGTCACGGCGGCGATCCTCGTGCAGGCCGGGAGCATCAGCAGCACGGGGCTCGGGGCGCTCGTCGGTGGGCTCGCTCTCGGTGGTGGTGCCGGTGTGATCACGGCGCGGCGGGTTGCCATGACCGCGATGCCGCAGCTCATCAGCCTCTTCAACGCAGCGGGAGGCGCGGCCGCAGCGCTCATCGCGCTGGGCGACGCCCTCGACGGGCCGCCGCTCGAAGCGGCGCCGGTGAGCACCACGTTGACCATGGCTCTCGACACCCTCCTCGGGGGTCTGACCCTGTCCGGGTCGTTGGTTGCCGCCGGCAAGCTCGCCGGCGTGCTACCGGGCAGGCCGGTCAGCAGTCGGTTCAACCGGCCGCTCAACGTGCTGCTGGGCCTGCTCGGGGTCGTCCTGGGAGGCGCCTTCACCGCGGGCGCCGGCGGCGTCACGTTGCTCTGCGTCCTCGGCCTGGTCGCCCTCGCGCTGGGGGTGCTCGTGACCCTGCCGATCGGGGGCGCCGACATGCCCGTCGTCATCTCGTTGCTCAACGCCTGCACCGGCACCGCCGTCGCGATGGCAGGCTTCGTGCTCCACAGCACGCCGCTCATCATCGCCGGCGCCCTCGTGGGCGCGGCCGGCACGATCCTCACCTTGCTGATGGCGGAAGCCATGAACCGGTCGGTGCTCAGCGTCCTGGCCGGTGGGTTCGGCACCGGCGACGACGGTCACGTCCCTGGGGGAGCCGGGGGCAGCTACCGGAACGTCGAGGTCGACGACGCGGCGCTGCAGCTGGCGTACGCCTCGAAGGTCGTGATCGTGCCCGGCTACGGCCTGGCGGCGGCGCAGGCGCAGCACGAGGTGGTGGCTCTCGCCAAGGTCCTGACTGAGCAAGGGGTGGAGGTCATGTACGGCATCCACCCGGTCGCGGGCAGGATGCCCGGTCACATGAACGTGCTGCTCGCCGAGGCGGACGCCCCGTACGAGCAGATGAAGGACCTGGAGGAAGCCAACGCGGAGTTCCCCACTACTGATGTGGTCCTGGTGGTCGGGGCCAATGACGTGACCAATCCCGCAGCGCGCCGCGCGGGGAACGCGGTGTCGGGGATGCCGATCCTCGATGTCGACCGAGCCAGGTCGGTCGTGGTGATCAAGCGCTCGATGGGACACGGGTACGCCGGGATGGACAACGAGCTCTACGGCGATCCCGTCACGGCGATGTTGTTCGGGGACGCCAAGCAGGTGCTCACCCGGTTGGTGGCAGCTCTCCGCGCGTACGTCTGAGGGCTCCGACGACCGCCTGGACCGCCTCGTCGACGGCGGCTCGTACGGCCGGCGTCAGGTCCGCCCCGACCGCGACGGTGTCGGCCTCGACACCCACCAAAAACAGCCGCCGGGGCAGTTGTCCCAGCGCCCTTCCCAGCTCCACGGTGCCGGCCAGGTCGAGGGCGTGACTGCTCGCAGCGGACCTGACTGGAGGCAGCGAGAGTGACAACAGGTCGTGCACCTGCACGGTGCCAACGGGCTCGCCGGACCTGACCGCGTCGACCAGCACCACCTGATCCGGACTGGACCACCGGTCCAGCAGCCGGATCGGGTCGTCGTGCTCCACGACCTGCACCGCGGGCAGGCCGAGCGCCGCCACGGCGCGCGCCACGAGCCGGCCGATCCCGTCGTCGCCGCGGTCCGGATGGCCGAGCCCGATGACCAGGTCGCTCATCCCCGGTCGACCGTGAGGTCGAGGAAGTGCGTGGCGCAGGAGATGCACGGATCGTAGTTGCGGATCGTCTGCTCGCAGCGATGCCCGAGCGCCTCGTCGGAGAGGTGGAGCGACTGCTCGACGACGCCGAGGAGATCGTGCTCGATCGTCTTCTGGTTCTGCGAGGTCGGCGGCACGATCTTCGCGTCGAGGATCGCGCCCGCGTCGTCGATCTCGTAGCGGTGCCAGCAGATCCCGCGCGGCGCCTCG
>JBKJVH010000178.1:0-7543 GCA_046590985.1 Mycobacteriales bacterium
TCGGGGTCCTTCGCGAACAGCTCCCGGAGCAGCGGCGTGTTGACCGGGCCCGGGCAGAGCGCGTTGACCCGGATCCCTTCGCGCGCGAACTGCACGCCGAGCTCCCGGCTCATGGCGAGCACGCCGCCTTTGCTTGCGGTGTAGGAGATCTGGGAGGTCGCCGACCCCATGACAGCGACGAAGGAGGCGGTGTTGATGATCGAACCGCCCCCGCCGGCGCGCATCTGCTCGATGGCGAACTTGCAGCAGAGGTACACCGACGTGAGGTTCACCTCCTGCACGCGGCGCCAGGCCTCCAGGCCGGTATCCAGGATCGAGTCGTCGTCAGGGGGCGAGATGCCCGCGTTGTTGAAGACGACGTCGAGCCGACCGAAGTCGTTCACGACGCCCTGGAAGAGCGCCTGCACGCCCCGCTCGGAGGTGACGTCGACGCGGACGAAGCTGCCGCCCACCTCGACGGCGGCCTTCCCACCGCTCTCGGCGTCGATGTCGACGCAGACCACCCGCGCGCCCTCGGCGGCGAACCGGCGCGCGGTCGCGAGACCGATGCCGCTGCCGGCCCCCGTCACGACGGCGACCTTGTCCGCAAGTCGTCCCGCTACGGCGCTCATCAGCTCTCCTTCGTCGAGATGAAGACGTTCTTGGTCTCGGTGAAGGCAAGCGGCGCGTCCGGTCCGAGCTCGCGCCCGAGACCGGAGGCCTTGAAGCCACCGAACGGTGTCCAGTAGCGCACCGACGAGTGCGAGTTCACCGACAAGTTCCCGGCTTGGATGCCACGGCTCACCCGCAGCGCGCGCCCTACGTCCCGCGTCCAGATCGAGCCGGAGAGCCCGAACTGGCTGTCGTTGGCGATCTGCACGGCGGACGCCTCGTCGTCGAACGGGACCACCGCGACCACCGGCCCGAAGACCTCCTCGTGCAGCACCCGGTCGGCGAGGTCGGTGGGGGCCAGGACCGTCGGCGGGAACCAGTAGCCAGGACCGGCCGGCATGCTCCCGCGGAACGCGACCTGCCTGTCGTCGGGGACGTAGGCGGCCACCCGCTCGCGCTGCTGCGCGCTGATCAGCGGTCCCATCTCGGAGTCCGCCTGGCCGGGGTCGGCGACCACCACGCCCTTGACCGCGACCTCGAACAGCTCCATGAAGCGGTCGTAGACGCTGCGCTCGACCAGGATCCGGGAGCGGGCGCAGCAGTCCTGACCCGCGTTGTCGAACACCGCGTAGGGCGCCGTGGCCGCCGCGAGCTCCAGGTCGGAGTCGGCGAACACCACGTTCGCGCTCTTGCCCCCGAGCTCCAGCGTGACGGGCTTGATCTGCTGCGCACAGCCCGCCATGACCTGACGCCCGACCTCGGTCGAACCGGTGAACACGATCTTGGCGACGTCCGGGTGGTCCACGAACCGCTGACCGACGATGCTGCCCCGGCCCGGCAGCACCTGGAAGACGTCCTCCGGCAGGCCGGCGTCCAGGGCGAGCTCGGCCAGTCGCAACGCGGTCAGCGGCGTCAGCTCGGCCGGCTTGAGGACCACCGTGTTGCCGGCGGCGAGCGCTGGGGCAAAGGCCCAGGACGCGATGGGCATCGGGAAGTTCCACGGGACGATCGCGCCGACCACGCCGAGCGGCTCGTGGAAGGTCACGTCGATGCCGTCCGCGACCGGGATCTGCTGACCGATCAGCCGCTCCGGCGCACCGGCGTAGTAGGCGATCACGTCCCGGACGTTGCCTGCCTCCCAGCGGGCGTTGCCCAGCGTGTGACCGGAGTTCTTGACCTCCAGCTGGGCCAGGTTTTCGAGGTCGGTGTCGACGACGTCGGCGAAGCGGCGCAGCAGCCGGGCCCGGTCGCCCGGGGAGACCATCCTCCAGGCGGAGAACGCCTTGCGGGCGCGGGCGATGGCAGCGTCGGTGGCTTCCAGGTCGCACTGCGCGACGGAGGTGACGACCTGCTCGGTCGCCGGGTTGATCACGTCGTAGGAGGAGCTCATGTCACATCCGCTCGAAGCTGCGTCGACGTTCCCAGTCCGTGACCGCGGCATCGAAGGCGGTCAGCTCCACCCGGGCTGCGTTGGCGTAGTGGTCGACGACCTCGTCGCCGAAGGCGGCCCGTGCCACGGAGCTGGAAGACCACAAGTCGGCTGCCTCGCGCAGCGTGCTGGGCACCCGTGGCGCGTCGCTGCCGTAGGCGTTGCCCGTGAAGGCCGGTTCGAGCTCCAGGGCGTTGTCGACGCCGTGCAGCCCAGCTGCGATCATGGCGGCGACAGCGAGGTAGGGGTTCACGTCGCCACCCGGTACCCGGTTCTCGAAGCGCAGACTGGCGCCGTGTCCGACGGTCCGCAGGGCGCAGGTCCGGTTGTCGAAGCCCCACAGCACCGCGGTCGGGGCGAACGACCCGGGCTGGAAGCGCTTGTAGGAGTTGATGTTCGGGGCGAACCAGTAGCTCAGCTCCCGCAGGAAAGCCAGCTGGCCCGCCACGAAGTGCTCGTACACCGGCGAGACGCCGCCCGGGCCGTTCCCCGCGAACACCGGATCGCCGTCCGGGGTGCGCAGGGACAGGTGGATATGGCAGGAGTTGCCCTCGCGCGCGTCGTACTTCGCCATGAAGGTGAGCGCGCTGCCTTGCTGCGCCGCGATCTCCTTCGCGCCGTTCTTGTAGAACACGTGGTTGTCACACGTGGTCATGGCGTCGGTGTACTTGAACGCGATCTCGTGCTGGCCGAGGTTGCACTCGCCCTTGGCCGACTCGACCTGCAGCCCCGCGTCGCGCATCCCGAGCCGGATGGCACGGAGCAGCGGCTCGACCCGGCTGGTGCCCAGGATCGAGTAGTCGACGTTGTACTGGTTCGACGGAGCCAGTCCTGCGTAGTGCTTGTCCCATGCGGACTCGTAGGTCTCGTTGAAGACGATGAACTCCAGCTCGGTGCCGACCTGCGCGACCCAACCTCGCTCGGCGAGCCGGTCGACCTGGCGTTGCAGGACCTGGCGCGGCGACTCGGCGACCGGGGTGCCGTCCAACCAGCGGACGTCAGCCAGCAGCAGGGCCGTACCCGGCTGCCACGGCACTGGTCGCAAGGTTGCCAGGTTGGGCGCCATCACCAGGTCGCCGTAGCCGCGGTCCCACGACGAGATGGCGTAACCGTCGACGGTGTTCATCTCGATGTCGACGCCGAGCAGGTAGTTGCAGCCCTCCGTCCCGTGGTCGAGCACGTCATTCAGGAAGTGCGTTGCGTCGATCCGCTTGCCCTGAAGCCTTCCCTGCATGTCGGTGATGGCGACCACGACGGTGTCGATCGTGTCGTCCGCGATCCGCTGCCGAAGCTGGTCGAGGCTCATTGGCCCTGCAGGCATTCCGACAACCTCTCGAGAGAAGGTTTGAGGACCATACCTTCGCACTCGACGTTCGTGAAGTCACGGGCGGCGCGTCAGCTGAGAAACCCTCGCAGCAGGGCTGCCGTTCCGTCCAGGTGTTCTTCCATCGCGGCCCGTGCCCGTTCGGGCTCGCCGGCCAGGATCGCGGCGATGATCGCGGCGTGCTGCACGTCGGAGTGCGCGATGTTGGCATGGATGACCGGGATGGCTCGGAGCAGCTCATCGAGCCGCATCTGGGCGTCAGCAACGACGGCCGTGACCGACGCGCTGCCGCCGACAGCGGCGATCGCCAGGTGCAGTCGCGAGTCGGCGAGCCGTCGGCCGTCAGGGGCGTGGGAGGTGGCCTCTGCGAGATAGCGGTGCAGGCTGGCTCTGTCGGTCGCGGTGAGGGTGCGGGTGGCTGCGAGCGCTGCCGCACCCGGTTCCACCACGCGACGCAGGGCCAGCGCGTCATCGAGGGAGTGCTCGAACGAGCTGCTGATCTGGTCCGCCGGTCGGGCTCGCTCGATCTTGGGCGACACCACGAAGGTGCCACCTCCGCGGCCACGTCGGGACTCGAGGAGGCCGACCTCGCGAAGGGCCTTGATCGCCTCGCGCAGCGTGACACGACTGACGCCGAAGGTGTCGGCGAGCTCGCGCTCAGGGGGCAGCCGCTCGGCGTCGACGAGCACGCCGAGCCGGATGCTCTGGGCCAGCCGCTCCACGGTGACCTCGAAGGCGTTGCGGGCCGGCACCGGCGAGAAGACCGTGCGTGCCCACAGCGCCTCCAGGTTGCTCGGGGACATCAGGGGCTTGTCCGTTCCCGGAAATGCCCTGCAGCGTCGACGAACCCGGCGAACAGGGGAGCACCGTCGTGGACCTCGGGGTGCCACTGCACGCCGACGACCCAGTCGGCGAGCGTGTGCTCGAGCGCCTCGATGGTGCCGTCCTCAGCCCAGCCGGTGGCGACCAGCTCGGAGGCGAGGGTGCGCACGGCTTGGTGGTGGTAGGTCGCCACGGTCCCGCAGGCGCCGATCAGGTTGCCGACCCTGCTGCCGGCCGCCAGCGTGACGTCGTGCCGGCCGTGCTTCCCGACGACTGGGCAGTGGCTGTCGTTCCGGACTTCGTCCGGGAGGTGCTGGATGAGGTCACCCCCGAGTGCGACGTTGAGCACCTGCATGCCACGGCAGATGGCCAGCACCGGTAGGGAGCGCTCCAGGGCGGCGAGCGCCAGCTGGGTCTCCCAGCCGTCGCGGTCGGTGCGCGGAGCACCCGTCGCCGGGTGGCGCGTGGCTGAGTAGCGGGCCGGGTCGACGTCGGCGCCGCCCGTCAGGACCAGGCCGTGCAGCCCGTCCAGCACCGCGGCGGCCGTCTCCGCCAGGCAGTCGACCTCCGGGGGCAGCAGCAGCGCCACTCCACCGGCCTGCCGGATCGACGCGGCATAGCTTGCCGGCAACAGGTCGGCGGGCTCGTGCCACACCCCCCAGGCTGCCTGCTCCCGGTAGGTGGTGAGTCCGATCCGCGGCGGTGACGCGGTCTGGGGTGACGGGGACACGCGTGCATGGTACGGCGGCTCACCGTTTCGCAAAGGTCTGGGGACTAGACCGTAGCGACCCTGCGGGCCTACGATCCCGCCACTGCAAGGTGACGGGGCGGAGCACCCGACATCGGTCGGGAAGGAGGACTCATGTCTGCCCTGCCCGGACGGCCTGCCGCGATCGCCTCTCCGTCCCCCGAGGACGCCTCGGACCGTCAGCGGCTCGAAGCGGTCCTCGACAGGACCCGCGGGTGCAAGGGGCGTCCGCGACACTTCCGCCCGTTGCCCGGTGGGCTGACGAACCGCATCTACGAGATCGACCTTCCCTCGCAGCGCAGGATCGTGGGTCGTGTGCTCGCGCCCTCGGCCGGTCTGCTGTCCGTCGACCGCGAGGCGGAACGCCGGAACGCCCGCATCGCGGCGCGGGCTGGCGTCGGGCCGCGAGTGATCGCGAGCGACCCGGCCGCCGGTGTCGCGCTCGTCGAGTGCATCCACGGCCGGGCACTGGAGCCGGCCGACCTCGACGACAGCGGGCAGCTCGCTCGCGTCGCTGCCGCCTGCCGCCGGCTCCACGCAGGTGCGAGGTTCGGGAACGACTTCGACATGTTCGCCATCCAGCGCGGCTACCTGGCCATCGTGCGCGAACGTGGACTCCGGCTGCCCGAGCGCTATCTCGAGTTCGAGCCGCACGTCGAGGCCATCAAGGCCGCGCTGGCGACGCGGCCGCAGGGCACCCTTCCGTGCCACAACGACCTGCTGGCCGCCAACATCATGGATGACGGCGAGCGGATCTGGCTGATCGACTACGAGTACGCCGGCAACAACGACCCGTGCTTCGAGCTGGGCAACATCTGGAGCGAGGCGAACCTGGGGCCCGAGCGCCTTGAGGAGCTGGTCACCGCCTACTACGGGTATCGGTCACCGGCCAAGGTCGCACGGGCGCGCCTGCTCGCGGTCATGTCGAAGTACGGCTGGGCGCTGTGGGCCTCCATCCAGGACGCCGTGAGCGAGGTCGACTTCGACTTCTGGTCCTGGGGTCTGGAGAAGTACGACCGGGCGGTTGCTGAGTTCGACAGCCCGGAACTACCGCGCCTCATCAGGGACGCGCAGCTGGTCGACCAACCGCGAGGGAGCACTCAATGACGGACATCGCCGAACTCAACCAGGACGAGAGGCGCCTCGCCGAGCTGGGCTACAAGCAGGAGCTCGACCGGTCCTGGTCCGGCTTCTCCAACTTCGCCATCTCCTTCTCGATCATCTCGATCCTGGCCGGCTGCTTCACGACGTTCGGTGTCGGCTGGAACAACGGCGGGCCCGCCGCGATCGCGTGGGGTTGGCCGATCGCCGCGACGTTCATCCTGGTCATCGGACTGTGCATGTCCGAGCTGGTCTCCGCCTATCCCACCTCAGGCGGCATCTACTGGTGGGCCTCCAAGCTCGGCGGCCCGAAGGCCGGCTACTACACCGGCTGGCTCAACCTCATCGGCCTGCTCGCGATCGACGCCTCCGTCGCCTACGGGTGCGCCACCTTCTTCGACCTCACCCTGGACACCTACAGCACGTCGTGGGCTGACGGCTACAGCCTCAATCGCGTCTTCGTGATCTTCCTGGTCGTGCTGCTGCTCGCTGCCCTGGTCAACATCTTCTCCAGCCACCTGCTGGCCGTGCTCAACAACATCTCGGTGTCGTGGCACGTGTTCGGCGCGGCGGCGGTGGTGCTCATCTTGCTGCTGGTTCCGAGCCACCATGCCAGCCTGTCGTCGGTCTTCACCCACACCGTCAACAACACCGGCTTCTTCGGGGGCAGGGCCAGCGGCATCGCCTTCCTGTTCGGCGTCATCCCGCTGTCGGTGATCCTCACGCAGTACACGATCACCGGCTACGACGCCTCGGCGCACCTGTCCGAGGAGACCAACTCCGCTGCGGACTCGGCCGCGAAGGGGATCTGGCGGTCGATCTTGTACTCCGGCATCGGCGGCTGGATCCTGCTGCTCGCGTTCCTGTTCGCGGTGCAGGACGAGAAAGCCGTCACCGCCGGCGGCGGTGGCGTCGGGATCATCTTCTCCCAAGCCCTGACCAAGAACTGGGCGAGCACCGTGCTGTTCATCTCGACGGCCGGACAGTTCTTCTGCACCGTCGCCTGCATGACGAGCACCACGCGCATGCTGTTCGCCTTCAGCCGGGACGGCGCCGTACCCGGCGCGAAGTACTGGTCGACGCTGAACAAGAACAAGGTGCCGGTGTACGGCGTCATCCTGTCAGCGGTCATCGCCGCGCTGCTGACCGCGCCGGCGCTCGTCAAGGTCGACATCAACGGCGCACCGGTGCCCGTCGCGTTCTACGCTGTGGTGTCGATCGGGGTCGTCGGCCTCTACGTGGGGTTCGCCATCCCGATCTTCCTGCGCTGGAAGGCCGGGGACAGCTTTCAACCCGGCGCGTGGACCCTCGGCAGCAAGTACAAGTGGATGTGCCTCGTTGCCGTCGCCGAGATCGTCATCACCTCGGTGATCGCGCTGCTGCCCACGTCGTCGGCCGGTGCGCCGTGGTACCCGGGCTTCGGCTGGTCGAGCCTGAAGTACGTCAACTACACCCCGATCGTCGTGTTCGGCGCGCTGCTGCTGCTGTGGGTCGGCTGGCACCTGTCGGCCAAGAAGTGGTTCACCGG
>JBKJVH010000039.1:0-6472 GCA_046590985.1 Mycobacteriales bacterium
GGCAAGACCGTCGTCGGCGAGTTCGCCGTCCACCTGGCGCTCGCCGAGGGCCGCAAGGCGTTCTACACGACCCCGATCAAGGCGCTGTCGAACCAGAAGTACGCCGACCTGGTCGAACGGCACGGCGCCGAGAAGGTCGGCCTGCTCACCGGGGACACCTCGATCAACGGCGGCGCGGACGTGGTCGTGATGACCACCGAAGTGCTCCGGAACATGCTCTACAGCGGGTCGGACGCCCTGCGCGGCCTCGGACACGTCGTGATGGACGAGGTGCACTACCTCGCCGACCGGTCGCGCGGCGCGGTCTGGGAAGAGGTGATCATCCACCTCCCGGACGACGTCATCCTCACCTCGCTGTCCGCCACCGTCAGCAACGCCGAGGAGTTCGCCGACTGGCTCGTCACGGTCCGTGGCGACACCGAGGTGGTGGTCGAGGAGCACCGTCCCGTACCGCTGTTCCAGCACGTCCTGATGGGGTCGCGGCTGTTCGACCTCTTCGACAACAAGGGCGACGTGCACCCGGAGCTCGTCCGCAGGTCGCGCGATGAGGACCGCTGGAAGCCGGCCGAACGCGGCGCGAGACCCCAGCGCCCGGGGGTGCCACGACGACCCGAGGTCATCGAGCGCCTGGACCGCGAGCACCTGCTACCCGCGATCACCTTCATCTTCAGCCGGGCCGGGTGCGCGGCCGCCGTCGAGCAGTGCCTGAAGGCCGGCCTGCGCCTGAACTCCACCGAGGAGCGCGAGCAGGTCCGCGCGATCGTCGAGCAGCGAACCGCCGACCTCCCGCGCGAGGACCTGCGGGTGCTTGGCTACTGGGAGTGGCTCGAGGGCCTCGAGCGGGGGCTGGCCGCCCACCACGCCGGCATGCTCCCGACCTTCAAGGAGGTCGTCGAGGAGCTCTTCCTCGCGGGCCTGGTGAAGGCGGTCTTCGCCACCGAGACCCTCGCCCTGGGCATCAACATGCCGGCCCGGTCGGTCGTGCTCGAGAAGCTCGTGAAATGGAACGGCGAGGCGCACGTCGACGTCACGCCGGGGGAGTACACCCAGCTCACCGGTCGCGCCGGCCGCCGCGGCATCGACATCGAGGGCCACGCGGTCGTGCTGTGGCAGCCCGGGCTGGACCCCCGCCAGGTCGCCGGCCTGGCGTCGACCCGTACCTATCCGTTGAAGTCCTCCTTCCGGCCGTCCTACAACATGGCCGTCAACCTGGTCGGCAGCGTCGGCCGCGAGCCGGCCCGGGCGCTGCTGGAGAGCTCGTTCGCACAGTTCCAGGCCGACCGGTCGGTCGTCGGGTTGGCCCGCCAGGTCACCAAGAACCTCGACGCGCTCCAGGGCTACCGCGAGGGGATGACCTGCCACCTCGGCGATGCCGTGGACTACGACGCGATCCGACAGGCCGTGAAGCGCCGCGAGACCGAGCTTGCCAAGCAGGGCAGCAGCCAGCGCAGGCTGGCCGCCGCGACGTCCCTGGAGGCCCTGAAGACCGGGGACGTCATCGCGGTCCCGCACGGCCGCCGCGCCGGGCTCGCGGTCGTCATCGACCCGGGTCTGGGCCACCCCGGCCAGGCGCACCCGCTGGTCGTCACACAGGACAAGTGGGCCGGCCGGCTCTCCGACGCCGACTTCCCCGGTCCGGTCGAGCCCCTGGGACACCTCCGCGTCCCCAAGACGTTCAACCACCGCAGCCTGCAGGCCCGCAAGGACCTGGCGTCCTCCCTGCGTGCCTTGGGCGTACGCCCCACCCGGCCCGTCCGCGCCAAGGCCGCCGACGACCAGAAGCTGTGGGAGCTCCGGCAGCGGCTGCGTCAGCCCCCGGTGCCCGGCTGCGACGAGCGCGAGCAGCACCTGCGGTGGGCCGAGCGGTGGAGCAGGCTGCGACACGACACCGACCTGCTCGAGCGCAAGGTCGAGGGCAAGACGCACTCGATCGCCCGCGTCTTCGACCGGGTCTGCGCGTTGCTCGAGGAGCTCGGCTACCTCACCGGTGACGAGGTCACGGGCGCCGGCAAGCAGCTCGCCCGGGTCTACAACGAGTCCGATCTCATGGTCGTGGAGTGCCTCCGGGCCGGCCTGTGGGACGGGCTGTCGGCGTCGGAGCTGGCCGCCGTCGTGTCGGCCACGGTCTACGAGAGCCGCCGACCCGAGGACGCCTCACCGCAGGTACCCGGCGGCGTGGTCCGCTCGACGCTCACCGAGATGGCCGACCTGTGGGGCCGGCTCCGCGACGTGGAGACCTCCCACGGCCTGGCGTTCCTGCGCGAACCCGACGCCGGTTTCACCTGGTCGGCGTGGCGCTGGGCCGCCGGCGCGGAGCTGCAGCAGGTGCTCGACGACGACCCCGACCTGACGGCCGGCGACTTCGTACGCTGGTGCAAGCAGCTCGTCGACCTGCTCGGCCAGGTCGCGCTCATCGCCGACGAACCGCTCCGGACGACCGCCAGGACCGCGCTGAGCCAGGTCAAGCGCGGCGTCGTGAGCTACTCCAGTGTGGTCTGAAGCTCCGGCAGCCCCAGCACGCCACGCTCCAGCCGCACCGCGTCGGCGTAGGCGCCCACCTGGGCCTGTGCCCAGGCCTCGTCCCGCTGCGTCTCGCGGGCCAGCAGCCGGGCCGCGAGCAGCGCCGACGGCAGCGCAGCGTCCTTCGCGCGCAGCGACAACCGGGTCCGGCGGCTGAACACGTCGTCGACGGTCGAGGCGCCCTCGGACCGGGCGGCGTGCACGACCTCGGCGGCGATGTGCGGCGCGTTCGGGGACAGCAGCTGGCCGAGCGCCGGCTCCTTCTTCACCAGCGACACCACGTAGGCCGCCGTCTCCCCGCACTGCCGCACCAGGGACGCCGCGACCTCGGGCGACAGCCCCAACGCGCCGGCCGCCACGACGGTCTCGGCGAGGAGGTCACCGACCGGTCGGGTGCCCGTCAGCGGGATCTCATCGGTACGGCACTTGGCCTTCTTGTCGTCCTTGTCGACGATCCGGTCGACCACGTCCTTGGCCATCCGCCGGTAGGTTGTGAGCTTGCCGCCGGTGATGGTCAGCAGCCCGCCGGCGCCCTCGACGAGCGTGTGGCGGCGGCTGATGTCGCTCATGCTGTCCGAGCCGGACTGCCGGATCAGCGGCCGGACGCCGGCCCAGGCGCCGAGCACGTCGTCCTCGACCAGGTTCTTCTTGAACACCGCATTGCCGGCCGCCAGCACGTAGGACAGGTCCTCAGCCGTCAGCGCCAGCCCGTCCAGCGCACCGTCGTAGGGAGTGTCGGTGGTGCCCAGGATCGTCTGGCGGCCCCACGGGATCGCGAACATCGACCGGCCGTCGCCCTGCTTGGACGGCAGCAGCACCGAGGCCTCGAGCAACGGCAACCGCTCCCGGGGTACGACCACGTGCACGCCCTTGCTGGGCTGCACGACGGCCTCCCGGCCGGGCTCCTCGAGCCCCTGCAACCGGTCGACCCAGACGCCGGTGGCGTTCACGACGTGCCGCGCCCGGATCGGCACCTCGGTCCCGTTGAGCCGGTCCTGGATGGTGGCGCCGACGACCTTGCCGTCGACCATCGTCAGCCCGGTGGCCTCAGCCTGCGTGACGACCAGCGCCCCGAACCGGCGGGCCGCCTGGACGATGGCGAGCACCAGCCGGGCGTCGTCGGTGGCGCAGTCGCCGTACAGGTAGGAGTAGGCGATGCCGCTGTCGATCATGGCGGGCGCGAGTGCGACCGCCTCGATGGCCGTGATCTTCTCGTGCCGTCGGGTGGCGCCGCCGCGGCCGGCCAGCGAGGCCATCGCGAACACGTCGTACGTCGTGAGCCCCAGGCCGAGCAGGCGGCGCTTGGCGGTGTCGGGCCACACCGGGTAGAGGAAGTCCATCGGCCGGACGATGTGCGGCGCGAGCTTCATGAGCAGCTGCCGCTCCATGACGCCCTCGCGGACCAGCCCGAACTCGTAGTTCTCCAGGTACCGCAGCCCGCCGTGCACGAGCTTGCTGCTCTTGGAGGACGTCCCGCTGGCCACGTCGCCCTTGTCGACGACCAGCACCCGCAGGCCCCGGGAGGCGGCGTCGAGCGCCACGCCGGCACCGGTCGCACCCATTCCGACCACGAGGACGTCGACCTCGTCGTGCGCAGCCGCGGCCAGCTCCGAGGACCGGCTCAGGACCGAGAACGCTGTGTTACTCATCAGTAGGATCCTACCCCGCGTGGACGATCTCGAGCGCCTGGAGGAACCGCTCCAGCGCACTGTCCAGGCCCCAGCGGTCGCTGAGGCTGACCAGCGCCTCCGGGTCCTTCGGGGACCGGGGGAGCGCGTCGTCATAGGCGGGCAGGGGCAGGTCGCAGACCACCCGGGACACCGCCGGCGCCACCGCGAGGTAGTCGCGGGCGGCCTCCAGCTTGGCCCGCGCGCCGGCCGGGAAGCCGGCCTCGTCACCGCTGTCGAGGGCCGTGAGGATCCCCTCGATCGTCCCGAAGCGGGACACCAGCGCGGCTGCCGTTTTCTCGCCGACGCCCTTCACGCCCGGCAGGCCGTCGGACGGGTCGCCGCGCAGCACGGCGTACTCGGCGTAGCCCCGGCCCGGGATGCCGTGCTTGGCGGCCACCGCGCCCTCGTCGTAGGGCTTCATCTTCTCCACCGCGTAGAGCACCCGGACAGGTCCTGCGTCGCGGACCAGCTGCAGCAGATCGCGGTCGCCGGTGACGATGTCGACGGCGCCGCTCTCGCGGGTCGCGAGCGTGCCGATCACGTCGTCGGCCTCGTACCCGTCGAGCCCCGCGACCGGGATGCCGAGCGCCTCGAGCACCTCCAGGATCACCGCGACCTGGGCGCTGAGCGCCTCCGGCTCCGCCTCCGCGCCGCCCTCGACGGTCCGGTGCAGCTTGTACGAGGGCACCGCCGCCACCCGGAACGCCGGCCGCCAGTCGAGGTCGACGGTCGCGACCAGCCGCTCCGGCCTGGCGTCCTTCAGCACCCGCGAAACCAGGTCGAAGAAGCCCCGGATCGCGTTGACCGGCTCGCCCTGCGGGGACCGGACGCTGTCCGGCACGCCGTAGAACGCGCGGTACCAGAGCGCGGGGGAGTCAAGGAGCATCAGACCAGGCACCGGCCAAGCCTCTCATCCGTCGCTAACCTGACCGGCATGACCGTCGTCCGCAGCCTGCCCACCCCCGAGGCCGAGGCACTCCTTGACCTGACGCGGGACCTCGTCGAACACGAGGTCCTGCCGCGCGTCGGGGACATGGAGGCGCGGTCGGAGTTCCCGCGCGAGCTGTTCCGGACGCTCGGCAAGACCGGGCTCCTGGGGCTCGCCTACCCCGAGGCGGTCGGGGGCGGCGGTCAGCCGTACGAGGTGTACCTGCAAGTGCTTGAGGAGCTCGGCCGCGGCTGGGCCGGTCTCGCCGTCGGCGTCAGCGTGCACACCCTGTCGTGCTTCCCGGTCGCGCAGTGGGGCTCTGCGGAGCAGCAGGAGCGGTTCCTGCCGGACATGCTCGCGGGCGACCTGCTCGGGGCGTACTGCCTGTCGGAAGCCACCAGCGGCTCGGATGCGGCGGCGCTGCGGACCCGCGCCGTGCTGACGGGCGACGCCTACGTGGTCAACGGCGCGAAGGCCTGGGTGACGCACGGCGGGCACGCCGACTTCTACAACCTGATGGTCCGCACCGGCGCGGACGGCCCCGGCGGGATCTCGTGCCTGCTCGCCGCCTCCGACACTCCCGGGCTGGTGCCGCAGCCGCCCGAGAAGAAGATGGGCATGCGGTCCTCGCACACCGCCACGATCATGCTCGACGACGCGCAGGTGCCGGCCGACCGCCTCATCGCCGCCGAGGGCGACGGCTTCAAGATCGGGATGAGCGCCCTCGACGGCGGTCGGCTCGGCATCGCCGCGGTCGCCGTCGGCCTCGCGCAGGCCGCGCTGGAGCTCTCGGTCTCCTACGCCACCGAGCGCAAGCAGTTCGGCAAGACCATCGCGTCCTTCCAGGGCGTGGAGTTCATGCTCGCCGACATGGCCACCCAGATCGAGGCGGCCCGCGCCCTCTACCTGGCCGCGGCACGGCTCCGGGACGGCGGCCGGCCCTACGGCCCGCAGGCGTCCATGGCGAAGCTGTTCGCGACCGACACCGCCATGAGGGTGACCACCGACGCGATCCAGGTCCTCGGCGGCGCCGGGTTCGTGGAAGACTTCGCGGCGGAGCGGTACTTCCGCGAGGCGAAGGTCATGCAGATCTTCGAGGGTACGAACCAGGTGCAGCGGATCGTCATCGGCCGCTCACTGACGCGAGGTTGAGATGAGTGACTACGACGCGGTGGACCGGCACCTCCTGCGCCTGCTCGTCGATGACGGGCGACGCTCCTACACCGACCTGGCCAAGGACACCGGGCTGTCCACGAGCGCGGTGCACCAGCGGGTCCGTCGCCTGGAGCAGCGCGGCGCGATCCATGGCTACGGCGCCCAGATCGACCCCATCGCAGCCGGTACGCCGTTGACC
>JBKJVH010000184.1:0-13880 GCA_046590985.1 Mycobacteriales bacterium
CCGGTCACCTCGAGGTGACGGGCCACGGCGTGCAAGAACCACAGCGTCCCGTCTGCAGTGTTGTACTCGGTGGCGCCGGTGTCGGAGGGCATGCTCGCCAACCCCGCCAACCCCGCCGACACCGGCGCCACCGAGTACAACACCGCAGACGGCACGCTGTGGTTCCTGCACGCCGTAGCCCGCCACCTCGAGGTGACCGGCGACCGCGACCTGGGCACGCTGCTTGCTGAGCCGCTCGCCCGGGTGGTCGAGGCGCACGTACGCGGGACCCGTTACGGGATCCGGATCGACCCCGCCGACGGGTTGCTCACGCAAGGGCAGGACGGCTTCGCGCTGACCTGGATGGACGCCCGCGTCGATGGCGTCGGCATCACGCCACGCATCGGCAAGGCCGTGGAGCTCAACGCCCTGTGGATTCGCGGGCTGGCCGCCCTGCAGTCCCTCGGGGTCAAGCTCGACAGCGAGGTGGGCGACCTGGCGATGCTCGAGAGCACAGCACGGAGCTCGTTCGCGGCCCGCTTTCCCACCTCCCACGGCTGGCTGCACGACGTCGTCGACGGGCCCCACGGCGACGACGCCTCGCTCCGTCCCAGCCAGCTGCTCGCTCTCTCGCTTCCCGACTCCCCGCTCGAGCCCGGCGACTACCTGCGCGCCATCTCGGGCGAGCTGCTCACCCCACTCGGCCTGCGCAGCCTGGGGCCGAGCTCGCCCGACTACCGCGGGCAGCACCGCGGCGACTCCCGGAGCCGCGACAGCGCCTACCACCAGGGCACGATCTGGCCGTGGCTCATCGGCCCGTACGCCGAGGCGGTCGCCCGTGCGGGTCAGGACGTCAGCGGGTTGTTCGACGGACTCGAGCAGCACCTCGCCGAGTGGGGCCTCGGCTCCGTCTCGGAGACCACCGAGGGTGACGCGCCGCATGCCGGCACCGGCTGCCCGTTCCAGGCCTGGTCCGTCGCCGAGATGCTCCGGACACGACGGCTCGTCCCCTGAAACGCCTGAGCCAGTCGCAAGACCATGACTCACATCCCGGCTGCACCCAACACTCGAGGAGAGCGGTCCCATGAAGGGTTTGACAGGCAAGGTCGCGGTCGTCACCGGCGGTAGCTCGGGCATCGGCCAAGCGATCGCGATCCGCCTGGGCGAGGAAGGAGTCGACGTCGCGATCAACTACGTCGGCCGTCCCGACGGCGCCGAGGCCACGAAGGAGACCATCGAGCACGGCGTCGACATCTGCATGAAGCAGATGGCCGCCTCGGGAACGCACCCGATCCTGGTTCAGGCCGACGTGTCCGACGAGGCTGAGACGGTGGCGATGTTCGCCGAGGTCATCAGCAACTACGGCCGCCTCGACTACCTCATCAACAACGCCGGCATCCAGATCGCCGCCGAGTCGCACGAGCTGTCCGTCGCCGACTTCGACACGGTGCTCGCGGTCAACCTGCGCGGGTCGTTCCTGTGCGCTCAGCAAGCGATCAAGCACTGGGTCGAGACCGGCACCACAGGCTCGATCGTCAACGTCTCCAGCGTCCACCAGGTCATCCCCAAGCCGCGCTTCCTGAGCTACTCGGTCTCCAAGGGCGGCATGCAGAACCTGACGCACACCCTCGCACTCGAGTACGCAGCGCGCGGTATCCGCGTCAACGCCATCGGCCCCGGTGCCACCGTCACCCCGATCAACCGGTCGTGGATCGACGACCCGGTCAAGCGGGCCATGGTCGAGAGCCACATCCCGATGCGCCGGGCCGGTGATGCCGAGGAGATGGCCGCAGCCGCGGCGTTCCTGTGCTCCGACGAGGCGCTCTACATCACCGGCCAGACGCTCTTCGTCGACGGTGGGCTCACCCTGTACCCGTCGTTCGAGTCGACCTGGTCGTCCGAGTAGTGCCCCTCGCCGACATCGACGGCTGGTTCCCCTCGCAGTACGGCGAGGGGGACGAGGCCGGCGCGCTCAACCTGATCGGCACCGCCAAGGTGCTGGAGGCCATCGGCCTCGTCCGTCAAGGGATCGTCCTCGACCTCGCGCACGTGCTCCACCAGGACGTGCCGGCCTTCCCCGGCCGCACCTTTCGGCAGTACCTCACGACCAACTACCACCAGATCAACCGCCGCCGACCGGGCGCTGGGGAGGGTGGACTGGGCACGAACGACGTCAACTGGGTGGTCGAGCAGATCACCGCAACCCAGCAGATGGGCACGCACCTGGACGGCCTCAACCACCTTCAGGTCGGGGACCGCACCTACAACGGCTACCGCCTCGCGGACATCGTCGAGGACCACGGCACCAACAAGCTGGGTATCGACACCCTGCCGCAGGTCGTGACAAGGGGGCTACTCCTGGACATCACGGCGATGCGCGGCGTCGACCGCTTGGCCGCGGGCGAGGTCATCACCGTCGCCGACGCCGAGACGGCCCTCGCCGCGGCCGGGCTGTCGGTACGGCCTGGCGACGCGGTGTTCTTCCACACCGGCTGGGGTCGGCTGTGGGGCGTGGACAACGCGGCCTACTCGGCCGGCGAACCCGGTCCGGGCGTGGCCCTCGGGGCCTGGCTCGCCCAGCAGCGCGTCGCGCTCACCGGTTGCGACACCTGGTCCTTCGGCGCCTACCCACCGGAGGACCCCGACCGGCCCTTCGTGGTTCCGCAGACCCTCAACGTCCGGCACGGCATCGTGGTGGTGGAGAACCTGCGCCTCGCCGAGGCGGCCGAGCTGGGCGTCACCGAGTTCCTGCTCGTCGTGTCGCACGCCAAGCTCCGCGGCGCCACCGGCGCGTGGGTCGCTCCCCTCGCCATCCTCTAGAAGGAGAACCCCATGTCAGAGCACTACGACGTCATCGTCATCGGGTCCGGCGCCGGTGGCGGGACGCTCACCCACGCGCTCGCGCCGACCGGCAAGCGGGTCCTGCTGCTCGAGCGCGGCGACTACCTCCCCCGCGAGGCCGAGAACTGGAGCTCCCAAGCGGTCTGGCTCGACCACCGGTACGCCAACGCCGGCCAGTGGAAGGACCTCGGCACCGACAAGATGTTCACGCCGAAGCAGCACTACTACGTCGGCGGCAACACCAAGTTCTACGGCGCGATCCTGTTCCGCTTCCGCGAGCGCGACTTCGAGGCGGTCGAGCACGTCGACGGGGTTTCGCCGGCCTGGCCGATCTCCTACGCCGACCTCGAGCCCTACTACACGCGAGCAGAACGGCTCTACCAAGTGCACGGCGAGCGCGGCTCCGACCCGGGCGAGCCGCCGTCCGACGCGCCCTACCCGTTCCCCCCGATCAGCGACGAACCGCGGGTCGCGCAACTGGCAGCGGACCTGCGCGCGGTAGGTCTGCAACCCTTCCCGCTTCCCAACGGCATCCTCCTCGACGAGACGTCGCCCGAGCTCTCCGCGTGCGTCCGCTGCGCCACCTGCGACGGCTACCCGTGCCTGGTCAACGGCAAGGCGGACGCCCAGGTCATCGCCGTACAACCGGCTCTGCTGCACGACAATGTCACGCTGCTGACGCACGCGCTCGTCACCCGACTCGAGACCGACCAGTCCGGTCGTACGGTCACTGGCGTCGTGGTCGAACGTGGCGGTGTGCAGGAGACGTACTCGGCCGACGTGGTCGTGGTCGCCGCCGGTGCGATCAACACCGCCGCCCTGCTGCTGCGCTCGGCCAACCAGCAGCACCCCGGCGGTCTGGGCAACAGCTCGGGCGTCGTCGGCCGGCACTTGATGCTGCACAACAACTCCTCGCTCATCGCCTTCTCCAAGATCGCGAACCCGACGAAGTTCCAGAAGACGTTGGGCATCAACGACTTCTACTTCGGCGACGGCGAGTGGCCCTACCCGCTCGGCGCCATGCAGATGCTCGGCAAGAGCGACAAGGTGCTCATCGGCTTCGACGCGCCGGAGGCCGAGGACCCGACCGAGCTGGCCAGGCACGCGCTCGACTTCTGGCTGACCACCGAGGACCTTCCCCTGCCGGACAACCGCGTCACCCTGGACGGCGACGGCGAGATCTGCCTGACGTACACACCGACGAACCTCGAGGCACACCGGCGGCTCCGGGCCAAGTTCGAGAGCCTGCTTGACGCGATCCAGTGCAGCGACCAGATCCTGGAGAACTACTCCTACCGCGGTGGGCAGCTGGGCATCAACGGCGTGGCGCACCAGAACGGCACCGTCCGCTTCGGGACGGACCCGGCGACCTCGGCTCTCGACGTCGACTGCAAGATGCACGACCTCGACAACCTCTACGTCGCCGACTCGAGCTTCTTCGTCTCGAGCACGGCGGTGAACCCGACCCTGACGATCATCGCCAACGCCCTGCGCGTGGCCGACCGGATCGCTGAGCGCCTGGGTACCCGGACGCGGACGACCGTCGACCTCACCCTGAGCAGGGCCTGAGCGAGCCCCGGCTTCGCGAGGCCTCAACTGCGGAACGGGTCCCTGTAACGCCTCTGCGGCAGCAGAGACGGGACTACAGTCGGCGTGACCTCCGGACCCGGGAGCCAAGGAAGATGACGGACCAGCCAGCGCGGGACGACGCGGAGCTGGTGATGCGGTTACGGGCGGGTGATGAGTCGGCGTTCTCCGAGATCGTCGACGGTTGGTCGCCCATGATGCTCCGGGTGGCTCGGTCGTTCGTCTCTACCGAGGCCTCGGCGGAGGAGCTGGTCCAGGAGACCTGGCTGGCGGTCCTCACCGGGCTGCACCGGTTCGAGGAGCGTTCGTCGTTGCGCACGTGGGTGTTCCGGATCCTGTCCAACCAGGCCAAGACCCGTGGTGTGCGGGAGGCACGTACGTTCCCGATGTCGTCCCTGGGTGGCGACGAGGGCGACGGACCGACGGTGGACGCGGACCGGTTCCGGGGCAAGGACGACCGGTACCCGGGTCACTGGACCGCCGAGGGCGCGCCCCACAGCTGGGAGCCGTCCCCGGAGGTGTCGGTGCTGTCTGGGGAGATCCGTGGCCTGGTGGCCGAGGCGTTGCTCCTGTTACCGGAGCGGCAACGGACGGTCGTGGCCCTGCGCGACATCCATGGGCTGACCTCGGATGAGGTCTGCGACACGCTGGGCATCACCGCGGCCAACCAGCGGGTCCTGCTGCACCGAGCCAGAGCCAGATTGCGCACGGCCCTGGAAGATTATTACTACGGTGTCGACGAACGCACCGACGACAGCAGCGAGGTCATGGCATGAGCGAGACCAGGCAGACGAGCGAGCAGGAGATCGACATCGCCTGCCGCGACCTGGTCGAGATGGTCACCGACTACCTGGAGGGCGCGCTCGACCCGGCAACGGCGAGCGCCGTCGAGGCGCACCTGCAGCTGTGCGCCGGATGCGACGACTACCTGACCCAGATGCGCTCGACCATCCGGCTGCTCGGCCGGGTCCCGCTCGACACCCTGAGCACCCAGGCGAAGACGGAGCTGATAGCCGCGTTCCGCGACTTCACCGCCTCACCCCGTCCCTGAACTGGTCGCGCCCCACCCGCCGCCCCTGCGATAGTCCCGGAACGCCTCGACCAGGTCGTCACAGGGCGGGATGGGCAGGTCCGGCCCGACCGTACGCAGGACCCCGATCGTGCGCCGCATCTGGTCGACGTACACCGTGCACCCGTCGCAGGTCGCGAGGTGCGCCTCGAAAGACCCCCGGTCGCGCGCCGACAAGGCGTTCTCGAGGTAGCCGGTGACAAGCTCGACCACCGCCTGGCAGGTCAGCACCGACAACAGTCCCTCGACGGCGCGATTCGTTACGGTCCGCTGACGGCCGACAGCGCCCCCGGTCCGTGGACCAGGGGCGCTTCGTGCGTGCAGGGCCTAGCTCTCGGCGAGCTCTTGGCGCTGGTCGGCCACCTCGGCGGCCTTCTCGTGCGCCTTCGCCTCGGCCTGCGCAGCGTCCGCCTTGGTCTGCTCGACGCCCTTGTCGGTCTGCGCCTTGCCTTCTTGCTCGAGAGCGTCGTTGCCGGTCAGCTCGCCGACCGCTTCCTTGGTCTTGCCCTTGATCTGTTCGAACACGCCCATGACGGTCTCCTTCGCTCGGGGTTGGGGGGCTTACTTGGCGGCGGCGGCGACCTTCTGGCGCGCCTCGTGCACCTGGGCGGCGGCCTGGTGGCTGTCCGCCTCGAGCTGCGACCGGAGCGCCTTGAGCTTCTCGGTGCCCTTGTCCTGCTGGGCCTCGCCCGCCTGGATGAGGGAGCGGGAGTTCGTGAGTTCGCCGACGAACTCCTTGCCGAGGCCGACGACCTTGTCCAGGAAGCCGGTCAGGTTCTTCGGGCTGACACGGGGGATGCGCATGAGGTCCTCTTCTCGTCGAGCACCCCGATTGGGTGCGCCCCCTGACCTCCCCGGGACGAAGATCGTGACACCTGCCCACCGGTGTGGCGCGCGCCACTGACCGCCGCCGTTGCCGGCGGGGAGAGCGTCAGGTCAACGAGGCGTCGTAGATGCTCTGGATCGAAGCGTCCAGGACCCGGTCGAACTCCTCCTCACTCTGCTGCGCGGACAGCCCCTCGGTGAGGGCGCGCGAGAAGCTCGCGACCACCCCGTGGTTACGGGAGAGCCGGGCGTTGGCCTCGGCACGCGTGTAGCCACCTGACAGCGCTACGACCCGCAGCACCCGCGGGTGCGCCAGCAGGGGCGCGTACAGCCCGTCCTGCTCCGGCAGGGTGAGCTTGAGCATCACCTGCTGGCCGTCAGCCAGCTCGGACAGGGCGGCTAGCAGCCGCTCGGTGAGCAGCTCCTCGGCCGCCGCCTTCTGCGGGCTGTGGATGTCGACCTCGGGCTCGACGATCGGCACCAGGCCGGCGGCGAGGACCTGCCGCGCGACGGCGAGCTGTTGGGCCACCACGGCCTGGATCCCGACCGGGTCGGCGAGCGTCACGACCGAGCGCATCTTGGTGCCGAAGACGCCGTGCCCTCGGGCCCGCTCCAGCAGGGCGGCCAGGTCCGGGATCGGCTTCATCACCTTGGCGCCGTCGGACTGCTCCGCCAGGCCCTTGTCGATCTTGAGGAAGGGCACGACCCGCTTGTCCTCCCACAGGAACTCCGCCGCGCCCTTGCCCTCGACCTGGCGATCCATGGTCATCTCGAACAGGATCGCGGCGAGGATCCGATCCCCGGTGAAGGCCGGACTGGTGATGATGCGGCAGCGCATCTGGTGGATCAAGTCGTACATCTCCTGCTCGCCCGACCAGCTGCCCTCGTCGAGCCCGTACAGCCCCAGCGCCTTCGGCGTGCTGCCGCCGCTCTGGTCCAGCGCGGCGACGAACCCCGGGGCGCTGCGCATCTTCTCGCGCATCCCGTCCAGCTGCAGTGAGTCCACGTCTGCTCCTCCTCCTAAGCCGTCCTGCCTGCATCATGCCCTCAGCCGGGACGCGAACGCGCACGAACGTCATACCCGCGCTGCGGCACTCGGACGACGGCGACGCACAGCCGACCCGGCCAGCGGGTGTGACGGCCGTCCTGGCGGGCACACCCACGATGTCGAAAGAAGGCTCCTGTGCGTTCCTACCGTCATGCAGTCCTCGTTCTCGTGCTGTCCGTCGCCGGCGCCGGCCTGGCGGCCCCGGCCCTGGCTGATGTCCTCCCGGTACCCGTTCCGGTGCTCCCGACCAGCCCGCCCCCGAGTGCTGTCCCGTCCAAGGCCCCGACCGTTCCCGGCGTCCCGACCGTCCCGACCGTCCCAGGCCTGCCGGGCCTGCCGGTCCTGCCGGGCGTACCGACGATCCCCGGGCTGCCTGGCGTACCCGCCCGACCCGGCCCTGCCAAGGCCGGTCCAGCCGGGCCGCTGGCTGATTTCGGGTACCTACCGTGGGGACATTACGTCGATGACGGGCTCGGAACCTCGGTCACGCGCATCGCGCCCGACCCGGTACCGAACTACACCCTTCCGCCGGAGCAGCCCTACGACAAGACGGGCTACGACCTGACCGACTACACGAGCGCCCCCAGCCGGACCCATGCGGCACCCCAGCAGTCGCTGGTTGCGGCGGCCTTCAGCGCCGTCTCCGGTCATCTGCTGCTGGACGTGCTCGCGGTCGGGCTACTCGCCGGGGTCGCCGGGCGGATCATCGCACGACGCCGGCGACTGCCTGACTGATCCAGGTGACTTTGCCGGCAAATCCTGACAGGTGACGCGTCGAACCTGAACACCGCGCGAAGTTCGCTCGTGCTTTGAGGCACTGCCGCCGACGTCATGGAGGTGACCCTTCTGAGCGAGCGACCGGCCCATCAGCACTCCGAGACCTTCACCGGCGGACCCGGCCCGATCGCCAACGCGTTCCTCTGGGCGATGCTCCTCGGCCCCTTCCTGGCGCTCGCCGTCGGGGTGATGGCCGCCGCTCGGTACGGGCTTGGCCCGAGCACCCTCGACCTGGTCCTGCTGGTCGTGCTCTATGCCGTCAGTGGGCACGGCATCACCGTCGGCTACCACCGCTACTTCACGCATGGCTCGTTCACCGCACCCCGGTGGCTGCGGGTGAGCCTCGCCGTCGCGGGCAGCCTGGCCGTCGAAGGCCCGGTCAACGAGTGGGTCGCGACGCACCGGCGGCACCACGCCCACGCCGACGAACCCGGCGACCCGCACAGCCCCTGGCAGTTCGGTACCCGCGGGCGTGACCTGCTGCGAGGGCTCTGGTGGTCGCACCTGGGCTGGTTCTGGTCCAAGGACGAGACCAACCGCGAGCGCTTCGTCCCCGACCTGCTCGCCGACCCCGACCTGGTACGGGTGTCGCGCGCGTTCCCGCTACTGGCTGCGGTGAGCATCTTCGGCCCTGCGGTCCTCGGGGGTCTGGTGACGCTGAGCTGGACCGGGGCGCTGACCGCCGGTATCTGGGCGGGCCTCGTCCGGATGAGCCTGCTGCACCACGTCACCTGGGCCACCAACAGCATCTGCCACGTGTTCGGCCACCGACCGTTCATGCAGCGCGGGCGGGCCACCAACTTCTGGCCGCTGGCCATCCTCAGCATGGGCGAGTCCTGGCACAACCTCCACCACGCCGACCCCACCAGTGCCCGCCACGGCGTCGACCGGGGCCAGCTCGACACCAGCGCGCGGGTCATCCGCTGGTTCGAGCAGGTCGGCTGGGCGTCCAGGGTCAAGTGGCCGGATCGGGCCCGCCTGGATCGCAAGCGGGTGTCCTTCGCGGCCTAGCGCTCAGGCCGAGCGGCAGTCAAGACGGGACCTACGACTCCAGCCAACGGCCCGGCGCGTGCCTAACGTCGGGAGCACGCCACTTGGAGGAATCATGAAGGCTCTCGTCTACCACGGTCCCGGCCGGCACTCCTGGGAGGACGTCCCCGCGCCCGTCCTGATCGACGACCGCGACGCGATCATTCAGATCGACGCCGTGACCATCTGCGGCACCGACCTGCACATCCTGAAGGGCGACGTCCCGACCTGCGAGCCGGGGCGCGTCCTCGGCCACGAGGCGGTCGGCACGATCCTCGAGATCGGTACCGGCGTGCGTGACCGCAAGGTCGGCGACCGCGTCCTGATCTCCTGCATCTCCTCGTGCGGGACCTGCCGCTACTGCCGCGAGGGCAGCTATGGCCAGTGCCTCGGCGGTGGTGGCTGGATCCTCGGACACCGGATCGACGGCGTCCAGGCCGAGCGCGCGCGCGTTCCGTTCGCGGACACCTCGACGTACGTGCTGCCCGAGCACATCAGCGACGAGGACGCCCTGCTGCTCGCCGACATCCTGCCTACGTCGTACGAGGTAGGGGTCCTGAACGGGACGGTCCAGCCGGGCGACACCGTTGTGGTGGTCGGTGCCGGGCCGGTCGGGCTCGCCAGCATCCTCACAGCCAGGCTCTACTCGCCCAGCCGGATCGTGGCGGTCGACACTGCCTCCGTGCGGCTCGACGCCGCGAAGCGACTCGGGGCAGACATCGTGATCGGACCGCACGACGACGCCCTCGCGACCGTTTTGGAGCTCACGGGCGGACTCGGCGCGGACGTCGCGATCGAAGCAGTCGGCCTGCCTCAGACCTTCGAGCTCTGCACCCAGCTGGTGCGCCCCGGTGGGCACGTCGCCAATGTCGGTGTGCACGGCGCGCCGGCCACGCTCCACCTGGAGACGCTCTGGATCCGCAACCTCACGATCACCACGGGCCTGGTGGACACCTCATCGCTGCCGACCCTGCTGGCCATGGTCGCCGGCGGTCAGCTGAGCTCGCACGGCTTGGTGACGCACCGGTTCGGGCTGCACGAGATGATGGACGCCTACGACGTCTTCGGTCGGGCCGCGGAGACCGAGGCCCTCAAGGTCGCGCTGTTCCGGACCTGATCGTCAGGCCGCCGGGGCGTCCCGCCAGCGCAGGTGTAAGTGGATGCCCTCGGCGTGCAGGGCCTTGCGCCCCATCAGGACGCAGCAGGCGACGGCGATCGCCGAGAGCACCGGCGTCATCACCGACCGGGCCAGCATGACGCCGTCGACGTGGTCTGCGGCAAGCAGCTGCAGGGCTACGCCGCCGTTGATGATGTTGACGAGCGCCCACACCAGGGACAGCCGGCGCAGGGCGGTCTGCACCTTGACGAGCGCGGTCACATGGGCCGGCAGGCCGACGAAGTCGCGGGCGAACCGCTCGGTGATGGGACGCCGCGCGATCGCCGAGCCGGCGAAGACCGCGGCCAGCACGAAGGCGTTGATCGTGGGTGTCAGCAAGTAGATGAAGGTCGAGTGGAAGGCCAGCGCGACACCGGTACGCGTCGTGAACAGCAGCGCCCCGACCACCAGCACCGCCGGCAGCGCCACGCCCTTGGCCCAGCGGCGCGCGATCGCCAGGTAGCACCAGGCGAGCCCGGCGAACAGCGCCCAGACCAGGCCGGTGAGGTGCAGCATCGACCAGAAGATCAGCCCAGGGATCAGCGTGCCTTCGATGATCTGCGACCCGATCCGACCGAGCATGGAACGCAGCGGGGGCATGTCCACGCCGGCACGGGAGGGCACTGCGGCTTCGCCTCGCTCTGGGGTCAGGGGGTCGTCCTACTCACTGCAGTCGACCCGGAGCAGCAGCATCTGAAGCCTGCCCCTCCAGAGTCACACGTTCGGGTGCCCAACGGGGGAGAATCCACCTGTGAACTCCCTGACTACCGGGTACTCGGGAACACCCCTACCCCAGAAGCTGGGGATCACCCCTGGTTCGCGGGTGCTGCTCGACGGCGCCCCCGCCGGGTTCGACCTCGGGCTGCTCCCCCCGGATGTCACGCCCCACCGCAGACCTGGCAGCGGCCCGTACGACGTGGGGTTGCTGTTCTGCCCTGGTTTGTCACGCCTGGAGAAGCGCTGGCCTGTGCTGCACCGGCTGGTCACGCCGGCCGGCCGGCTGTGGGTGGCCTGGCCCAAGCGCGCCAGCGGTCTGCAGACCGACCTCGACGAGAACCTGGTACGGGAACACGGCCTGCGTCACGGCCGGGTGGACACGAAGGTCTGCGCCCTCGACGCGACCTGGTCCGGGCTGGCGTTCGTGGTGCGACTCGCAGACCGCTAGCAGGTTGCGGCGGCGGGCACCTTCAGCGAGACCAGGTAGTTGTTGACCGGGTCGACGATGCACGACCGCTGGCCACTGTGGAACGCGGTGTGCCCGTCACCCTCGTGGGTGAGCAGCACCCCCTTGGCCAGCTGCTTCGCCAGCCCCTGCGCCCAGACGTACGGCGTCGCCGGGTCACGCGTCGTCCCGATGACCACGATCGGCGGGCTGCCCGCTCCCGTGACGGGACGTGGGGTGCTCACCGGCGCGACCGGCCAGTAGGCGCAGGCCGCGCCGGACAGCGCGATGGCCGGCCCGAAGCGCGGGTACCGCTTGCCGACCTGCTGGGCCAGCGCGACGTAGGGCGCCTCGGTACGCGGCCACGGCCGGTCGATGCAGTTCACCGCGAAGTTCGCCTCGATCGTGTTGGCGTACCCGCTGGAGGTGCGTTCGAGGTAGTCGTCGCTCAGGATCTGCAGGTCCCCGCCGTCGCCCTTGACGGCCTTGGCCAAGGCCGAACCGAGGTAGGGCCAACTGCCCTTGCTGTACAGGGCATCTCCGACGCCGAGGCTGAACTCGGCCGGACCGATCTTGCGGCTGCCGGCACCCGGCAGCTCGGTCGTCTCCACCGAGGCCACGAGCTGGTCGTAGGCGGCACCGAGGTCCCCACTGACGGCCTTGCGGAAGTCACAGCTCGTCGCCTGGCAGTCGGCGAGAAAGGCGCCGAGCGCGACGTCGAAACCGCGGGACTGGCCTGCCAGCAGCTGGTCCCAGGTGAGGGTGGGGTCGAGGGCACCATCGAGGACCATCGCGCGGACGTGCGTCGGGAAGGCATCGAGGTACGCCGCCCCGATCGCGGTGCCATAGCTGTAGCCGAGGTAGGTGAGCTTCGCATCGCCGACCGCCTGCCGTACGCGGTCCATGTCCTGGGCCACGATCCTGGTCGAGACGTAGGGCAGGATCCGGGCCGACCGCGCCGCGCAACCCTTGTCGAAGGCCTTGTTGGCGGCGTTGAAGGCGGCCATCTCGCCGGCGTTGTCCGGTGCCGGGTCGACGTGGAAGTAGGCGTCGAGCCCAGCGGTGCTCTCGCACCGGACCGGCGCGGTGCGACCGACCCCGCGGGGGTCGAACGCGACCAGGTCGAAGTGCGAGCGCAGCGTCTTCGGCAGACCGCTGTACACGGCGTGGAGGTAGCCGATCGCCGACGCCCCGGGGCCGCCCGGGTTGACCAGCAGCGAGCCGATCCGGGACGAGCCGGTTGCCTTGTGCCGGGTCAGTTTGATCCCCACCGTGCCGAGCGCCGGCTTCGTGTCGTCGAGCGGCACCGTCAGGGTCGCGCACTGGAAACCACCCTCGCAGCCCGTCCAGGCAGACAGCACCCCTCTCGCCGGCGTCGCCTCCGAGGAAGCCGGGGGCGTCGTAGCCGGCGTCGAGGTCCTGGTCGGGCCAGCGGTCGCGGAGGGGGTCGATGACGCGCTGGGTGCAGCAGACCGGGCGGCCCTCCCACCCCCGCTGCAGGCGGTCAGGGCCAGCAAGCCGGCGACGAGCAGGGCAGCAGGAACGGGTCGGCGCACCCCTTGAGTCTGTCAGTGCGGGCAAGAGTTCGCCGACACGTCGACCTTCCCGCTCGCGACCGGACCCGCCCGAGTAACCTTGCCCTTCGGCAGCAAGCCACGTAATCCCCATCTCAGAGGCGGCGTTTTCAAGCGTGTCGACGCAATCCGGGCAGCAGAACGATTTCGGTGCGAACGAGTGGTACATCCAGGAGCTCTACCAAGACTTCCTGAAGGACCCGGCCAGCGTGGGCGAGAGCTGGCGCGAGCACTTCGCAGACTTCCAACCGGCGACGAACGGGAGCACCCCCGCACCGGTAGCAGCCCCGCCACCGCCGGCCCCGGCTCCCGTGGTCCAGGCGCCACCGGTTGCTGCCCCGGCCCCCGTGACTCCGGCTGCTGCGCCGGCACCCGCCCCCGCACCGGCCGCGAAGGCGCCTGACACCCCGCTCGCCGCCGGTGCCACGACGACCCCACTCAAGGGTGCTGCCGCCCGGGTCGTCACCAACATGGAGGCCTCCCTCGGGGTCCCGACGGCGACCAGCGTGCGGGCGGTGCCGGCGAAGCTGCTCGCCGACAACCGCACCGTCATCAACAACCACCTGCGTCGGGCCCGTGGCGGCAAGGTGAGCTTCACGCACCTCATCGGCTACGCGTTGGTGAAGGCCGCGATGGACGTCCCGGTCATGAACACCTCGTTCAGCCACGTCGACGGCAAGCCCGTGCTGGTGACGCCGGAGCATGTCGGCCTCGGCCTCGCGATCGACCTGCAGAACGCCAACGGCACCCGCTCGCTGGTCGTGGCGGCCATCAAGAACGCCGACCGGATGGACTTCGCGCAGTACTGGGCGGCCTACGAGGACATCGTCCGC
>JBKJVH010000102.1:0-37159 GCA_046590985.1 Mycobacteriales bacterium
TCGGCGTCGATGTGGAAGTGCCGACGCAACGCCGCGCGCGTGTCCGAACGCCCGAAGCCGGTGGGTCCCAGGCGACTACACGTCGCTGGGCACCGACGGCTTCGGGCGTTCGGACACGCGCGCGGCGCTGCGTCGGCACTTCCACATCGACGCCGAGTCGATCACAGTGGCCGTGCTCGAGCAGCTCGCTGCGCGGGGCGAGGTCGAGCCCGAGGTGCCTGCGAAGGCAGTCGACCGCTACCGCCTTCGCGACGCCCAGCTGCCGACGACGGACGCCAACGGGTGACGGTGCGCCCCTCCCACCTGGGCCTGTGCGTCTCGAACCGGGACGTGGCGATGCGGTTCTGGTGCGACGGACTCGGGTTCACCGTGGCCGAGCACTACGACCTCACCGACGCGATGGTCCCGGGCCTCGCTGAGGCGCTCGAGGTCCAGCCGCCCGTCACCGTCCGGTCGCAGATGATCCGGCTCGATGACCTCAAGATCGAGGTGCTCAGCTATGAGAACCCCGCTGTGCAGGGGATCCCATCGACGAGCCGCGGTGCGCTCGGCTACACGCACCTGTCGTTCCTCACTGCCGACATCGATGCCTTCGCTCAACGGCTGGTGGAGCACGGCGGCACGATCCTTGCCGACACCCGGCGCAACGTCGGCATCGAGGTGGTCTTCCTCGCCGACCCGGACGGCACCCGGATCGAGCTGATGCAGGGATGACGTTCGCGATCTCCTCCACCATCGAGATCGACGCACCGATCGCTCAGGTGTGGGCGGTGCTGAAGGACGTCGACCGCTACGGTGAGTGGAACCCCTTCACCGTCACGGTGTCGACCACGTTCGCGCTCGGCTCCCCGGTCGACATGATGGTCGCCCTGCGCCCACCGAAGCTGATGAACCAGGTCGAGTACGTCACGAGCTACGTCGAGGGCTCGCGTGTCTCGTGGGGTGTCGCCGTAGGGCCGAGGTGGTTCATCGACGCCGACCGCGTGCAGGAGCTCACCGACCTCGGCAACGGCCGCACGCGCTACTTCACCGAGGACACCTTCACCGGCATCGGCGTCTGGCTGATGCGGCTGACACTCGGGAGCAACGTCCAGCGCGGCTTCGACCGCGTGGCCCAAGGACTCAAGCAGCGGTGCGAGGTCAACGCCCGCACCTGAGTGACGCACCAGACACCGAATCCGCTTGCCTACGGCGCCCAACGGCGTACCGTCCGTCCTTGCGGGACAGCAGATCGCTTAGCCCGCGGGGGAAGCAGGCACGCGAACGTGGTCGGCAAAGTGGGCCGCGTCACCGGGACGGTGGCGCCAGGTCAGGTCGGCGAGGTCATTCTCACCACCGACCGCGGCAGCGACGCCTTCCACGCCTACGCCAGCCTCCCCGAGTTGACGATTCCCGTCGGGACGCGCGTCGTGGTGCTGGAGCACTACCCGCCGCGCACCGTCGTGGTGGAAGCCTTGTAACCAGGAAGGTCGCAGCGGCCCGTCGTGATGACGCCCCGCCCTCGCACCTGGTCGGCAACCTCTTACCGGTGGTCGTCAATGTGCGGCTGCCCCTTTACTGAAGGAACTCATCATGGAGTACGTCCTGGCCGCCGTCGGTGGCGGTCTTCTCTTTGCCGTGCTGGTCTTCAAGGCCATGTGGCGCGTCGCCGAGCCGAACGAGGCCCTGGTCATCTCGGGTCTGCGTGCGGCCACGGAAGGGCCCCTCGACGGCCTCGGCTTCAAGGTCGTCACCGGCAAGGGAACCCTTGTCATCCCTGGGGTTCAGGCCGTTCGCAAGCTGTCACTCGACTTGCGCGAGGCCGACCTGGAGGTGCAGTGCGTGACCACGCAAGGCATCCCGGTGTCGGTGCGCGGCGTGGTCATCTTCAAGGTCGGCGACGACCTGCACTCGATCGCCAACGCGGCCCGCCGCTTCCTCGACCAGCAGAGCCTGATGGAGACCCGCGTGCACAACGTGTTCGCCGGTCACCTGCGCGCCATCGTCGGCCAGATCACGATGGAGGAGATGATCCGCGACCGCGAGAAGCTGACCGCACTGACGCGCCAGAGCTCAGGGGTGGAGATGGAGAAGCTCGGCCTCATCGTGGACTCGCTGCAGATCCAGGAGATCGAGGACCCGACCGGCTACATCGAGAACCTCGGTCGCCCGCACGCCGCGGCCGTCGCGGCCCAGGCTCGCATCGCCCAGGCCGACGCTGACCGGGAAGCCACCGAGCGCGAGCAGATCGCCGAGGCCCTCAAGGCCGAAGCCGTCCGCAACAGCCAGATCAAGCAGTACGGCTTCCAGGCGGAGATCGACAAGTCGGCCGCCCTGGCAGAGCAAGCCGGCCCGCTGGCCGACGCCGCTGCCCGGCAGGAGGTCGTCGTCCAGGAGACCCGCGTCGCCGAGCTGGAGGCCCGCCGCGAGGAGCAGAACCTGCAGGCGTCGGTGCGCAAGCCGGCGGACGCCCAGGCCTACCAGCAGACGACGCTGGCGAAGGCGGCCCGCGACGCCCGCATCTCGGCGGCCGAGGCGCAGGCCCGCGAGGTCGAGCTGGCCGCCGCCGCGGGCGCCAAGCGCACCAGGATCGAGGCGGAGGCAGCTGCTGCCCGCGTGAAGCTCGAAGCCGCCGCGCAGGCGCAGTCGACGCGCAACGTGGGCGACGCCGACGCGCACTCGATGCGCGTCAAGGGCGAGGCATCCGCGTCAGCGGCCCGCGCTCAGGGGCTTGCGGAGGCGGCATCCATCAAGGCTCGCGGCGAGGCGCTCGCCGAGAACCAGGAGGCCGTCATCGGTCAGACGCTCGCCGAGAACTGGCCGGCCGTGGTCCAGGCCGCTGCCGCGCCCTTCGGCGACGTCGAGCACATGGTGATGCTCAACGGCGCCACCGGCATCGCCGAGGTGATGGCCCAGGCGATGACCCAGGGCGCAGCCGGACTCGGCCTCGTACGCAGCCTGCTGGGCAAGACGACCAAGCCCGAGGAGCTCGGCAGCGCTTCCTGATCCGCGCGAGCGGCGAAGGGCCCACCCGCCTGGTGGGCCCTTCGTCGTACCCGGTATGACCCGAAGCTCGCACGGTGCCTCGATGCGGCCTGCGCCTTGCTCGTCGGCGACGCGCTCCCCCGCCGGCCTGACCGAGATCCTGACGGCGCCGGTTCGATCGCTCATCCCCCTGCCGCGCCGACCCGCCCGGAAGCCCAGGACACCAGCTCGTCGGCGGTCCAGGAGTTGATGACGCGGTCCGCCGTGACGCCGGTCAGGTAGGCCCGCTCGCACCCGAGGTGCTGCCAGTCCAGCTGCCCCGGCGCGTGCGCATCGGTGTCGATCGCCACCTTGCAACCGGCCTCCCACGCCAGCCGAAGCAGCCGCTTCGGCGGGTCAAGGCGCTCTGGTCGGCTGTTCACCTCGACCGCCACGTCGAACTGCGCGCACGCGGCGAAAACCAGGTCGGCTTCGAACTCCGACTCGGGCCGGCCCTTGCCCTTGACCATCCGGCCGGTGCAGTGTCCGAGGACGTCGGTGTGCGGGTTGGCGATCGCGGCGATCATCCGGGGCGTCATGTCGGCCGAAGGCATCCGGAGCTTGGAGTGCACGGAGGCCACGACCAGGTCGAGCTGGGCAAGCAGCTCGGGCTCCTGGTCGAGGGTGCCGTCCTCGTTGATGTCGCACTCGATGCCCGTGAGGATCCGGAACGGCGACAGCTCCGCGTTGAGTGCCGCCACCACCTCGAGCTGCGCCCGCAACCGGTCTGCCGACAGCCCGCGGGCGACCTTCAGTCGGGGCGAGTGGTCGGTGAGCACCATCCAAGCATGGCCCAGATCCCTTGCTGCCAGGGCCATCTCCTCGATCGGCGAGCCACCGTCGCTCCAGTCGGAGTGGACGTGGCAGTCACCCCTCAGCGCCGCTCGCAAGGCTGCGGCGCCCTCTGACACCGACACCGCGCCGAGGTCGGACACCCGGCGCAGGTAGTTCGGCTCCTCCCCCGCGAGCGACTCCCCGATGACCAACGCCGTGACCTTCCCGATGCCGGGGAGGTCGGCCAAGGTGCCGGCCGCCGCCCGCGCCTCGAGGTCCGCCCGGTCGAGGGAGTCGACCAGGGCGGCAGCCTTCCGGAACGCCTGCACGCGGTAGGTCGGTTCAAGCGCAGTCTCGAGCGCGAAGGCGATCGCGCGGAGGTCCGCGGCCGGGTCCCGCATCGTCGCGCCTCCTTCTCCCGATGGCTGGAGCCTAGGGCCGGTAGACCACCAGCGGGCGGGCGGCGGCCCGGAGCAGCAGCTCGCCGGGGCCGTCACTGACCTCGCCGTCGCGGGCGATCCGCAAGCCCCCCTGCCGCGAGCGGACAGGTAGCCGCCCGACGACCCGCTCCTCGTACAACGCGCTGCGTCCGAGCCGACCCGACAGCACCGCCAGCGTGAGGCGGGTGCGAGAGAACGGCGAGGTCGCATCCATCAGCCGCACGTCGATCGAGCCGTCATCCATGCGCTCGCGCCACGACGGCGCGAAGCCCGCAGGGTGGTAGTGGCCGTTGCCGGCGAACAGCGTCCACAGCCTGCGGTCGTCACCGTCGACCTGCACCTCGACCGGCTCGGCCTTGCGCACGATCCGGGCTATGGCGACCGCCATCGCGGGCCACTTGCCCAGCCCAGACTCGAGCTTCTCCCGCTCGATGACGAGGTCCGGGTAGACGCCCAGCGCGAAGGTGTTGAGGAAATAGAGCCCCTCACCGTCGGCGTCGGCCGAACCGACGGACACCCGCACGGCCCGGCCCTCTGCCAGGGCGGTGATCACGTCGTCGACGGAGGCGATGCCGAGCTCGCCGGCGAAGTGGTTCAGGGTGCCACCGGGCACCACCGCCAACGGCAGGCCGGCTTCCAGCGCCACGCCCGCCGCGCAGCTGACGGACCCGTCGCCGCCCATGATCCCGAGCACGACCGCCCGGGTCGCAGCCTCCCGGAGCACCTCCTCCAGCTCCCCCGACGTCCTCAGGACCTCCGCCCGAGGCAGCCTCTCGGCGAGGACCTTCTCGACCGCGTCGGCCTCGTCGGCCGATCCGCCGGCCTCGTTCACGACCAGCACGAAGCCGGCGCCGTCCGGGAGAGCCGGGGCGTCCGAGTGGCTGCGGACCGCCGCCGGGCGCGCCGGGCGGGCCGGCCAGACCCGCTTCACGGCGAGCGCGCAGGCACCCCCGAGGGCCACCCCCGCGACCACGTCCCCGGGGTAGTGGACGCCGGTGTGGACGCGCCCGTAGGCCACGCCGGCGGCCAGCACCCCCACAGGCAGGCCCAGGGCCGGGGACTCCAGCGCCACCCCGGTGGCGAAGGCAGCGGCACTCGCGCTGTGACCGCTGGGGAAGCTGGTGGTCAGCGGCTGGACGAGCAGCCGTCGCAGGGTCGGGACGTCATCCAGCACCGGCCGGGGGCGGCGGGTGGCGTGCTTGGCAGGCAGGTTCGCCACGGTGCTCGACAAGGCGAGGGACGCCAGGCCGCGAACGGCAGCCCGCCGCTGGCCGGTCAGCGCCAGCACCCCGGTCACGGCCAACCACAGCAGGCCGTGGTCGGCGCTACTTGTGAGTGGCGGCAGCACCCGGTCCAGCACTGCCGAGTCGCGGAGGGCGGCCCACCGGAAGATGCGACGATCGAGGGCGTCAGCGCGAGCAAGAGCAGTGATCATGACGGAGGCTGTGCCCTCAGACCACCTGGTGCAACCACGTCACCGGAGCGCCTTCGCCGGCCTCGCGATAGGGCTCCAGCTCGTCGTCCCAGGCACCCCCGAGAAGCGCGTCGATGCCGTGCGCGAGCTGCGGGCCCTGGGCGGTGGCGAGCAGGTGTCGCAGCCGGTCCTCCCCGACGACGACGTCGCCGTTGGCGCTCATCATCGTCCGGTAGACCCCGAGCCCCGGGGTCACCGAGTAGCGCTCCCCGTCCACGCCCGGGCCGGCGGCCTCGGTGACCTCATACCTCAGCGGCGTCCAGCTCCGCAGCGCAGCGGCGAGCCGGCCGGCGGTGCCGGGGCGACCACGCCAGCCGCACTCGGCGCGGAGCAGGCCGGACTCAGCCGGCTGCGCGGTCCAGGTCATGGACACGCGCGCGCCAAGCTCGCTCGCGACGGCCCACTCGACGTGCGGGCACATGGCGGGCGGGCAGGAGTGCACGAACAGCACACCAGACGACACGGTTCCTCCCAAGGTCGAGGTTCGCCTTCCCCAGCTGCCTCGTGGGTGTCTCCGTGCGGTCACCATCGTGCCACGTTCGGTGACCCCACGGCTACCTCTTGCCCCAGCAGTCCCACGCGTGTCGCCCCACCCCGCCGGACGTCCTCAACAGTCACGGGGCTCCCGGCGCGAGCGTGAGGACGCAAGCCAGGGTGGGACGGCGGCCAACAGCGACTCCTTCAGGGCCGCCGGCGCCGCCGACGCGACGATCGAGCAGGCTGCGAGGTCCGCGAGCTCGGCGTCGGAGGCATCCAGGGCCGCGTAGTTGTCCAGCAGCGACGCCCGGAACACCAGCGGGTCGTCCGCGCCGATCGCCACCGGCACCCCCGCCGCCCGCAGCAGGCGCCACGGCGAGGCGGCCACCGACGGCAGCACGTGCAGCGCGACGTTGGACACCGGGTTCACCTCGCACGCGACCTCGAGCGTCGCGAGCAGCTCCAGCAGGTCCGGGTCCTCCACCGCCCGCACGCCGTGACCGACCCGCGCCGCACCGAGGCGCTCCACCGCCAGCCGCACCGAGCCCGCCCCCCGCAGCTCCCCTGCATGCGGTACGGCGAGCAGCCCGGCGTCCCGCGCGATCCGGAACGCCTTCTCGAAGTCCCGGGAGTCGCCGCGGGTCTCGTCGTTCGACAGCCCCAGCCCGACGACGCCCCGACCGGCGAAGCGCTTCGCGACCCGGGCGTGCGTCTCGGTCTCCGCCGGGTTCCGGGTGCGGTTCCCCGCCAGGATCAGCCCGGCCCCGACGCCGTGCGCGGCCCCTGCCTCGCGGAGAGCGTCGAGCACCACCTCCACGACCCCCTGCAACCCACCGAGCCCAGCCGCGTACGACGAGGGGTCGACCTGCAGCTCGAGCCACCCCACGCCGGCCGCGGCCTGGTCCTCGACGATCTCGGTGACCACCCGGTGCACCTGCGCCGGTCCGGTCAGCAGCGCCCGCGCGGCGTCGTACAGGCGTTGGAACTTGAGCCAGCCGCGTAGGCCGGTGGCGTCGAGGTCGACCGAGGACGGGTCGAGCAGCCCGTGCGGCAACGACCGGCCCTGCTCGGCAGCGAGCTCGACGAGCGTCTGGTGGCGCATCCCGCCGGTCAGGTGCAGGTGCAGGTGCGCCTTCGGCAGCGTCTTGAGGTCACCCACAGCAGTGATCGTGTCCTACCCGGTCCCTAGGGTGCTGCGTGGGATGATGAGACCCACCCCGAACAAGGAGAAGTGTGACCAGCGCCGCCCCCTCGTCCGCCCCGTCCGGGGGCTCCTACAGCGCCAAGGACCTGTCCGTCCTGGAGGGCCTGGAGGCCGTTCGCAAGCGCCCGGGCATGTACATCGGGAGCACCGACTCCAAGGGCCTCACCCACCTGGTCTACGAGATCATCGACAACGCCGTGGACGAAGCGCTGGCCGGGCACTGCAACCGCGTCGAGGTCGTCCTGCACGAGGACGGCTCGATCGAGGTGCACGACGACGGTCGCGGCATCCCCGTCGACGTCAACGCCAAGTCGGGGCTGACCGGCGTCGAGCTGGTGCTCACCAAGCTGCATGCCGGTGGCAAGTTCGGCGGCGAGGGCTACAAGACCTCAGGCGGCCTGCACGGCGTCGGCGCGTCCGTCGTCAACGCGCTGTCGGTGCGGCTCGACGCGGTCGTGCGGCGCGGCGGCCGCATCCACGCCATGAGCTTCCAGCGCGGCGTCGCGGGCGTCTTCGCGGACGCCGGCCCGCGCTCGACCTTCACTCCCCGCGCGGGTCTCAGCGTCGCCGGCAAGGCGCCGCTCAAGCAGACCGGCACCTCGATCCGCTGGTGGCCCGACCTGCCGCTGTTCGCGAAGGGCTCGGTGGCTGACGTCACGGCCGTCCGCGACCGGCTTCGCCAGACCGCCTTCCTCGTACCAGGACTGACGCTCGTGATCCGCGGCGCGGGCCACGAGGAAGAGGTCTTCCGCTTCGACGGCGGTGTTGCCGACTTCGTCGAGCACCTCGCCCCGGACCGCGGCGTCTGCGACCCGATCCACATCACCGGATCCGGCAACTACAAGGAGACCGTGCCGGTCCTGGACAGCCAAGGCCACATGGTCACCACCACCGTCGAGCGGCACTGCGAGGTCGACGTCGCACTGCGCTGGGGCACCTCGTACGACACCGTCGTCCAGAGCTTCTGCAACGTCGTCCGCACCGGCCACGGCGGCTCCCACCAGAACGGCTTCGAACGGGCGCTGCTCAAGACCGTCAACGAGGCGCTCCGCACCTCGAAGATCCTCAAGGTCAAGGACGACGACATCGTCAAGGACGACGTGCTCGAGGGCCTGACCGCGGTCATCACCGTCAAGGTCCCCGAGCCGCAGTACCTCGGTCAGACCAAGGACGAGCTCGGCACCCCCGGCGTCTCCCGCATCGTCGCGGACGTCATCGCGAAGGGCCTCAAGGCCGAGTTCCTGGACAACCGCAAGACCAAGGCGCAGGTCCGTACGGTCCTGGACAAGGTCCGCGCCGCCTCCCAGACCCGGCAGGCCGCCAAGGCCTCCAAGGACGCCGCCCGCCGCAAGACCGCGCTCGAGTCGAGCACGCTGCCGGCCAAGCTGGCCGACTGCCGCTCCACCAACGTCGCCCGCACCGAGCTGTGGCTCGTCGAAGGAGACTCCGCTCTCGGCACCGGCAAGCTGGCCCGCAACAGCGAGTACCAGGCGCTGCTGCCGCTGCGCGGGAAGATCCTCAACGTCCAGAAGGCCGGCGTCGGGGAGATGCTCGCCAATGCCGAGTGCGCCTCGATCATCCAGGTCGTCGGGGCCGGTACGGGACGGACCTTCGACCTCGTGGCGATGAGGTACCACAAGGTGGTGCTCATGGCCGACGCGGATGTCGACGGGAGTCACATCAGGTGCCTGCTCATCACGTTGTTCGCCCGCTACATGCGACCCGTCATCGAGGCCGGCCGCCTCTACGCCGCCGTGCCTCCGCTGCACCGGATCGAGGTCTCCGGCGGCGGCGAGCCGATCTACACCTACTCCGAGAAGCAGATGCTCCAGACCGTGAAGCGGCTCGAAGCCTCGGGCAAGAAGGTCAAGCAACCGCTGCAGCGCTACAAGGGCCTCGGCGAGATGGATCCGGACCAGCTGGCCGAGACGACCATGCACCCCGCCACTCGCACGCTCCGACGCATCAACCTCGGCGAGATCGAGATGGCCGAGCACTCGCTCGAGCTGCTCATGGGCAACGAGGTTGCGCCCCGACGTGAGTTCATCATCAACAGCGCGGGTCGTGTCGACCGCGCGACCCTGGACACCTGATGCCACCCCGGAAACGCCTGTCGAACAAGGAGATCCCGCCGTTCGAGGGCGACGGGATCATCATTGAAACCGATGTGGTCGACGAGCTCGAGAGCTCCTACCTGGAGTACTCCTACTCCGTCATCTACAGCCGTGCGCTGCCCGATGCGCGTGATGGCTTGAAGCCGGTCCACCGCCGGATCCTGTACACGATGTACGACGAGGGCCTGCGCCCTGACCGCGCACACGTCAAGAGCGCTCGCGTGGTCGGAAGCACGATGGGGCGCCTCCACCCGCACGGTGACATGGCCATCTACGACGCGCTCGTGCGCCTCGCGCAGCCCTTCTCCATGCGCGTCCCGCTGGTCGACGGCCATGGAAACTTCGGGTCTCCTGACGACTCTCCGGCCGCCGCGAGGTACACCGAAGCGCGGCTGTCGCAGGCTGCGATGACGCTCGTCACGGGCCTCAACGAGGAGACCGTCGACTTCGAGCCGAACTACGACGGCTCCGAGCAGCAGCCGTCGGTGCTTCCGGCCGCCTACCCGAACCTGCTGGTCAACGGCACCGCCGGCATCGCGGTCGGCATGGCGACGAACATGATCCCGCACAACCTCATCGAGGTGATCGACGCGGCGCAGCACCTGCTTCACCATCCCGAGGCTGACCTCGACGCGTTGATGAGGCACGTCCCCGGCCCTGACCTGCCGACCGGCGGCCAGCTGCTCGGGATGGAGGAGGTCCGGCAGGCGTACGAGACCGGGCGTGGAGTCGTCCGGATGCGGGCCACCGCTGAGGTCGGACCACTCCCCCGAGGCAAGTCTGCTGTGACCGTCACCGAGCTTCCCTACGGCGTCGGCGCCGAGCGGGTCATCGCCAAGGTGAAGGAGCTCGTCAACGGCAAGAAGCTGCAGGGCATCGCCGATGTCAAGGACCTCACCGACCGTTCGGTCGGCACCAACCTGGTCTTCGAGATCAAGGCCGGCTTCAACCCGCAGGCGGTGCTCGGCGAGCTCTACCGCCTGACGCCCTTGGAGGAGTCGTTCGGCATCAACAACTTGGCGCTCGTCGACGGGCAGCCGAGAACCCTTGGGCTGAAGGAGATGCTGCAGGTCTTCCTCACGCACCGGGCGGACGTCATCACCCGACGGTCGCGCTACCGGCTGCGCAAGGCTGAGGAGCGAGCCCATCTCGTCGAGGGCCTGCTGCTGGCGCTGGCGAACATCGACGAGGTCGTTCGGATCATCCGCTCCTCGCCCGACGTCGCCGTCGCCCGCGAGGCCCTGATCGACCGGTTCGGGTTCAGCGAGGTGCAGGCCGGCTACGTGCTGGACATGCAGCTGCGCCGGCTCGTCGGCCTCGAGGTCGAGAAGCTCGAAGCCGAGCTGGCCGAGCTGCGGATCACGATCGCCGGGCTCCTGGAGATCCTCAACAACCCCGAGGTCCTCAAGCGCGTCATCGGCGACGAGCTCGCGGCGGTCGCGGAGGAGCACGGCACACCACGTCGGACCGTGCTCGTCGGTGGCGACCTCAAGGCGCTGGTGACCCGCAAGGCCAGCGACCTCGAGGTGGCTGATGCGCCGTGCGACGTGCTGCTCAGCAGCACCGGACTGCTTGCCCGTACACCCATTCACGAAGGCGAGCAGCAGGCCGGCGGCCGGCGTCACCGGCACGACGTGATCGTCGGGACCGCCCGGACGACAACCCGCGGCCACGTCGGGGTGCTCACCAGCGCCGGCAAGTTCGTGCGCGTCGAGGTCCTCAACATCCCGGAGATCCCGGCGGTCACGACCGGTGCCATCTCGCTGCGTGGTGGCGCGTCGGCGGCCGAGTTCGTGCCGCTGGACCGGGGCGAGCGGGTTGTCGGCATCGCCGCGCTCCGCGAGGACGGACCCGGCCTGGCGTTGGCGACCAAGCAAGGCGTCGTGAAGCGGGTCGCCCCTGAGGTGTGGCCGGCGCGCAGCGACACCGTGGAGGTCATCGGCCTCAAGACGGGCGACGAGGTCGTCGCCGCGTTCGAGCTCGTCACCGGTCAGGAGGAGCTCTGCTTCTTCGCCAGCACCGGGGACCTGCTCCGCTTCCCCGCGGATGCGGTGCGCCCGCAGGGACGTGCCGCAGGGGGCATGGCCGGCATGAAGCTCGACGCCGGCGCGTTCCTGGTCGGGTTCTGCGCCGTGGCGCTCGACGCCGGCGACACCCTGTTCGAGGAGCCCGTGGTCGTCACCGCCGGTGGGTTGCCCCCGGAAGGCCGGGGCAAGGGCGTCGGGGTCGCGTCGAGCGTGAAGGTCACGCCGCTGAGCGAGTACCCCCGCAAGGGTCGGGCCACCGGAGGCGTCCGCTGCCAGCGGCTGCTGTCCGGCGAGGCGATGCTCGTGCTCGGCTGGGCCGGCACCTCCCCGTGGGCCGCGGCCGCCAACGGCGACCCGATCGAGCTGCCACCGGCGAACGGTCGGCGCGACGGCTCGGGCTCGCCGCTCGAGAAGCCCCTGGCCGCTGCCGGGCAGTCGCACAGCTGATGGCCCTGCCGGTGCTCGACGCTGAGGAGCAGCGGGTGCTCGGCGCGCTGCTCGAGAAGCAGGTCACGGTGCCGGCGTCCTACCCGCTGACCCTCAACGGACTGCGCACGGCGTGCAACCAGACCAGCAGCCGTGACCCGGTCCTTGACTGGGACGAGCCGACCACCGAGGCCATCGCCCGGCGGCTTCGCCAGCGCGAGCTCATCCGGGTCGTCTGGGCCGACACCGGCAGGCGAGTCCTGAAGTACCACCAGCTGCTGACCGAGGCCCTCGATCTCGGGGACGACGAGCGGGCGCTGCTGACGGTGCTGCTCCTGCGCGGCGAGCAGGCGCCCGGGGAGCTGCGCACCCGCACCGAGCGGCTGCACCCGTTTGCCGAACGCAGCGACGTCGAAGCCTGCTTGGCCGCCATGGCGGCCCGCGAGGAGCCGCTCGTCGCTGAGCTCCCCCGCCGCGCAGGCGAGCGCGACCCCCGTTGGGGTCACCTGCTCGGTGACGCACCCACGCCGGTGGCACCGGCAACCTTCGAGCTCGACGCCGAGGAGCGCGATGCGGAGGTCCTCGCGACCTACGACGAGGTGGCCGGCGACTACGCCGAGGCACTGACCGCCAAGCTCGAGGTGCTGCACTTCGAGCGCTGGCTGCTGACAGAGGTGGCAGGGGCGGCCCGGGGACCGATCGTCGAGGTGGGCTGCGGACCAGGGCACATCACGGCGTTCCTGGCTGGGCTCGGCGCCGATGCCTCGGGGCTCGACCGCTCGCCCGGGATGATCGAGGAGGCCCGCCGCCGCTTTCCCGAAGGCCGCTACGACGTCGGCGACCTGCGGCAGCTCATCCGGCCGGCGCACGCGACAGGCTGGGCGGCGGTGCTGGCCTGGTACAGCCTGGTCCACACCGGGCCGGACGAGCTACCCGAGGTGGTGGCGGCGCTGGTCCGGCCGCTGGCCGAGGACGGTCAGCTCGTCCTGGCGCTGCACACCGGCAGCGGCACCCGCCGGATCACGGAGTGGTTCGGCCACGAGGTCGGCCTCACGTTCGTGCTGCACGACCGCGAGGCAGTGCTGGCGGCGCTGCGAGCAGCCGGGCTGACCGACCTCGCCTGGTACCACCGCGGGCCGATCACGAGCCGGGGCGAGACCTCCGAGCGGCTCTACGTAACAGCCCGCAGAGGTGGCGACAACCGCACCGGTGGGTAAGGCTGGCCGTATGGGACTTCTCGACGACAAGGTCGCGCTCGTCACGGGCGCGTCATCCGGCATCGGTGAGGCCACGGCGCTGGCCTTGGCAGCGGAAGGGGCACGGGTCGCGCTGGCCGCGCGCCGCACCGATCGCCTCGATGCCCTCGCCGACAAGCTGGGCGACGCAGCACTCGCCCTCGAGCTGGACGTCACCGACGAGGGCCAGTGCCGGAACGCGGTCGCGGCCACGGTCGGCGCCTTCGGCAAGCTCGACCTCGTCATCAACAACGCGGGCGTCATGCTGCTCGGGAAGATCGAGGGTGCCGACACCGAGGACTGGCGCCGGATGATCAACACCAACGTGCTGGGGCTGATGTACGTGACGCACGCGGCCCTGCCGCACCTGCTGGAGACCAAGGGGTCCCTGGTCAACGTCAGCTCCGTCGCGGGGCGGGTGGCCCGGATGGGTTCCGGTGGCTACAACGCCAGCAAGTGGGCAGTGAACGCCTTCTCGGAGTCACTGCGCCAGGAGGTGACCGCCCGCGGCGTGCGAGTCGTGCTGATCGAGCCCGGCATGGTCGCCACCGAGCTCGGCGACCACATCACCGACGTGGCGGCCAAGGAGGGCCTGCGCAAACGGGCCGAGCAGATGACCCCGATGCAGTCCGACGACATCGCCCGGGCGGTGGTCTACGCCGTCACGCAGCCGGCGCACGTCGCCGTGAACGAGATCCTGATCCGGCCCACCGACCAAGAGGCCTGACGGGAAGTCTTCCCGCGGGACAGGGCCTGGCCGCGAGAACCTGGCGCCTGGCGCGATGCTCGCGGACGGTCTACGGTCAGCCTTGGCGGCCACCCTCGGCGACGCCACGACGTTCCGGAGAGCCCCATGCGCCACACGTCCACCCGTCTTCCCGCCCTGGCGGCCGTCGCCGCCGGCGTTGTCGCGGTCGCCCTCACCTCCACCGGCGGGGCGGTCTCCACCGCCGCCCCCGGTGCGTCGACGGCCGACCTGCGCGCGGCCCTGCGCGGCGCCGCGCAGTCCCCGACCACCGAGCGGTTCGGCACCATCGGAGGTGGCGGCGACGAGTCGGCGCAGCTGCGCAGCGGCGCCGAGCAGTTCTCCCAGGCGCGCACGGCCCCCGGCATCGTCGCGCCCGGTGCCTACTCGGCGGCGTTCGCCTCGCTGTCGGGCCTGCCCGCCGGCGGCACCGCGACCGAGCTGACGACCAAGCCCTACGACAGCGACGACAGCCGCTACCGGGACCCGGCCGCGTCGAACTCCACCGGCGGTTCCGGCCTGGTTTCTGGCCGCATCACCGGCATCGCCGTCGACCCGGCGCACCACGTGGTGTTCGCGGGCGGCGCTGACGGCGGCGTGTTCCGCGGCGCCGTCAACGCCAGCGGCGCCGTGACGAGCTGGACCCCGATCAGCGACGGCCTGCCGACCCTGTCCACCGGCGACCTCGAGTACGACGCCACCACCTCGACCCTCTGGTACGCCACCGGTGAGGCCAACACCGGCGGCACGTCCTACGTCGGCTCCGGCGTCTACCGGCTCGCGAGCCCGTGGAGCAGCGCGTTCACACCGGCCGACCGGGTCGGTGGGACGGAGCTCGAGAGCACCGTCATCAACAAGCTGAGGTTCGACGGCCGCGGCCGGGCGGTCGTGGCCACCAACCGCGGGCTGTGGGCGCACAGCACCACCGACACCGGTTCCTGGACGTTCCTGTACGCCCCCAACCCCAGCTACCTGCCGGGCGGCGCGAATGCCGGGGCCGCGAATGCGGCGTACAAGAACATCGTCAACGACGTGGCGGTCCAGCCGGACGGCACGGGCCGGCACCTGGTGGCCGACATCGCCTGGCGCGGCGGGGACACCTACAACGGCTTCTACCGCTCCGACGACGCCGGCGCGAGCTGGCGCAAGGTCAACCCGGGCGGTGCCATCAACCCGAAGGAGATCGGCAACGCCGAGTTCTCCTACTCCGCGGACGGCTCGAAGCTCTACACGGTGCTGGAGTCGACGGTCCTGTACAACAAGGGGACCGGCACCGTGAACAGCTACCTCGCCGGGGTCTACGTCTCGAACAGCGGCTCCGTGGACGGTCCGTGGAGCACGATCGCGGACTCCCACAAGCTCGCCGACAGCGGCTCCGCGCTCAAGCAGACCCTGCAGGGCAAGGGCTACGGCCCTGGTGTCCAGGCCTGGTACAACAACTTCATCCAGGTCGACCCGGCGGACGCCAACCACGTCTGGGTGGGCCTGGAGGAGGTCTTCGAGACCACCAACGGCGGCAGCAGCTGGACGACGCCCGGCCCGTACTGGAACTTCTCGTTCCCGTGCTGGTCGTTCGACACGGCCAAGAACACCTGCTCCAAGACCACCCACAGCGACCAGCACGCGGTCGCGGTCGGTAACGGCCGGGTCTACGTCGGCAACGACGGCGGCATCTACAGCCGGCCGGTCCGCGGCACGCTCGACGCCGGCGGCCACGCGAACGACTGGAAGAGCCTCAACGCCGGGCTGGACACCCTGCAGTACTACTCCGTGGGCGTCGGTTCGACGCTCGACCACGGCTCGGTGCTGTCCGGTGGTCTGCAGGACAACGGCCAGTCGCTGCTGCTCGGTGACGACACCAAGCAGGGCTCGCCGTTCGGCGGCGACGGCGGCGACACCCTGGTCGACCCGCGGCCGGGCCAGGGCTGCAACATCGTGGCGGAGTACGTCTTCCTCGCGATGTCGGTGACCAACAACTGTGGCCGGTCCGACGGCACCACCGCCGCGATCCGCAGCATCGACCCGGGTGACCCGGGCTCGCGGTTCATCGCGCCGTTCACCGCCGACCCGGCCAACCCCGACAGCTGGCTCGCCGGCGGCCGGTACGTCTGGACCCAGAGCGCCGGGTACGCGATCCAGAGCGGCGCAGGCTGGACGAACCGGTTCGACGTCGGTGTCGGCCACTCCATCACCGCGACCGGCCTGCAGAACGGCGTCGGCTGGGTCACCTGGTGCGGACCGTGCAACAACGCCGGCTTCACCCGCGGCGTGGCCACCAACGCCGGCGGCAGCTGGCACCAGGTGACCCTCCCGAGCACCGTGCCGAACCGGTTCCTCGCCGGCGTGACGATCGACCCCGCGGACGCCAGCGGGAACACCGCCTACGTCGTGGTCAACGGGTTCAGCCGCCGGTTCACCGAGGGCCCGGGAGTGGGCACCGGCCACCTGTTCCGCACCGCTGACGGAGGGGCGACGTGGGCGGACGCGAGCAGCGCGCTCCCGGACGTGCCCGCCTCGTCGTTCGTCATCGACGGTGGCACCTGGTACGTCGGCTCCGACCTCGGCGTGGTCACCAGCGCCGACCAGGGCGCGAGCTGGAAGCGCGTCACCGGCTTCCCCTACGTCACGGTCATGCAGCTCAAGCGCGGACCGGATGGTGCGGTGTTCGCCGCCATGCACGGTCGCGGGCTCTGGAAGGTCGCCGCGTAGGACCGTCCGTCAGGGGCTGGGCGCGCTCAGCCCCTGACGGCTTCGCCGTCCTCCGGACAGCCTTCGTCGTGAGCGTCGGCATCCGCGCAGGCCGGGTGCATCGCCAGGAACTCCCGGGTGGCCTGGTCCAGCGGTACCCCGTCAGGCGCGGGGCAGTGCTCCTGGCACACCCGGCAGCTGAAGATGACCGACCCGTCAGCTTGCAGCGCTACCTGAACCAAGTTCATGCCTGAACCCCTCCCGTGGATTGTCGAGCAGCAGCTCGACCCAGACCTTCTTCCCCCCTGGCTCGCCTTCTACTCCATAGCGGGAAGCCAGGGCGTCGACGAGCAGCAGGCCCCGCCCACCCTCGTCCACGAGCGTCGAGGCACGTGGCCGCAGCGGTCGGGTCGAGCCGTCCTGGACCTCCAGCCGGATCCCGCCCTCCAGGGCGATCAGCCGAACCTCCATGTCGGTGCCGGCATGCCGGACCGCATTGGCCACCAGCTCGGTGACCACCAGGGAGAGGTCGTCGATCAAGCTCTCCAGATGCCAGTCGTGGCAGGCGCAGGCGACGAGCTCGCGGGCGACGGAAGCCGACGCGGGACGCGGGGGCAAGACCGCGAACATGGGTGCTCTCACCTGCGCCTCCGTTTCCTTGTTGCCTACGGGCTACCCGTTCGCGGCAAGGTCACCCGTATCTCAGCGAAAGACTCCGACGGCGCTGGGGGTGAAGCCCGGGAAGATCGCCGAGGCCGCCGCGGATGACATCCCCTGCCGCTTCACCAGGAGCTCAGCCAGGAGGTTGCGGTAGTCCGTCGTGCCGGCCAGGTCGCCGTCGTCCAGGGCTGCGGCCGACAGCCCCGGCCAGGTGCCGTGCACCTGGCCGCCGTTGAGGCCACCGCCCAGCACGAGCATGGCGTTGCCGTGCCCGTGGTCGACACCACCGGACCCGTTCTCCTCGAGGCGCCGGCCGAACTCGCTCATCGTGACCACCGTGACGTTGGCGAACAGCGCACCGAGGTCCTGCGCGAAGGCCGCCAGTGCACCGGCCAGCTCCCCCAGGTGGTCGGCCATCTCGCCGTCGCCGGCCGCACCGAGCCCGGTGTGCATGTCCCAGCTGCCGAAGTCGATGCTGACGGCCCGGAGACCGGCGCCGCCACGTACCAGCCGGGCGACGTCCGCCATCGCCTCACCGAGCTCGCCGGTCGGGTACACGGCGCCGTTCCGCGGTTGCTTGTCGTTCGCGACGAGGGTGGCGGCCGTGTCCAGCGCCCCGAGCGTGAGCTGCGCGGGGGCGATCGCCGGGCTGCTGACACCCTCATGCAGCGCCTTGAGGGTGTCGGTGAAGCGCGTCCCGAGCCACGAGGTGCCTTCCAGCGCAAAGCCCTTGAGGGACTGGGCGGCGAGCACCGGTTCCGGCCCCGCGAGCAGTCCCGTCGCCGCGGTGTCCCCGAGCTGGACGGCCTGGAAGGGCGAGCCCGCGCCGGCGGCCCCCATGACGCGATCCAGCCAGCCGGTGCGGATCGAGGTGCCGGGGGCGGCCCGCTCGAGCGTCGCGGTGGCCTCGAAGTGGCTGCGCGACAGGTCGGGGGTGTCGACGGCGTGGACGGCGGCCATGGTGCCGGCGTCCCAGAGCGGCTTCAGCGGTGCCAGCGCCGGGTGCAGCCCGAACCGGCGGTCTCCGGTGGCGAGCGCGCGGGACACCGGGATCGCGATGGTGGGGCGCGCGAGGGCGTAGTCCGGGTCACCCACGGGCGCCACGGCGGACAGCCCGTCGAAGCCACCGCGGAGGCTGAGCACCACCAGCACCGCCCCGTCGTACGCGGGGGTGGCGGCATAGCTGGCGCGCACCGACAGCAGCGGCGCGGCCACCGTGGCGCCGGCCACGACACCGAGACCCTGCAGGAAGCAACGGCGGGAGACGGTCATCGGTCACACCCTTGCGGCATGTTGAGGACGAGGGCGACCAGGGGTGCGAACAACCAGTCGAGGTCGCCGTCCCCGAGGTTCCCGTCCGGGCCGAGGAAGGCGATCAGCGCGGCCCGGTGCGCGGGGGGTACCACGGCGGTGGGCTGCAGGCGCTTGAGCAGGGCGTCCACCAGCGCGCCGCGGGTGGCCGGCTTGGTAGCGCCGAGCAGGTAGGTCGGCAGGTCGCTCTGGAAGGAGATCGCCCCGTCGGACCACCAGCCGCCGGCCAGCCCGAAGTGAGCGTTCCAGCGGCCGAGCGTGCCGCCGGCACCGGTCCAGGCAGTGGCCACGTCCGGGTAGCCGTCCGGCAGACCCCAGCCCATCGGTGCCTGGCCGAGCTGCCCCAACAACCAGGTCAGGTCGCTCAGGGTGGTGCTCTGGTCGGGGTTGGCGGTGACGCCGAGGGTCCGGAGCGTGCCCACGAAGTCCTCGAGCGGGCGACGCTGCTTCTGGCCGACGCTCGCGGCGAACTCCGTGCTGGCGAACAGCTGCTTGAGCATCGGCACGACCGCCGTGCCGTTGCTCAGGTAGGTCGCGGTGAGCTTGTCGATGAGGGAGGTCGGCGGGGTGTCGGAGACGAACCGGACCGCGAGCTTGGTGGCGATCCGACGGGCGGTCTCCGGCCGGTTGGCGAGGTAGCGGACGAGGGACTCCGCGACCGCCTTGCCCTGCGCAGCGTCGGCGTTCGGATGGCTCCAGCCGAGTACGTTGACCGCACCGACGTAGTGCCAGTCGGCCCGGTAGCGCAGCGTGCCCTGGTTGGCGGCCGTGCCACCGTTCCACGCGTTCCAGACCGTCAACCCGGACATCACCCGGGCCGCGTTGATGATGTCGGCGTGGGTGTAGCCGGCGTTCACTCCCACGGTGTGCAGCTCCAGCAGCTCGCGCCCGTAGTTCTCGTTGATGTCGTCGCCGCGCGACTCCGCGTTGTTCAGGTAGAGCAGCATGGCCGGCGAGGTGGCGGACGCCACGAGCATGTCCTCGAAACGACCGAGGGCGTGCCCCCGGATGACGTTCTGGTCGTCCGCGGGCTTGGTCGACCACACCTCGCTGCTCGGGCACGTGATGTTGAGGTGGTTGGACCAGAACTCCACCATCACCTCGAACAGCTGGCGCTTGGACCAGATCGACCGGGCCAGCGTGGCCTGCACGACAGCAGCCATCGCCTCCCACCCGCCGTTGGGGAAGGCCGCCTCGATGCTCGGCGCCGAGGCCTTCGCGAGCGGCCAGCGTGCCACGATCGCATCGCAGGCGCTGTCGTCGATGGTGGCCGGCGACAGCTGGGAGGTCAGCCAGCTGCTGCTGGACCGGACCTGGCCGGCCAGTTCAGGGGTGACGCCGAAGGTGGTGCGGGACAGCAGGTGCCGGAGGAACGCCGGGCTCTCGGGCCGAGGCGTGGGTCCGGTGGGCCGGGGTCCGGACGACCGAGGCGTACCGGTGTGCCACACGGAGCCCCGCGAGATGGGGTGTCGGGGCGCGGCCATGCCCAGTCTCTCGACAGGTCAGGACCCGTTGTTGAGGACCATCATCCACCTGGGTCAACCGCGGCTCCGTTTCCGACCGGTGCGGGAGCGCGCAGCGCCTGCAGCCCGGCCAGCGAGGAGGCGATCGTCAGCAGCCCGGTGACGGCGGTCGCCACGAACGCTGCACGGGCGCCGTAGGCGTCCACGAGGACGCCCGCGAGGGCCGTACCGGCTGCGGCGCCGCCGAAGATCATGCTGCCGTTCCAGGCGAACGCCTCCGTGACGGTGCCGGGCGGGGCAGCGCTGCCGAGCAGCACCGAGTTGCAGGCGCTGAACGGGGCGATCGTGCTGCCACTCAGGACCAGCAGCAGCGCCACCAGCAGCACGCCAGGGGCCAGGACCGGCAGGAAGGCCCCGACGCCCACGGCCGTGACCAGGATCGGCAGCTGCTGGGCGGCGGTCCGGCGCAGGTGCAGCCCGCCGTACACCAGCCCGCCCAGGATCGAGCCGAAGCTCCAGACCGCAAGCACCACCCCGGCGGTTGCGCGGGGGCTGCCCTGCTCGTCGACGAACGCCAGCACACCGACCTCGATCGTGCCGAAGCCGGCGCCGATCCACAGCACGTTGAGCAGGCAGGCCCGCACCACCGGCGAGACCAGCGGCCCGGCGAGGTCGGTGGGCCGGTCCACGTGCGGGACGACCTGTCGGATCACCGGGTTGGCCGCCAGGGCGAGAGAGCCCAGCGCGGCGATCGCGGCACTCGCCACCGCGCCGGCAACCGGGTCGACGGCAGTCGCCAGACCGGCCACCACCAGCGGGCCGAGCACGAAGCAGGTCTCCACGACCACCGACTCGAGGCTGTACGCGGCCGGCAGCAGGTCGGGGCCGAGCAGCTGTCCCCAGAGGGCGCGCATCACGGCCCCGAGCGGCGGCACGGTCAACCCGACCGGCACCGCCGCCGCCGCGACCGCCGCGACCGGCGCGTGCTCCTCGGCGAGCACGATCAGCAAAGCGTAGGCGAGCGGGTGCAGCACCGCGCAGGCGATCAGCACCCGGCGCGGTCCCCGGCGGTCCGCACTCCGGGCCCGCGACGGCGCCCCGACCGCGAACGCGATGGCATAGCTGGCCGCGATGAGCCCGGCACTGGCGTAGGACCCGGTGGTGTCCTTGATGAGGATGAGCAGGGCCAGCCCGTTCATGCCGAGGGCGAGCCGGCCGAACACGCTGGCCAACAGCGACGCGAGTGCCCCGGGAGGGCGGAGCACGTGGCCGTACCGGCGGAAGACCTTCACAGCCGGCAGTGTGCCTCAGGTGTACATCAGCGACCCGGGCGTCGTGAGCAGCTCGCCGCTCTCGAGCCAGGTCTTGAGGCCCGACAAGATCATCGGCCAGCCGCCGAAGACCTCCTCGTTGCAGCCCTCCCGCAGCTGGTCGTGGGTCAGCACGAGATGGCAGGAGTCCCCCACCGGCGTGATCGCGTACGTCACCCGCGTGGTCCCCTCCGCCATGACCTCCTCGCTCCACAGGCAGCGCATGCTCAGCACCAGCCGCGTCGGCGGGTCGAACGCGAGCACCTCCCCGTCCCCCAGCACGATGCCGTGCTGCTTGTTGCCGATCTCGACCTTCGACCCGACCGTCCAGTCCGACTCGATGCCGGTGCCGAAGTGGTACTTCTGCCGGATCTCACTGCTCGTGAGCGCCTCCCAGAGCTGCTCCGGCGTGGTCTTGATGTAGATCTCGTAGACCTTCTCCATGGTGGCTTCCAACCCTCTCTTGAGGTCGCTCAGCTGGGAAACCCAGCCTTCGGAGTACTTGCTCACCCACCGGTCGTGGACGAGCCGGATCGGGACGGGGTTGAGGAAGTGCAGCTTCTCCCGGCCGCGGCGGCGCGTGACGACCAGACCGGCCTCCTCGAGCAGCTTGAGGTGCTTCATCACGCCGAAGCGCGTCATCGGCAGCCGCTCCTCGAGGGCACTCAGGGTCTGGCCGTCCTCCCGGAAGAGCTCGTCGAGCAGGCTCCTGCGGGTCGGGTCGGCCAGTGCCTTGAACACCTCGTCCACCCGACCAAAATAGGTGACCATTTAGTCACCTGTCAAAGTCAGGCGTGAAAGCGGTAGCCCAGCCCCGGCTCGGTCAGCAGGTGGACCGGGTGCGCGGGGTCCGGCTCCAGCTTGCGGCGGAGCTGCCCCACGTACACCCGCAGGTAGTGCGACTCCGAGGCGTACGCCGGACCCCACACCTCGTGGAGCAGCTGCTTCTGGCTGACCAGCTTGCCGGCGTTGCGGACCAGCACCTCCAGCAGGTGCCACTCGGTCGGGGTGAGCCGCACCTCCCCGTCGGCGTTGGTGACCCGGGTCGCGGCGAGGTCAACCGTGAACGCCGGTGTGACGACCACCGGCAGGTCACCCGCGGTCGGAGCCGCCCGCCGCAGCGCCGCGCGCAGCCGGGCGAGCAGCTCGTCCATGCCGAACGGCTTGGTCATGTAGTCGTCGGCACCGGCGTCCAGCGCGGCGACCTTCTGGCCCTGCTCCTCGCGGGCCGACAGCACCAGGACGGGGACGCGGGTCCACCCCCGCAGGCCGGCCAGCACCTCGAGCCCGTCGAGGTCGGGCAGGCCGAGGTCGAGCACGACCAGGTCAGGGGGCCGGGTGCCGGCCGCACTCAGCGCTGCCGCCCCGGTCGGCGCCACCTCGACGTCATACCCGCGCGCCTTCAGGTTGATGGCCAGCGCCCGCGACAACGCCGGGTCGTCGTCGACGATCAGCACCCTGGTCACGTCGGCAGCACCACCGTCATCGTCAGCCCCCCACCCTCGGTCGGGGCGGTCTCCAGCTGACCTCCCAGCGCTTCCAGGAACCCGCGCACAACCACGAGCCCGAGCCCGACGCCGCCGCCCGTCCGGTCTGTCCCGAAGCCCTGCGGCACCACGGGCAGCCCGGGCCCGTGGTCGACCACCCGCAGGTGACCCTGAGTACCGAGCACTGCCACGGGACCGGGTGCGTGTCGCAGCGCGTTGTCGACGAGGTTGGCCACCACCCGCTCGAGCAACCCCGCGTCCGTCAGGACCGGCTGGAGACTCTCCGGCACGTCCACGGTCACGCGCTCTCGACCCGGGAGCCCCGCGAGCGCCCGGGCGACGACCTCGTCGAGGCCGACCCGCTCGAGCCGCACCGAGAGCGCGCCGCTCTGCAGCCGTGAGGCGTCCAGCAGGTTGCTCACCAGCGCCTGCAACCGGTCCACCGACCCCTCGATGGTCTCGAGCAGCTCGGCCGACTCCGCCCCGCTCCAGGTGATGTCGGTCTGCCGCAGCGACGAGACGGCGGCCTTGGCACCCGCCAACGGTGTGCGGAGGTCGTGGCCGACGGCCGCCAGGAGCACCGTCCGCAGCCGGTCGACCGCCTCCGCCGTCGCCGCCTGCTCCGCGAGCCGACGCCCCTCGAGCGCCGTGGCGCTGGCCTCCGCGAACGCCGCCAGCACCCGCAGGTCGGCAGCGAACAGCTGCGGTCCCCCGACGACCAAGGCAGCCTGCGCGCCGGCCGGCACGAGCTGATGGACGTCGTCAGGCTCGGCTGCCCCAACGCTCGCCACCACGCTGCTGGGCCGGCGGCGGTCCGCGAGCATCGTCACCTCCGAAGCGCCGAACGCCACGCGCACCCGCTCCAGCAGCGCCGGCAGGGTCTCGTGCGAACCGAGGGTCTCGCCCGCGACGAACGACAGCGCCTCGGCCTCCGCCTCAGCCCTCGCCGCCTGCGCGGTCCGCCTGGCCGCGAGGTCCACCACCGTGCTGACGCTCACGGCCACCGCCAGGTAGACCGCCAGCACGACCAGGTCCTGCGGGCGGTCCACCGCGAACTCGTGCAGCGGGGTGGTGAAGAAGTAGTTCAGCAGCAGCGCGCCCCCGACGGCTGCGGGCACCGCCGGTCGGAGGCCGCCAACCAGGGCGATGACCACCACCACGAGGAGCATCAGCAGCACCGGCGTGGCATAGCTGAGCTGGTCCCGGTTGGCGGCGAGGACCGCCGTACCGGCCGGGAGGCCGACCAGAGCGATCGCGGCACCGGCCAGCTGACGTCCAGCCGTCAGACCGCTCCTGCCTGTCACCGGGGAAGTCTGTCAGACCAGCTCGCGCTCGAGCACCTCCGACGACTGCAGCTGGTAGGGCACCGAAGTGACCATCACGCCGGCCTTGTAGAGCAGCCGTCCCTTCAGCCGCAGCGCGCTCTGGTTGTGCAGGACCTGCTCCCACCAGCGGCCGACGACGTACTCCGGGATGTAGATCGTGACGACGTCGCGCGGGCTCTCCCGACGGATCCGGTCGACGTACTCCAGGACGGGGCGGGTGATCTCGCGGTAGGGCGAGTGGATGATGGTCAGCGGCACCGAGATGCCCCGGGCGTCCCACTCCTCCACGAGCTGTGCCGTCTCCTCCTCGTCGACGGCGACGGTCAGCGCGGTCAGGTCGTGCGGCCGGGTGGCCTTGGCGTAGGCGATGGCGCGCAGCGCCGGCAGGTGCATCTTGGAGACCAGCACGATCGCGTGGTTGCGGCTGGGAAGCGGCACTCCGCCGGCCTCGGGCCTGATCTCGGCGGCGACCGCGTCGTAGTGCTTGCGGATGCCCTTCATCACGAAGTAGATGACCACCATCGCGGCGATCGCGAGGTAGGCGCCGGCCAGGAACTTGTACCGGACCACGATCAGGAGGACGAGTCCGGTGACCACAGCGCCCATCGCGTTGATGCTCTGGGAGCGGCGCATCGTCTGACGCCTGGCCGGGTCGGTGGTCGCGGCCAGCTCCTTGTTCCAGTGCCGCACCATCCCGATCTGCGACAGCGTGAAGCTGGTGAAAACCCCGACGATGTAGAGCTGGATCAGCTTCTCGATGTTGGCGTCGAAGCCGATGATGAGGACCACCGAGATGCCCGCAAGCAGCAGGATCCCGTTGCTGAAGGCGAGCCGGTCACCGCGGTTGTGCAGCTGCCGCGGGAGGTAGCGGTCACGCGCCAGGATTGAGGCGAGCGTCGGAAAGCCGTTGAACGCAGTGTTCGCGGCCAGGATGAGGATGCCGGCGGTGGCGGCCTGGAACGCGTAGAACAAGGGCGACCGGTCCCAGACGCCTTCCGCGATCTGGCTGATCACCGACGGGTTGCCGTCCGGGTAGGCGCGGGCGTGGGTAGCCAGCGCGAGCGCCGTGATGCCGGAGAACATCGAGATCGCCAGCGCGCCCATGATGACCAGGGTCGCCGCGGCGTTCTTGCTCTTGGGGCTCTTGAACGCCGGTACGCCGTTGCTGATGGCCTCCACTCCGGTCAGCGCCGTGCAGCCGCTGGCGAAGGCGCGCAGGCAGAGCAGCAGCGTGAAGATGCCCCCCACCTTCGCCGTGTGCTCGAGCTTCAGGTGCGCGCTCGACGCGTCGCCGATCCCCCCGGTCAGAGCCTGGTAAGCGCCGCTCGCCAGCAGCAGGAACGTCAGCACCACGAACGCGTAGGTCGGGAAGGCGAAGGCCGTCCCGGACTCCTTGACACCCCGCAGGTTGACCAGCGCGAGCAGCACCACGAACCCGACGGACAGCTCCACCGCGTACGGCGCCAGGCTGGTCACCGCTGAGGTGATCGCGACGACTCCCGAGACGACAGAGACCGCGACCGTCATGACGTAGTCGACGAGCAGGGCCGCCGCCGCCGTCAGGGCGGCTCCCTCCCCCAGGTTCTCCTTGCTGACGATGTACGCCCCACCGCCGCTGGGGTAGGCGAAGCAGGTCTGGCGGTACGACGCGACCACGATGGCGAGCAGCAGCGCCACCGCGAGCGAGATCGGCGCCGCCAGCCCGAGGAAGCTGGCCGCGCCGGCCGTGCCGAGGACGAGCACGATCTGCTCCGTGGCGTAGGCGACCGAGGAGATCGGGTCCGAGCAGAAGACCGGCAGCGCGATCTTCTTGGGCAGCAGGGTCTCGCCCATCCGGTTGCTGGCGATGGCCCGGCCGATGAACACGCGCTTGAGAACGTCAGTAGTCACGGCTGAGAGCGTCGGTGCTGTTTGGGTCCAGGTGGCTGGTCTTTACGCATCCTTGAGGTTGAGGCTGCACTCCTTGACGCGCCTCTTACGGATTGCGCTTCCGTTTGACGCATGTGACCCCGGAGGGCAGTGTCAACCACGGGTCAACGACGACACGAGAGGCTTGCTGATGAAGACCAAGGGTGCACTGCTGTGGGGCGTCAAGGAGGACTGGCAGGTCGAGGAGATCGAGCTCGGCGACCCGGTCGCCGGTGAGGTCCAGGTGCAGCTCGCCGCGTCGGGCCTGTGCCACTCGGATGAGCACCTGGTCACCGGGGCCACGCCGATCGGCTTCCCGGCGATCGGCGGACACGAGGGCGCCGGCATCGTCACGAAGGTTGGCGCCGGCGTCTCGACGCTGAAGGAAGGCGACCACGTCGTCCTTGCGTTCATCCCCGCGTGCGGCATGTGCCCGCCGTGCTCGAGCGGCCACCAGAACCTGTGCGACCTCGGGGCGTTCCTGCTCGGCGGGACGGCGATCGCCGACGGCACGCACCGGATCACCGCGCGCGGACAGGGGGTCTCCCCGATGTGCCTGCTGGGCACCTTCTCCCCCTATGTCACCGTCCACGCCGCGTCGGCGGTGCGGATCGACGACGACATCCCGCTCGACAAGGCCGCCCTCGTCGGCTGCGGCGTCACGACCGGCTGGGGCTCCTCGACCAAGGTCGCGGACGTCCGGCCCGGCGAGACCGTCGTCGTGATCGGCATCGGCGGCGTCGGCATTAACGCGGTCCAGGGGGCGGTGGCCGCCGGCGCAAAGCGCGTCTTCGCGATCGACCCGGTCGGGTTCAAGCGCGATCAGGCGCTCGCGTTCGGCGCCACCCACGTCTTCCCCAACGCCGCCGGTGCGGTCGAGGAGATCGGCGCGCTCACCTGGGGACGGATGGCGGAGAAGGCCGTCATCACCGTCGGCGACATCCAGGGTGAGGACATCGAGGAGGCCATGAACCTCATCGGCAAGGGCGGCCGCGTCGTCGTCACGGGCATGGGCAACGCGGTCAACATGGACGTCAAGCTCAACCTGTTCGCGTTCACCCTCCTGCAGAAGGACCTGCAGGGAGCGATCTTCGGCGGCAGCAACCCGCGGGCGGACATCCCGTGGCTCCTGTCGATGTACCGCGACGGCCACCTCAAGCTCGACGAGCTCATCACCACCACGTACGCGCTCGAGGACATCAACCAGGGGTATGAGGACATGAAGGCTGGCAAGAACCTCCGCGGGATGATCGTCTACACCGACGCGGACCGCTGATGACGACCGTGGACGCCCCGGTCCTGGACCGGACCCAGCTCTACGTCGACGGGGCCTGGATCCCGTCCTCGAGCGGAAGCACGATTGAGGTGTTCAACCCCGCAACGGAGCAGGTCATCGCCCGGGTGGCGGCCGGGGATGCCTCCGACGCCGACAAGGCCGTCCTGGCCGCCCGCAAGGCCTTCAACGGCTGGGCCGCCACTCCGGCCGCTGACCGCGCCGACCTGCTGGAGCGAGCAGCCGGGCTTCTTGGCGGCCGCATGGACGAGCTCGGCCAGCTCATCTCCGACGACATGGGCATGCCGCTCGCCTTCGCGAAGATGATCCAGGTCGGGCTGCCGGCCTTCAACCTGGGCCACTTCGCCTCCCTGGCAAGGACTTTCGCCTTCGACACCGAGGAGGTGGGCAACTCCCTCATCGTCCGCGAACCGGTCGGTGTCGTCGCCTGCATCACGCCGTGGAACTACCCGCTGCACCAGGTCGTCCTGAAGGTCGGCGCCGCCCTGGCGGCCGGTTGCACCGTCGTGGTCAAGCCCAGCGAGGTCGCGCCGCTGTCCGCTTACGTGCTGGCCGAGGTCTTCGCCGAGGCCGGACTGCCGGCCGGGGTGTTCAACCTTGTCTCCGGGTACGGCGAACAGGTCGGCGAGGCCCTGGTCATGCACCCGGAGATCGACATGGTCTCCTTCACCGGCTCGACCCGGGCCGGCAAGCGGATCGCGGAGCTCGCGGGCAAGCAGGTCAAGCGGGTCGCCCTGGAGCTCGGAGGCAAGTCCGCAAACATCATCCTGGACGACGCCGACCTGCAGAAGGCCGTCTCGGACGGGGTCGGCAAGTGCTTCCTCAACTCGGGACAGACCTGCTCCGCCTTGACGCGGATGCTCGTGCCCGCCGACCGGCTGGCCGAGGCCGAGAAGATCGCAGCGGCGACCGCAGCGGGCTTCACGGTGGGCGACCCGTCCGACGCCAGCTCCAAGCTCGGCCCGCTCGTGAGCGCCGCCCAGCTCGAACGGGTCCGTGCCTACATCACGAAGGGCATCGCAGAGGGTGCCGCCCTGGTCACCGGTGGCGCCGACCCCGTCGGTGGGGTGGGCTACTTCGTCGCCCCCACGGTGTTCTCGGGCGTGACGGCCGACATGACGATCGCCCGCGAGGAGATCTTCGGGCCGGTGCTGGTGCTCATGCCGTACGGCGATGAGGACGAGGCGATCCGCATCGCGAATGACAGCGACTACGGCCTCGCCGGCGGGGTCTGGTCCGGGGACCCGGACCGCGCACTGCGAGTGGCGCGCCGGCTCCGTACGGGCCAGGTGGAGGTCAACGGCGGGGCCTTCAACCCGGCCGCGCCGTTCGGCGGGTACAAGCAGTCCGGCATCGGGCGCGAAGCCGGCAGCTACGGCCTCGAGGAGTTCCTGGAGACCAAGGCCATCCAGCGCTGACCTGCCGGCGGTGGGCAGCGTGGAGGTCAACACGAAGCCCGCCCCGACGCGCACCCATCAGCGTCGGACCGAACTCGCTCCCGCCGGCGGGACCAGCGCAGTGGCCAGCCCAGCGGCGACGGCGAGCAGGACGGCTACGGCGATGAGAGCGTGCAGCACACCGCCGTGACCACCCAGGAAGCCGATGAGCGGTGGCCCTCCGAGGAAGGCGCAGTACCCGATGGAGGACACCACGCTGACCCGCCCCGCCGCCGCCGCCGGTTCGTCGGCGGCGGCGCTCATCCCCACCGGGAACCCCAAGGAGCTGCCCACTCCCCACAGGACAGCGCCGAGCACCGCGAGTGGCGTGCTGGGGCTGTAGACGAAGAGCAGCAAGCCTGCGAGCGCGGTGGCGGCCAGCACCCGGACGACCACGACCCGGCCGTACCGGTCGAGCAGCTCCGGCCCGAACCAGCGGGCCACGGTCATGGCCGTCAGGAACATCGCGAAGCCCAGACCGCCGACCTCGGCCGACGCGCCGTAGCCGTCGATGAGGGCGATGCCGATCCAGTCGTTGCCGGCGCCTTCGGCAAAGGCGAACGCGAGGACGAAGACGCCGACGAACAAGGTGCGCGGCTCCCGCCAGCGGTCCAGCAGCCCACGCGAACCTGTCGTGGACTTCGCGTGCTCGGGATCGGGCAGGAATCTCCTGGCCGTGATCGGGACCACGAGCGCCAGCAGCACTGCCACCAGCACGAGGTGAACCTGCACCGGGACGCCGAGGACGATCATCAGTGTGCCGACCAGCGCGCCGGCGACCGTCCCGAGGCTGTAGCCGGCGTGGAAGCGCGGCATGATCGCCTTGCCCAGCAGGCGTTCCACGTCCGCGCCCTGGACGTTCATCGCGACGTCCCACGTGCCGACGGCGAACCCGAAGACGAACAACCCCAGGCCCACCACGAGGACCCCGACCAGGTAGCCCACAGCGACGACAGCGAGCGCCCCACCCATGAGGACGGCCATGGAGGCCACCGTGAGCCTCGTCCCCAGTCGACTGATCACCAGGCCGGCCAGCGGCAAGCCCACGATCGACCCCGCGGCGAGGGCGAGCAGCACCAGGCCCAGGTCGGCCGGCGCCAGGTGCAGCTTGTCGCGCACCTGAGGGATCCGCGAGGCCCAGCTGGCGAACGCGAAACCCGCCCCGAGGAACACGCCGTACGTCGCGCGGACGGCCGCCGTGACCTCAGGCGACGTGGTCAGCGGCGGAACCGGCGAAGGAGCATCAGCAGGAGCAGCACCACCGCGATCACCGGGGCTGCACGCTTGAGCACCGGGGTACCAGCCGCGCCCAGCAGGTCGATCGCCTCCGCCTCACGGGGCCGGGCCGGCTGGGCGATCACTTCAGTGGCTGGGGTTCCCGCGAGAATCTCCTCAGCAAGGCAGGCGGCAAACTGGTCGACGAGCTTCCCGCTGACCTCGGCCAGCACCCCTCGGCCGAACTGGGCGGGCTTGCCGGTGATGTTGAGGTCGGTGTCGACCTCAACCTCGGTGATGCCCCCCTTGTCCAGCAGCCGGCAGGTGACCTGCGCCTTGGCGGTGCCGGTGCCGCGGGTCTCCTTGCCGGAGGCCTCGAGCACCACGACACCTGCGTCCTCGTCGATGGACACGAAGCTGGCCTTGCCGCCGTAGGTCAGGTTGATCGGGCCGACCTTGACCTTCACGGTGCCGGTGAAGCTGTCACCGTCGCGGGAGGTCAGGGTGGCACCGGGCATGCACGGCGCCACCCGCTCCACGTCCAGCAGCACCTTCAAGGCGTCGGCGCGTGGGACCGGGACGGTAAAGCGGTTCTCGAGCTTCATGCGGGCGCCTCCATGCGGGCCAGGTCGTCAGGGGTGTCGACGTCGAAGGGACTTCCGGTGTCATCGCACGGCACGGCGACCACCAGCTCGGAGTGGGCGCGGAGCCACGGTCGAGCGCCGGTGTCACCCACAGCCATGAGGGCCACCTCCAGCCAGGTGCTCCGACCCAGCAGAACCGGGTTCCGCGGCGCACCGGCGTAGGTCGCGACCGCAGCGACCGCGCCGGCCTGATGGGCGTCAACCAGCCGGGCGACTGCGGCTGCCCCCACCCGCGGCTGGTCGGCCAGCGCGACCACGCAGGCCTCCACCGGCCGGTCCTGCAAGGCAGTCAGGCCGGCGCGCAGCGAGGCGCCCATGCCGGTCTCCCAGTCGGTGGCCACCACCACCTCCGGCAGCCGGGCCTGCGCCTTCACCCGGTCGGCCTCTGCACCCAGGACCACGACCACGGGGTCGCAGCCGCCCTCCACGAGCAGCCGGGCCCCGCGCTCGACGAGCAGCTCGCCGTCGAGCTCGACGAGCGCCTTGGGCCGGCCCAGGCGCGTGCCCGCGCCCGCGGCGAGCAGGAGCCCGGCGACCGTCATGCGGTCCGCACCGCGTCCCGGTGGATCGCCCCGTCGGTCTCCCCCAGCGGTCGACCGCTGCCGCCCCACCTGTGCTGGACGATCTCCGCGGCGATCGAGATCGCTGTCTCCTCAGGGGTTCTCGCCCCGAGGTCGAGGCCGATGGGAGACCGAAGTCGGGCGAGCTGTTCCGGTTCGACGCCGATCTCGCGCAGGCGCGCCAGCCGGTCCTCGTGCGTCCGGCGGCTGCCCATGGCACCGACGTACCCCGCCGGCGAGCGCAGCGCGACCTCCAGCAGCGGTACGTCGAACTTGGGGTCGTGGGTGAGCACCGCGATGACGGTGCGCTCATCGATCCGCGTTCCCGCCAGGTAGTCGTGCGGCCACTGGCAGACCACCTCGTGCGCTTCCGGGAAGCGCTTTGCGGTGGCGAACACCGGCCGGGCGTCGCAGACCGTCACGCGATAGCCGAGGAAGACCCCGGCCCGGCTCACCGCGCGGGCAAAATCGGTCGCGCCGAACACCAGCATCCGGGGTGGCGGCGTCAGGGCGTGCACGAACACCGCGACGTCATCCACCCGCCGCTCGCCGCGTGGCCCGTAGTGCCGGGTGCCGGTCTGTCCCAACGCCAGCATGCCTTGGGCGTCGGCCAGCACTGCGTGGTCGAGGCCGTCGTTCCCCAAGGAGCCGAGGGCCTCCTCTGGGGTCAGGACCAACATGGCGCCGAGGGGGGCCGGTCCCCCGACCACCGAGGCGATCGCGACCGGCTGCTCGCTGTCCAGGTGTGCCAGGACGGCCCGCAGCTGCAACGCTTCGTCGGCGTCGATGCGCTGGACGAGCACGTCCAGCATCCCGCCGCACGTCAGACCGACGTTGAAGGCCGTCTCGTCGCTGATGCCGTAGGTCTCGAGCACGTTCGCGCCGCCGGCCAGCACTGCTTCGGCGGCGGTGTAGACCGCGCCCTCGACGCAGCCGCCTGAGACACTGCCCAGAGCCTCCCCGTCGAGGTCGACGGTCATGCAGGCACCTGCCGGCCGCGGCGCGCTCCCCCTGATGCTCACGACGGTCGCCAGCCCGAACGGCCGACCACCCTCGAGCAGGGCCGCCAGGCCGGCCGCGATGTCACGCACGTCGAGCTCCTCTCACGATGTCCGCCAGGTGCTCCAGCGCTGCCACACTGTGTCCTTCCACGAAGTCATCAACATAGGGAAGGGCCGCGGCCATCCCGGCGGCGACCGGCGTGAAGCCCGGGGCGGCCTTGCGGGGGTTGGCCCAGACGACCCGGTGCGCCAGGCGCTGCAGCCGGGCAACCTGCTCCCCCAGCAACGCCACGTCGCCACGCTCCCAGCCGTCCGACAGGACGACGACGACAGCACCACGCGCAGTCCCGCGCTGACCCCACCGGTCCAGGAACTCCTTGAGCAGCAGGCCAAGTCGGGTGCCGCCGCCGGCGTCCGGCATCGCCTCGGCGACCGCCGCCATGGCTGCGTCGGGCTCCCGCAGGGCCATCTCGCGGGTCAGTCGCGTGAGCCTGGTACCGAGCGCGAACACCTCCGTGGGCGGGCCCCCGCGGCGCGCGGCGGCGTGCGCGAACCGCAGCAGGGCCCCGGAGTAGGCACCCATCGATCCGCTGACGTCGACGAGGAGCACGACGCGCCGCGGCCGTGCCCGGTGACGCTGGTGCCGGAGCTGGGCGACCTCGCCTCCGGCTTGCATCCACGCGCGAAGGGTGCGGTGCGCGTCGACCGGCCCTCGCGAGGACGGCCGGTGGCGCCGGGTCCGGCGGACCTCGCCGGGGAGCCTCAGCCGGGCCAGCAGCGCGTGCACCTGCTCACGCTCGGCCGGCGTCAGCCGCGACACGTCGCGGTGCCGGAGCTGCTCGGTCTCACTCGCCGCCGCCGACACCGAGGACGCCTCGACGTGCTCCTCACCACCCGCGGACGTGCCGTCGCTGACGAGGTGGACCGTCGGCACCAGCAGCCGCGGCCGCCGGACCAGTGCGCTGGGCCGCTCCCCGAAGTAGGCGTCGAAGACCACGTCATAGCGACGGCACTCCTCGACCGTCGCGCACAGCGCCAGCCGACCGGCCCAGTAGACGTCGTCGCGGCATCCCGGGTCGAGCAAAGCCAGCGCCTCCACGGCGGCGTGCACCCGGTCCGGGGCGGCCGCGACCCCGGCCGCCCGCAGCGTCCGGGCGAGTCCGACCACCGTGTCGGTCGCGTCCCTAGCCACGGAGCGCCCGGTCCAGCAGCACGCCGACGTCGAGCCGGCTTGCCCGCTCGATGTCCTCGCGGTATTTCAGCACCGCCCCGAGGGTCGCGGTGGCGGTGTCCACGTCCAGGTTCGTCACGCCCAGGGCCACGAGCGCCTGGGTCCAGTCGATCGACTCGGCCACGCCCGGACGCTTCTGCAGGTCCTGCCCGCGCAGCGCCGCGACCGCGGCGGCCACCTGCTCGGCCAGCCGCGCGGACGCCTCCGGGACCTGCCTGCGGACGATCGCGACTTCCCGCTCGAAGGCAGGGTGCTCCACCCAGTGGTATAGGCAGCGCCGCTTCAACGCGTCGTGCACCTCGCGGGTCCGGTTGCTCGTCACGATCACTACCGGCGGCACCTCGGCCTTGATGGTGCCCAGCTCGGGGACGGTGACGGTGTAGTCCGACAGCACCTCGAGCAAGAACGCCTCGAACTCGTCGTCGGCGCGGTCGACCTCATCGATGAGCAGCACGCTGGGGCTGGTCTCGAGCGCCGCGAGAAGTGGCCGCGCCAGCAGGAACCGGCGGCTGTACACCTCTTCCTCGAGCCGGGCAGCGTCGACCTGTCCGGCCGACTCGGCGGCCCGCAGGTGCAGCAGCTGCCGAGGGAAGTCCCAGTCGTACAGGGCTTGGCTGGCGTCGATGCCCTCATAGCACTGCAGCCGCAGCAGTGGTGCATTCAGCACCGCGGCGAGCGCTCGGGCCAGCGAGGTCTTACCGACTCCCGGTTCGCCTTCCAGGAACAGCGGCCGCGGCAGCGCGAGAGCCAGGTAGGCCGCCCTCGCCACCCCCGGGTCGGCCAGGTAGTCGGCCTCGCCGAGCAGCCGGGCGACGTCGGCGGGGACCTCGACCCCCTCAGGCAGCAGCCCCCGCCGAACGCCCACCTACAGCCCAGCCGCCGTGGTCACGGCCCGGCGGGTCAGCACCCGGGCGAGGTGCTCCCGATAGTCGCTCTGACCGGACAGGTCCGTCGGTGCGGACGTGCCCTCCGCCGCGTGCGCGGCCGCAGCCCCGATCGCTCCCGCCGAGGCGTCCGCTCCGACCAGCGCGCTCTCGACCGCGGCGGCGCGCAGCGGTGTCGAACCCATGTTGGTCAGTCCGATCCGGGCCTCGGCAATCGATCCGTTGTCGCGGCGCACCGCGGCGGCAACGCCCACGATCGCCCAGGCCTGGGCCGTACGGCTGAACTTCTCGTAGGCCACTCCCCAGGTGCCCTGGAGCTTCGGCAGCCGCACCTCCACAAGCACCTCGTCCGGTGCCAGCGCCGTCTGCAGGTAGTCCTGGAAGAAGTCCGCGGCCGCGATGCTGCGCCTCCCACCTGGCCCCTCGGCGACGAGCTGGGCGTCCAGCGCCAACGCGACCGCAGCCAGATCGCCGGCCGGATCAGCATGCGCCAGGGCTCCCCCGAACGTGCCGCGGTGCCGAACCGCGGGGTCAGCCACCGTACCGGCCGCCGTCGCGATGAGCGCGCAGTGCCGGCGCACCAGTGGGTCGGTGATGACGTCGGCGTGCCGGGTCATCGCGCCGATCACCAGGTCGTCGCCGTCCTCCCGGACGCCTCGCAGCTCACTGATGTTGCCGAGGTCCACCAGGACCGTGGGGTAGGAGAGCCGGAGCCGAAGCACCGGGATCAGGCTCTGGCCACCGGCCAGCACCTTGGCGTCCTCCCCCCCGTCGGTCAGCGCGGCGATGGCCGCGCTGACGGAGTCGGGCGCGACGTAGTCGAACTGGGCGGGGATCACCGGGTGCCTCCAGCCTGGATGAGCCGCCAGACCCGTTCGGGGGTGGCGGGCATGTCGATGTTCGTGACGCCCCAGGGCCGCAACGCATCGACCACCGCGTTGATCACCGCGGGCGTGGAGGCGATCGTGCCGGCCTCGCCGACGCCCTTCACCCCGAGCGGGTTGCTGGTCGCGGGCGTCTCGGTCCGGTCGGTGTCGAAGTGCGGCAGGTCGACCGCACTGGGCAGCAGGTAGTCGACCATGGTCCCCGTGATGAGGTTCCCGTCCGCGTCGTACACCGCTTCCTCGTAAAGGGCTTGGGCGATGCCCTGGGCAAGACCGCCGTGGACCTGGCCCTCGACGATGACGGGGTTGACCACCTTGCCGATGTCGTCGACGCAGACGTACTTCCGGATGGTGGTGCGGCCGGTCTCGGTGTCGACGTCGACCGCGCACAGGTGCGTCCCGTGCGGGAAGGAGAAGTTCTCCGGGTCATAGACGCAGTCGGAGTCGATCGTCGGCTCCATCCCCTCCGGGAGGTTGTGCGCAGCGAAGGTCGCCAGCGCCACCTCCTGGATGGTCACCTTGGCCTCCGGTGAGCCCTTGACGGAGAAGGTGCCGCCGGCGAACTCGACGTCACCCTCCGCCGCTTCGAGCAGGTGCGCGGCGATCCGGCGGGCCTTCTCGATGACCTTGCCGGCCGCCTTGTGGATCGCGACGCCCCCGACCACCAGCGACCGCGAGCCGTAGGTGTCCATCCCCTTCGGTGAGGAGTCGGTGTCGCCGGTGATGACCTCGATGTCGTCGAACGGGACGCCGAGCGCGTCTGCCGCGATCTGGCTCCACGAGGTGTGATGCCCCTGGCCGTGGGGCGTCGAACCGCTCGTCACCTCGACCTTGCCGGTCGGCAACATCCGGATCTGGGCTGCCTCCCAACCACCCGCGCCATACGACAACGAGCCGAGTACCCGCGACGGCGCGAGCCCGCACATCTCGGTGAACGTCGAGATCCCGATCCCCAGCTGTACGGGGTCGTTGCTGTCCCGCCGGCGCTTCTGCTCAGCTCGCAGCCCTGCGAGGTCGAACAGCTTCTCCGCCTTTGCGGTAGCGGCCTCGTAGTTGCCGCTGTCATAGGTCAGCCCCGCCACCATCGTGTACGGGAACTCCTCGTGCTTGATCCAGTTCTGCTTGCGCAGGTCCATCGGGTCGCGGCCGAGCTCGTGAGCGAGCTCGTCCATGATCCGCTCGATGGCGTAGGTCGCCTCCGGGCGGCCGGCGCCGCGATAGGCATCGGTGGGGGTCTTGTTGGTGAAAACCCCGCGGCAGCTGAAGGAGTAGGCCTCCATCTTGTAGATGGCAGGGAACATGAAGGCGCCGAGGATCGGGACGCCCGGTGTCACCAGCTGCAGGTAGGCGCCCATGTCGGCGAGCAGCTCGACCTTCAGGCCCAGCAGGGTCCCGTCCTGCTTGGCGCACACCTCGACGTCCTGGATCTGGTCGCGGCCGTGGATGGTGGCCTGGAAGCCCTCACTGCGTGACTCCACCCACTTCACCGGCCGGCCCAGCTTGCGCGCCACTACCAGAGCGAGGACCTCCTCGGCGTACACGTTGAGCTTGGAGCCGAAGCCGCCACCGACGTCGGGGGCGATGACGCGGATCTTGTGCTCGCCGATGCCGGTGACCAGCGCCAGCATGACGCGCAGGACGTGCGGGATCTGGGTGCTGGAGTAAACGGTGTACTCATCGGCCGCAGCGATCGGGGCGACCACGACGGCCCGGGGCTCCATGGCTGCCGGGATCAGGCGCTGCTGCCTGAACCGGCGCGTCACGACGACGTCGGCCTTGGCCTTCGTCGCCTCGTAGTCCTCGCCGCCGGCGAACGGCCAGACAAAGCAGCTGTTGGTGCCCTTGTCGCTGTGCACCAAGGGCGAGCCGTCCGCGAGGGCTGCCTCCATGTCGACCACGGCGGGCAGCTGGTCGTACTCGACCTCGATCGCCTCGAGCG
>JBKJVH010000077.1:0-10134 GCA_046590985.1 Mycobacteriales bacterium
CCCCGTACAACCGCCGCCGGAGGAACCACAGCCGGTGTGGCCAGGACTGAAGCGGCTTTCGATCCACGACGGGAGCTGCCCCGCCGAGGTGTAGGTCAGGCCCGGGTCCAGCACAATCGGCCAGGACTTCCCCGCCAACCACGCCGGATCAAGCGACAACGTCACATCAAACCCATCACCGGCCTTCACAACCGACTGGTGGGCGCTGCCCGGCGCCCCGTGCGGCAGCAGCGTGCTCTCATCGCCCTCATACGCCACCGGCGCGGCCAGCTCCGTGGACACCCCCTCCGGGAGTTGCTTACTGAACCCCACCGACTCATCGGGTCGGGCGGTCGGCGATCCCAACACCCCCGCCGGGTCGCTCAGGTGGAACGTCCACGACCGCGGCGCGGACGCATCCCGCAGCACCAGCCGTTCCTTCACGCCATTGTTGGTGTTGTCGGCATACAGCGACGCCCCGGAGCCGACATTGTCATAGCGGACCAGGCCGTTGCTGGTCAGGTGCGGCAACGCCGGCAGCGCGGTCGGCAACGACTCCACCACCACCCCCGCCCGTGACGTCAACACCGACAAGGCGGTGCTACTCGGCCCGAACACCACCGGCAGCAACGACCCCGGCCCCGCGATCGTCCCATCGCCGCGGGAGGTCAAGGCGGCGTCGATCCGCCGCCAACCCGTCAGCGTCTTAGTGAACTCCACCCCACCGTAAAACTCCCCCTGCCAGGTGCCATCCGCGTCGCGGGTGGCATGCATCGTCGGCGACCACAGCTCCGACGCCGGCTCCGCCGGCGCAGCCAGCTTCGCCGGGGCCGGTGGCAGGGCCGCCTCCGGGACCGTGTACGGGCTCACCGGATCCACCGCCGACGGCGGCGGCGACGTCATCGTCACACTCGCCGGGAACTTCTGCGGCGACAAGAACGACACCGAACCGTTCACCGCCTTTGCCACCCCATTATTAAGCGGCGCCCCGACCAAGCCACCCACGCCACCGGGGTCAGCAGGCACCTCCGCCCACGCCGCCTGGCCACCCATAGCGAACACGGACGCTGCCGCCACTACCGTCAACCAACGCGCTGTCACACATTCTCCCACGTCGAGACGCCGCATGAACCTATCTCGCAGGCACAGCGAACTGAGCCATCTAGGTCACCGAACCATGGTCCATTCAGCAAAACCTGGTGTTTCTTCGGCGGCCGTTCGCCGCAAGCACATAGTCATTTAGGGCCATCTTGGTTTCGGAGGTTCGGGCCAAGCCCGGCTGGTGGAATGACGGGTTGTCGCCGCATCACCTGTCCAGGTAGCCCCGGTGATCGAACCCAGTGACTGCAGGGCATCAGCGAACACCGACCCCGTCCCGGCAGCGCCACCGCCGAGGCCTCGAGCTCGTGGGGCAGCACGGTGAACAGCACCCGCAGGTTCTCAGCGCGCACCCCTCGCGTGCGCGGGCTCGGTAGGCTCGATAGGAATCCCCGAGGGCACCTGCCCGCAAACCGTGCGAAACCCTCATCAGGTAGTCGTGTCGAACAACCGAACTGAGCACATCGACCCGGCGCAGCGAGCCTCGCCAACCGCGGTCACGGGCCCGTCGGTCTCGCCCTCATCGTCATCGAGCGGGCGGGTCCATCCGTCGCCCCACCCGGCATCGGCGAACGTCGGGGGACATCAACGAACCTCAGACATGAGCAGGGCACCGCCTGCCACATTCCTGCCACATTTGAGGGGTCACACCCCCTCTGACCTGCGACGTTACACGCGGAGGACGTTCTCGATCCCGAAGATGCGGCGCTCCATCAGCGAACACCGGCGAAGATCACAGAAAGGGAAAACCGCTGGTCAGAGGGCATGTCTCTCCATCTTCGGTCGCGCGGTTGCTGTTCGCCGATCTGGTTGCTCATCACTGCTCTTCCACTCGGTCCGATGGCGCTTCGAACACCCGCAGGAACACAGCGTCGCACCTCGGCGACAACACTGGTGTGCCGACCCGCGAGGTGCGGCGAGAAGCGGCTGCCGGCGGCTGGACGCGTTCCCTCCTGCGCCGGCGTCAGCCGCAGCTGGCGTACAGGCTCATCAGCTCGCCGTCGGTGTTCGCGGTACCGAAGGGGTTGCTCGGGCGGTTCGCGTAGCTGTTGGCGTTGTACGCGCGGGCTCCGGCGGAGGCGCTCCACCGGAAGCCGGTGACTCCCGAGCTGGTGCCGCTGAGCAGCCCGATCCAGTAGGTCCCCGGTGACAGCGCCAACGGCGCCGGGAAGACCAGGTCGTACCAGCCCGCAGGCAGGGTCGAGGAGAACGAGAACCCGGCGGTGACACCAAGGAGGGCTCCGGGGGTCCCGCCACTGTCGGCGTAGAGCATGCCCAGCACGTCCTGCGCCCCTGACGTGCCGGTCGGTGCCAGATAGGCAGACAGCTTCGACACGCTGGTCGCGCCCGCCAGGCTGATGCGGTTTGCCCGCTTGCGCTGTGCGCTCATCGTGTCCGGGTTCGGCCCGACGGTGGTCGTCCCGGCCGTGCATGCGGTCGTGGGGGTGGGGCTGGGCGAAGGTGTGGGCGTGGGCGAAGGCGTCGGGATGGACGTCGGGGACGGGGCGGCGGTGGTGGACGTCGCCACTACCAGGCTCGGTGGCGACGCTGAGGTCGCGCTGCCGCCGGGTGCCGTCGCCGTCACGCGGACGCGCAGGGTCAACCCGACATCGGCGCTTGCGGGAACGTACGTCGAGCCGGTCGCACCAGCCACGGCGGCGCAGCCGGCTCCGGCCACTGAGCAGCGGTCCCACTGGTAGCCGAAGGAGGTGGGGCCACCGGTCCAGTCGCCCGTGCCGGCGGCAAGCGCCTCGCCCTGCTGCGGAGCCGGCCGGGTTGATGCGGTCGAGACCAGGGAGGGCGGTGTGATCGCGAACGGAGCAGCGGGCGACCCGCTGGACGGGGTGTCGGTGAGGTAGACCGACATCAGCTCGCTGTCGACCGTCGGCGCTCCGAACGGGGAGCTTGGGCCGTCGGCGTAGCTGTCGGCCTTGGCCGCCCGCGCTCCCGGGACGCTGTCGTACCGGAAGCCGATGACGCCACCCGGACCGCCGCTGTGCACCCCGAACCAGTAGCTGCCCGCCGCCACCGCCACCGGAGACGGGAACGGCAGCGTGACCCATCCGGCGGTCTGGGTCGAGCTGAAGCTGCCCGGGCTGGTGGTGGCGATCAGGGTTCCCGGCGACCCTCCCGCGTCGGCGTACAGGACCCCGGTGAGCGCCTGGGTGCCGGCCGTCCCGGTCGGCGCGAGGAAGGCGCTGAGGGAGGTCACTGTCGCGGGATTCGCGAACGTGCCCCGGTTCACGCGCTTGCGGTCGGCCGACATGGCGTCCGCCGAACCGCCCACCGTCGTCGTCCCCACGCGCTCGACGACCGGGGCCGCGCAGGCACCCAGGGAGCGGCACACGTCCAGCCTGCCTCCGCTGCGCACCACCCCGGCCAGGCTGGGGAGGGGGTCGGCGCCCTGGAGCAGAGCGGCCTTGACCTCCAGCGTCGTGAGGTTCTGGTGGGCGAGCAGGAGGGCCGCGGCTCCGGACACCTGGGCCGCCGCCATCGAGCTGCCGCTGACGTAGCCGTACGCTCCTGCCCGCAGTGTGGAGTAGATGCTGTCGCCGGGCGCCGCGAGGTCGACGGTGGACGCCCCTCGGTTCGCGTAGCTCGCCAGGGCGTCGCTGGAGTTCGAGGCGGCGGCGCACACCTCGTTGCTGCGGTCGTAGCCGCACGGGTAGCGGCGAAGGCTCGGGTTGTCGTTGTCCTCACTGGTGTTGCCACCGGCAGTGACGAACAGGATCCCGTTGCTGCCGAGCAGGTCGATCTCGTCGGACAGCGCTTGCGAGTACGCGGTGCCCTTCCAGGTCTGGGAGTCGTTGACGATCCGGATGTTCACACCGGACTGCTTGACTCGAAGGAGCCAGTCCAGCCCGGCCAGCAGGTCGCTGGTGGCACCGACGCCCGAGGCGCTGACGGTCTTGACCGGCAGGATGGTGGCCGACCAGTTCACGCCGCTGACGCCGATCCCGTTGTTGCCGACGGCGCCGATGATCCCGGCGACGTGCGTGCCGTGCCCGCCGTACGCCGTGTCGTCGTCCATCGGGTCGCAGGTGGACGTGAGCGCGTTGTAGCCGTGCGTCCCGGCAGCGCACCCCCCGATGCTGCCGGGGTTGGTCCAGATGTTGGCTTGCAGGTCGGGGTGGGTGTAGTCGACCCCCGTGTCGACCTCGGCCACGACGACGGACGGGGTGCCGGTCGTGGTCTGCCAGGCGGCGAGGGCGTTCTCGTCGGCGCCGGGGCGCCCGGTCACGCCGTTCACGGCCTGTCCCAGGTTCTGCAAGGCCCACTGGTTGCCGATGCCCGGGTCGTTGGGAGACGCGGCCAGCTCACCGAGATAGTCGGGCTCGGCATACCGGACGAGAGGGGACTCCCGGAGTCGGGTGACCGCTGACAGCACCTGCCCGGGCGGAACGGCGAGCAGTGCGCCGCGTCCCCGCCGGCCGATCTCGCGGGCCTTCGCCCCTGCCAGGACGCTCGACAGCGCCGGACCCGGCGGACCGGTCGCGTACCCGACCAGCACCCTGCCCTCGTTGAAGGGCTGAGCGGGTCGGGGGAACGCGGCCACGGGATCGATGTGGGCGAGCAGCCCGGCGCCGACGAGCACGAGCGCACCGAGAGCAGCCGCAAGACGCGCGTGCCTCCTGGACCGACCCGGCCCGCTCACGGCCATCACAGCCCCGCCATCCGTGTCTGCGCCTGAGGATCAGGAGCGATCGGGAGGAACCCGTGATACCTCCCTGATGTGCCAGGCACCGGTGCCTCATCGCCTGGGGCGAGGAGTCCGCAACGCCCTACCTCCCCCCTCAACGGCTGTCGGCAGGGCTACGATGGGCCGGTACTGATCGCAGGCTCCCTCGTTCGAGCGACGCTCCACGCCTGCGGCTCACGACAGGGCCGGTGACCGTCTCACAGGCGCCACCACCCGCATGGGGTGCTGCGGCACCAGCTCATGCGCATCAGAGGAGACCGCACGTGGCCACACGAGGCCAACGACCGACCGGCGGAAACCGGCCTCAGCAGAAGGCTCGCGGCCGCGAGGAGCAGGGCATCATCGGGGTGCTCGCGAAGGCCGTGCGTGACGTCGAGCTCGCCGTCCAACGGGGCCGGGTCAACTCCTCGGTCCGCGCCACCTTCCAGGTGGTGGCGCTGCTCGTCCGCGAGGAGCGCAGCCGGGTCAAGACCGACACCATGCGTGAGTCACAGCGCACCGAGCAGCTCAAGCGGATCGACGGGCTGGCCACCGTGCTGGCCAGGACCGCGGCGCGGGACGGGTCGCTGCTGACCCTGCTCGCTGAGGACGCCGAGCCGGTCGAGGGCGCCAGCTCGGTGATGCGCGAGCTGCGGCTCGCTGCCGGTCTGGAGCCGGCCCCGGAGGCGGCGGTGAAGGAGCCAACCGCGGCCGTGGTCCGGCCGGAGCGCCAGGTCGTACCCCAGTCGGTGATCTCCCGGCAGCTGGCCAACCCGTTCCTGGAACCTGACTACTCGGCGGCTCCCGCCCCGGCCGCCCGGCAGCGGATGCTCTCGACCTGGGAGCTGCTCGGCCCCCTGCTGCGCGCGTTCGAGGAGGCGTCCGGCGGAGCGTCGTCGTGCATGGAGCTCCCCCGCGCCGGGTCCCTCAAGGCGGCTGGGGGACGCGAGCTGATGCCCCATCAGGCGCAGGTGATCGCCGCCGCGGCCGAAGGCCATCGGACGTTCCTGCTCGCGGACGAGCCCGGCCTCGGCAAGACCGCACAGGCGCTGCTGGCGGCGCAGGCCGCGGAGGCCTACCCGCTGCTGGTCGTCGTCCCGAACGTCGTCAAGACGAACTGGGCTCGGGAGGCCGGTATCTGGACGCCGAACCACTCGGCGACCGTCGTGCACGGGGACGGCGACACGATCGACGGCTTCTCCGACATCGTGGTCGTGAACTACGAGGTGCTTGACCGGCACGTCGGCTGGCTCGGCCGGCTCGGCTTCCGCGGGATGGTCGTCGACGAGGCGCACTTCATCAAGAACAAGACGTCCCAGCGCTCCCGGCACGTGCTGGAGCTCTCGGAGCGGATCCGCTCCAGGACGGTACGGCCACTGCTCATGGCGCTGACCGGCACGCCGCTCATCAACGACATCGAGGACTTCCTGGCGATCTGGGAGTTCCTGGGCTGGATCGGGGACAAGGAGCCGGGCACCCGGTTGATGCACTCGCTCGAGGACAACGGGTTCACGCCGGCCGACTTCGACTTCTACCCGGCTGCCCGGACCTCCGTGATCGACCTCGGCATCGTCCGGCGGCGCAAGGTCGACGTGGCCGCCGACATCCCGGCCCGCCGGATCGCCGACCTGCCCGTCGAGCTCGAAGGGGCGCTGGGTCGCTCGATCCGGGACGCCGAGCGGGTGCTCGCCCGCCGGCTCGTCAAGCGCTACCAGAGCGCGCTGGCCGCCCGGAGCTCCACCGAGGTCGTCGTCGGCGTCGACCACGCCCTGGTCCGCCAGGTCGCGACCTGGGAGCGGCAGGACGGCGACGACAGCAGCACCGGTGAGAACGTGTTCGCCATGATGCGGCGCATCGGCCAGGCGAAGGCCGGCCTGGCCGCCGACTACGCCGCGCAGCTGTCCCGCAACGTCGGCAAGGTGGTGTTCTTCGCCAAGCACATCGACGTGATGGACATCGCGGAGCAGACCTTCGCCCAGCGCGGCATCGGCTACACCTCCATCCGTGGCGACCAGACCCCCCGCGTACGGCAGAAGAGCATCGACGCCTTTGTGAACGACCCCTCGGTGGCGGTCGCGGTGTGCTCGCTGACCGCCGCCGGCGTCGGGCTCAACCTCCAGGTCGCCTCGAACGTGGTGCTGGCCGAGCTCTCCTGGACGGATGCCGAGCAGACCCAGGCCATCGACCGGGTGCACCGGATCGGCCAGGACCAGCCGGTGACCGCCTGGCGCATCATCGCGGCGCAGACGATCGACGCCCGGATCGCCGAGCTCATCGACGGCAAGGCCGGGCTCGCCGCCCGTGCGCTCGACGGGTCGGACGAGGCCGTGTCGTCCTCGGTCGACGTGCAGCTCGAGGCGCTGGTGGCGTTGCTGACGGATGCGCTCGCCGAAGGCGGTATGGCAGCGCTCTAAGCCGTGGGCGATCGGTAGTAGGGCGCAGCCCTGGCTCAGCTCCTGGAGGCGAGGACCCGCTCAGCAAGCGGGGCGAACACCACGCTGAGCGCGCCCCAGAGCAGCGCCTGGGCTCCGACGGAGTAGAGCCGGAACCGGAACAGCAGGTCCGCATCGAAGCCCGCGAGCACCAGCGTCCCGCCGGCGTCCCGCAGCGGCCGCGGCGTCTCGGTCGCGAAGTCGCCGTACTGGCTGCGGTTGGCAGCGAGGTGCCCGAGAGCCGGCAGGACGGCCATCACGACCCCGATCGCGACGAGAAAGGCCGCGCCCGCGAGCAGCGTCGCGTTCCACGTCCCCAACCGGACCCGGAGGCGCTGGCCGAGGTAGACCGCCGCGATCGTCAGGAGCACCGACAGCAGCGTCATCGTCAGGTACAGCGCCCCGCGCTGCTGGATGGTCTCGCCGTGCCCGATGGCCGGCGGGTTCGCGGGATACTTCACGAACGGGACGACGTAGACCGCGAGGAACCCGAGCGCCCCCACGGCGAGCGCCAAGGAACGGGCGCCGAGCCGACCGACGCGTCCCAGGCACACCACGTACGTCACGGCGAACATCGCCCCGAGGGCGGCTCCGAACAGCACCAGTCCGAGGCCCAGGCCGAGGTTGGCCTGGACGGTTCGGTCAAAGATGTCGGGGCCGGCGGCGGCCACGTGAAGGCCGCCCGCCCGGTCGATCACAGCCTGCGCAGCATCACGCGCGGTCTCGTAGTCGATGGCCTGTTGAATCAGCGGCTCAGCGAAGACGCGCGCGAAGGCGAAGGCGAGCAGTCCCGCGAGAGCCCCTGCCAGGACCCCGCGGACGATGAGCTTGCGTTCGAGCACCCGTCAGTGACAGGGGAAACCGAGGAAGTGCCGTGCGTCGTGGACGAGCTCGTGCACGTACGACGTCTGGCCGAAGACCGAGGTCATGCCCTGGTCGACGCCGATGAAGTAGTAGGCGAGCACCGCGAGCATCGCCGTCGTGAGCACGAGCAGCGCGGCGCCGGGGAGCGAGACGACGACCGGGGTCGCGTGGGCGTGCGTGGAGTGGGACATCGGGATGAGCCTCCTTTGAGGGATCTTGCGTCCCTCGTCTGCGGGCTGCGTGTTGGCTGAAGACCTGACTCACGCGAGAGGTTCCTCGCGAAAACAGTGGCGCGACCGTGCTGGAATCTCACCAGCTTCCTCAAGCCGTCACGCGGACTGCCACACGGTAGCGCGTGGTGGCCTAGCTGACCGCGACCAGGTCGATGATGAAGATCAGCGTGGCGTCCGCCGGGATCGGGCCGCTGCCGGCCGGGCCGTAGCCGTCGGCGCTGGGGATGACGACCTCGCGGCGGCCACCGACCTTCATGCCGAGTGCGCCCTTGCTGAAGCCCGGGATGACGTTGCCGCCGACCTGGAACTGGAACGTGTTGTCCGCGCTGACCTTCCAGCTCGAGTCGAACTCCGTGCCGTCCTTGAACAGCAGCCCGACGTACTTCGCGGTCACGTTCGAGCCCTCCTTGGCCTCAGCGCCGGTGCCGCAGACCTCGTCGTACACCTTGGTCTCGGTCGGCTCGGCGCCGGTGCGGTAGGCCGCCACCGGCTTCGTCTTGAGGTCGGTGGTGCCCTTGCCGGTCGCGGTGCAGGCCCCCGTCGCGGCGGCCGGGCTTTCACCAGGGGCCGGCGTGGCGGCGTCCGTGGCGGACGCGGTGGTGCCGGCGGAGGGCTGCGAGGAGAGCCGGTCCTTGGTGCTGTCGGCGCCGCGGCAGCCGGTGAGGCCGGCGGTCAGGGCAAGGGCGAGCACGAGCGTGCGCTTCATGAAGAGGGAACTCCGAGGATCGTGGTGAGGCGCTCAGCGGACAGCCGCTTGAACGCGCGTCGGGGGCGGGTGCGGTCCAGGACCGCTGCCTCCAGACTGCCAGGTGCGATCTCGCGGGACTCAGTGCCCTCCGCCGTGGCCTTCAACGCCTTCATCGCGAGCGCGACGGCGGCGCCCAGGTCGAGGTCCGCAACGTGCTCCTCCTTGAGCACCCCCGCGATCGGGTCGGCGTTGCCGCCCATGACGATGAAGCCGTGCTCCTCGGCGACCGAGCCGTCATAGGTCAGCCGGTAGAGCTGGTCCTCCCCCGGGTTGGCGCCGACCTCCGCGACGGTGATCTCCACCTCGTACGGCTTGCCGGCCTCGGTGAAGATCGAACCCAGCGTCTGGGCGTAGGCGTTCGCGAGCCCGCGGCTCGTGACGTCGCTCCGGTCGTACTGGTAGCCGCGCATGTCGGCGTACCGGACCCCGGCCAGCCGCAGGTTCTCGAACTCGTTGTACTTCCCGACCGCCGCGAAGGCGATCCGGTCGTAGATCTCGCTGATCTTGTGCAGCGCCTTGCTCGGGTTCTCCCCGCAGAACAAGATCCCGTCGTCGTAGGCCATCACCAGGACGGAGCGGCCGCGGGCGATGCCCTTGCGGGCATAGTCGCTCTTGTCCCGCATGATTTGCTCGGGACTGACGTAGAAGGGGGTGCTCATCGCGCTGGTCTCCTCAGCCGCCGGGGTTGATCATGCGGGCGGCCACGATGGCCTCGACGACGGCCTGGACCTCGTCGTCCGGAACGCGGCGTAGCCCGTCGGGGGTGACGGTCATGACGACCGGGAAGATCCGGCGCGTCAGGTCGGGGCCACCAGTGGCACTGTCGTCGTCGGCGGCGTCGTAGAGCGCATCGACCGCGATCCGGATCGCCTCGCTCTCGTCCAGGCCTTCCTTGTACTTCTTCTTCAGCGCGCTCCGGGCGAAGGTGCTGCCCGACCCGACGCTGTGGAAGCTGTGCTCCTCATAGCGCCCGCCGGTCACGTCATAGCTGAAGATCCGGCCGAGGCCGCGGTCGACGTCGTAGCCGGCGAACAGCGGGACGACCGCGAGGCCCTGCATCGCCATGGCGAGGTTGCCGCGGATCATCGCGGACAGCCGGTT
>JBKJVH010000032.1:0-24170 GCA_046590985.1 Mycobacteriales bacterium
CTGGTTCCAGAACGGCACCCCCACCCCGGACCGCCTGTTGCACAAGCTCTGGAACCTCGCGCCCTGGATCCCGACGGAGTCTCTCGGGCAGCACTTCCTCGGCGGCCCGCAGTACGAGTCTTTTCCGGTCGACACTCTGATGGCGACGGCGCTGCTGTCCCACCCGACTTTCTTCAGCGATCTCCGCAGCCTCCCGCCTGCGGTCGTCGACGCTGCCGCTCCGTGGGCCCGGTTCCACAAGGCGCACCGGGAGCTGCTGACAGAGGGCGTCACCTATCCGCTGCTCGCCGACCCGTTGGACAAGGGCTGGACCGCGCTGCAGACGTGGGACCCGGAGCGGGCTCGCGGGGCCGTGGTCGCGTTCCGCCAGTCGGCCGCGTCGTCCACCGCGAACGTGGCGTTGCGGGGCATCCCGGACGGGCGGGTGTTCAACCTCTACGAGGGCCCGTCGGGCGCGCTCGTGGGACGAGCCACATCGGCGCAGCTGCAGCGGGGGTTGTCCGTCACGCTGATGGCCAAGGACACCGCGCGGGTGCTGCTGCGATGCACCTGGCACCGAAACGGGGTGCCCTCGGAGGTCCCGTGATCCGGCGTCTGTCTGCGCTCCTGCTTGCTCTCGCGGTTGTCTGCGCTGTGGTCGCTGCGCTGCCGCCGACAGCACGGGCTGTCGCTGCACCGGCCGGGCTGCGGGCCGGGGTCGCGTCGGTCGACATGACGTGGCACGTCGGTGCCTCCGCCGGGCAGTACGCCGACACCAACGGCGCGTCGGAGGGGCAGGACGGCTTGCAGTCGGAGTGGGACCCGAACCTCCAGCACGTCACCAAGACCGCGTCCTACGGCGTCGCCTCGCGGTTGTCAACGCGGGCACTGGTCCTGGAGGGAGCCGACAAGACCCGCGTCGCGATGGTCAAGGTCGACAACTACCTCGCGCAGGACTACCTGACCCGCCGCGTCGGCCAGCTGCTCCAGGGTGGCCCGAGCGGGATCACGTACGACCACATCCTGGTCTCGGCCACACACGACCACTCCTCGCCGTACTACTCGACGCCCTCTGCCGGGGTCTGGGTCTTCCAGGACGTCTTTGACCTGCGGGCTTTCGAGTACCAGGCGCGAGCCATCGCGAGCGCCATCACGCAGGCCGCGGCCGCGCTGCGTCCGGCGCGGATGGGCGCGACCACCGTGAAGCACAACGCCCTGCTCGAGAACATCGTGGGCCCGACGCTCGGTGACGACGGCAGCCCCGCCGGCTACCCGCGGCTGTTCAACGACAACGGGCTGGTGGTGATGCGCTTCGACGACATGACCGACCCCGCACACCCGAAGCCCTATGCCACCTGGATGAACTTCGGCGAGCACCCGGAGTCCCTCGACGGCTACCAGCTCATCAGCGGCGACTACCTCGCGCCGCTGCAGCGCTTCGTCGATCGCGACACCGGCTCGACGCTGGTGTTCACGCAGGGCGCCGTGGGTTCTCAGGAAGGCCCCTACGAGAGCCACTTCGGTGACGGTCCGGTTCCCGTCCTGTCCGACGGCTCGCTGCAGATCTACGCGCACGCCGGCTACGCGCAGGCCGAGCGCGGCGCCCGGCTGATGGCCGATGACGTGATCCGGGCGTGGAGATCCATCGGTGCCGGTAGCGGGCAGGTGCCGTTCTCACGGGACGTGCCGGTGAAGATGCTCTCGACCTTCGTTCCCGGCCCGGTCTCGCACCCCTATCCCTCCACCGGCAACTGCCGGACGGCACCGACGACCGACGGCGACCCCGGCGCCCCCGGACTGCCTGACTGCGAGCGAGCCGGTACCGGCGTGCAGTCGCCGCTGTACGAGAACCTGCGCGAGGCTGGGCTGCCGCTGCCTGACAACTACGCGTTGTCGTCGTTCAGCGCCGTCGAGGAGAACGTCCGCCTCAAGCTGCAGGTGATCCGCGTGGGGGAGGTGCTGCTCGCTTCGTGCTCCTGCGAGCCTCAGGTCGACCTCGTGCTCAACCTGGAGAGCCGGACGGACACTCGGCAGGGCAACATCTGGGACGGCTTCGACTACGCACCCACCTGTCGCCGCGCCGGCACCGACTGGTCGTGCGCCGATCCGCGCACCCCAGGCAAGCGCGTGGCCGTGACCGCGGCCGGCTACGCCCGGATGGTCGCGCAGGTCCACAACGACGCGAAGGGCTGGGACGCTCCGTCGCAGCTCCTCGAGGCGCAGTCCGAGCCCTCCGACCCGGCCGGCATCAAGGGCAACTTCACGAAGACCGAGCTGCCCGCCTCGCTCGGCTATGCCCTGCCCGTAGGACTCGGTCACACCGGCGACTACTCCGGTTACACGGTTTCCTACCGCGAGTACCAGAACCGCGAGAGCTACCGCAAGGCGCTCACCGCGTACGGTCCCCACACCGCGGACTACATGGTCACCCGGCTGGTCACCATGGCCGGCGCGCTGAAGGGCGGGCCGGCGCTGCAGCCGGAGCCGAACGACGCTCAGGGTCAGGCCGACGAGGTCCGTCAGGAGGCGCAGGCGCGTGCGCTCGGGCAGCTCGCGTCCTTCTACTACGACGGCTGGGCCGCCCAGCTGCCCGACGACGTCGGGCCGGCGGCTGCCCTCGTCCAGCCCCGGGACGTCCGCCGCTTCGACGGCGTCAGCTTCACCTGGCGGGGCGGCGGCAACTACGTCGACAACCCGGTCGCCACCGTCGAGCGCAAGGTCGGCGGCCGCTGGGTGCCCTTCGCCAACCAGAGCGGTGAGGTGCTGACCGAGCTGGTCCTGCCGCCCGGCGGGATCGACCTGCTGACCACCCGCACCGGCACGCAGGAGTGGACCTGGCGGGCGCATGCCGAGGCGTTCGACGCCTTCCCCCGCCACGATGTCCCGGGCGGCCAGGTGCCCAACGGGACCTACCGGTTCGCGGTTGCCGGCCACCTCCACACGGCCGGCAAGGTGGCCTCCTACGCCCTGACGTCGCGTCCCTTCACGGTGTCCCCGTGGGAGGGCATCGCGGCGGGCAACCCGCGGCTCGAGGCTGGGCGTGCCGTGTCGTTCCCCGTTGACCCGATCCGCTATCCGCGCACCTACGCGACGAAGCTGCACCTGATCAAGGACGACCACGCCAAGCGGGTCTGCAAGACCTGCACCTTCCGGCCCTGGGCCGCCACGGGGGAGGTCGAGACGGTCACCGTCACGGTCGTCCGAGGCAACCGGGTGCTGCGCCGGGTGCCCGCGGCACTGCGCGACGGCCGGTGGCTCGCCGCGACCCGGCTGGCCAACGGGGAGCGCGCCTACCTCGCCCGGGCCGGGGTGCTCGACACCTTCGGTGAGATCAACGGCCGGCCGACGCTGGCGATCGGACCCGACGGAACGCTGTCCCCCGTCCTGGCGGCAGGCGGCTCAGCCGGACCCGGCCTCGCGGCGACGGGCGGCACCGGACCCGCCACCGTCGGCATGATCGCCCTGCTCGTCGCACTGCTCCTGCTGCGCCTGGGCAGGGGAGGTCCCGCCGCTCTCCGCACCCGCCTGACCCGCACCCGGCTGACCTGTACCGAGCAAAGGACTCCCCTTGCCTGACGTCTCTGCGCCCCACCTGCTGCTGTCCGCGCTGGCCGCGTGCACCCGTGGCTCCGACGCTGGTGGGCCGCTGGCTGCCACCGGACCCACGGTGCTCCTGCCGGTGCTGGCCCTGCTGCTGCTCGTGGCAGCCTTCCTCCTCCGCCGCCGTCGCGGCGATCGAGCCGGGGCGCTGCCCGTCCTGGGGATCCTGGTGGCTCTGGGGCTCGGTGCGGCCACCCTCGCACTACCCACGCCGTCGGCCCGCGCGGCCGACTGCCCCAGCTCCTCACCCTCCTCGGGACCGGTCACCACACCGATCTCGGATAAGCCCGCGACCTACCTGGTGGGGGCGGCGGTCGAGTCGATCAACCCGACACCGGCGATGATCGCTACCAAGACCTTCTACCTGGGCGGCTACGGCCTCTCGAGCGGCACAGTGGGTGGTGTGGTGCCGGTGATGGGTGGGCGCTTCGCGACCGGCATCCTCGCGGACGGTGTGCACTCGCGGGCCCTCGCGGTGAGCGATGGAGCCACCGCGCTGGTCACCGCGCAGATCGAGACGCAGGGGGTCTTCGCGGCCTACAAGACCGGGCCGTTCGGCATCGAGGACATCCGCCGCGACGCGGCCATCGCCGCAGCCAAGGCGCGCCCCGGCGGGCCGAAGCTGGGGCCGGGCCAGATCGTCGTCGACAGCAACCACAGCCACGCTGGACCGGACACGGCGGGCGTCTGGGGCGGCGTGCCGCAGGCGTACCTGCAGCTCGTCCACGACCGAACCGTGAGCGCCATCGTGCGTGCCTACACCTCCATGGTGCCGTCGACCTTGAGCTTCGGGACCGCCAAGGGCGGTGTCAGCGGCAAGGACCCGGATGCCCTGATCAGCAACCAGTTCGGCAACGACCCGGGCAACCAGGCCATGGACGATGAGCTGCGGGTCCTGCAGGCCCGGTCGCGCACGACCGGAAAGGTCGTCGTCACCTACCTGAACTGGTCGGCTCACCCGACCGTGCTCGGCGGCGGGAACACGCTCGTCAGCGGCGACTACACCGGCCGGCTCTCGACCCTGCTCGCGTCGTACGGTGGGGTGGGGTTCCAGCAGGTGGGCACCCTCGGGCGCTCGCAGCCCGCCGACCGCGGCTGCCAGGACAAGACCCTCAAGGACGCGGCGGCCAGCCTCTGCGCTCTGGACGAGTACGCAGGCCGAGTCTTCGACCGGACGAAGAAGGCTCTGGCCTCGGCGCGGCCGCTGACCGGCAGGGCTGTGGTCGACCTGCACAGCTACCTGATCCAGGACGTGGGCACGAACGCTCCGATCTTCGCCCTGTCCAACGGCGGCTTCGCGGCCGGCGCCCCCATCCTGCGGCAGAACACACCGCCGTGGTTCACCGGCAACGTCATCGGCTCCACGACGTACTCCGGCCGGATCGGTGATCTGCTGATCTCGGGGAGTCCCGGCGAGCCGTACCCGCAGATCCCGCTGGCCGTGAGAGCGGCGACCACAGGGATGCGCGGGTTCCTGTCCCTGGGTACGGCAGGTGACTTCCTGGGCTACCTGATCGCGCCGTTCGAGGCCTATCCGGAGCCGATCCGGCGCAGCATCCTGTCGGGCGAGCCGCCGCCGACCGGGGACAACTGCTCCGGCGTGCCGTCACCGGTCGGCTGTCCGAGCCCGATCGACAACGACACCTACTTCTTCAACCCGTCGATGACCATCGGCGAGCGGATCATCTGCTCGCTGCTGCGTGGCGCTGGGGAGACGACCGGCACGGGGCTCGCCCTTCGCAGCGCTCGCAGCACGTGTGGGCTGTTTGCCAACGACCTGCTGATGGCGCCCGACGCCGACACGACCTTCGCGACCGGGCCGTACCGCGCGGTCGGCTGAGGACGCGGATCACCTCTGCACGGCGACGACCGGGTCGGCAGCGGGGTCGTGCCTAGGAGGTCGTCCTTTGCTCAACAGGACAAGGGCAAGCGAACCTCCGGCCAAGGGTCCTCAGGTCAGGGTGATCCAGGTCGCCTGCGCGACCGCGAGCACCCGGCCGCCGTCGTCGTAGAGCGCGCTACCCGTGTGCACCTTCCGCCCCTCGCCGCCCACGAGCCAGCCCTGGACCAGGTGCGGCTCGCCGTAGGTCGGGGGCACGTCCAGGACCACCGACATCCGGCCCAGCACCATCTGCCTGCCGGGCAGCTCTGCGGACCAGCCGCCGGGGCAGTCGAGAGCCGCCCAGGTCAGCGCCTCGGACGTCAGGCCCTCGACGGGCTGCGGCATCCACGGCACCGCGACCAGGCCCTCGGAAACGCGGTGGGGCAGCAGGGCCAGCCCGTCGGTGCGCCCGGTCCCGCACACGAAGCAGGTCGGGAACGGATGCGGGTGCGGCCCGAGCGCGCTCTCGCCGATCCGGTCCGGCGTGGTGGGCGCAGGGGCCTCGACCTCGACCGACCCCGGGACCGCCTGCGCGATCAGCAGGTCCCCGGCGTACAGGCCTCCGTCGGTGACGGTCAGGTCGGTGTCCAGGGGCGGCGGTTTGCGGAGCGTGACCTCGATGATGGGGGCGTCGAGGTGCGCCGCGAGCAGGCCAGCGGTGACGCCGCCGTTGCCGGAGTCGGAGGGTCCGTTGAACCGCGCGTCGATCCTCATGCATGAACCCCTCGGCCGTCGGCTGCGAACGATAGGTAACCACTGACCCTTGGAGTCTGCGTGACCGCGTTCCCCCGCCTCATGGGTGTTGCCACCCTCGCGTACAGCCTTGCCGTCGTTGCCAACCCGAAGGTCCTCGCCGGTCCGTGCGGACTGGTCGACGAGTTCGGTGACGTCCCGCCCGATGTGGCCACGTCCGTGCGGGCGATCTCGACCCGCGACGCGATCATCAGCGCGGTCATGCTGGTGGCCCCGGCCGGGCCTGCTCTGAAGGCCGTCACGACGGTACGAGGCCTGTGCGACCTCAGTGACGGCGTCATCCTCGGCCTGCCGGCCGACCCCGCCACCCGCAAGAAGATCGTCGCCGTCGGCGGTACCTGGGGCGCGTTGGTGCTGTTGTCGCGCCGCTGGGCCTAGGCGCGGTCCCGGTAGTAGCTGCGCCAGATCAGCCGATGCACCGGAATGAGCCGGGGGATGGACCGGACGCCTGGCAGGAACGGCACCAGCAGCAGCCCGACGCTGAGCAGGCCCATGATGGCGAAGATCTGCACGTCCGCGTTGGGTGAGCTCTTGAACGGTTCGACCTGGTACCAGAAGCTGTAGAGCCACAGCCAGGCCTGCCCGGGGTAGCTGCCGGTCTCGTTCATCATCCCCCACTGGTCACCGCCCAGGTGCTCGGCGACGGCCTTGTCCTCCAGGAACGTGCCGTCCGCGATGAACAGCAGCGGCTTGGTGTAGTCGGTCTGGAAGAAGCTGCGTTGGAGCAGCAGGGCACCGTCGAGCCCACCGGCCTGGGCCAGTCGGAGCAGGCTGGCCAGCAGCACCGGGACGGGTCCGAACTCGCCGGCGGCGACCTGGGCCGGGTCGGTGTCCGGAGCCTTCTGGAGCGCCTCGTCGTAGGCGGTCGCCCAGGCCTGCTGCTGGGTCGCGCTGGTGGCCTTCCAGGCGGCGAGCGCGGAGGTCAGGCTGGGGTCACCGACGGTGCCACCGAGCGGCCCGATCACGAAGTCGTTGACGGTGTCGATGGGGTGCGTCACGCCGGCCAGGTCCTGCGGCGAGAAGGGGCCGAGCTTCTGGGCGGCGTCGGGAGTGTGCGTGTAGGGGGCGCCGTAGCTGGCGCTGCCGCTGGTCCCGTCGAGCTCTGCTGCGGCGGTGGCGACGAAGTCGTTCGGCGCCCCCTGGCTCCAGGCCGCGAGGGTCAGCTGCTTCTCGTCCGGCGAGGAGAAGATCCCGGCCAGCGCGACCGTGAGCAGCGACACCACGACCAGAGCGATGACGAGCTCCTTGAGCAGGTCGTACTCGCGGGTGCGGCCGTGCCACTTCCCGTCGTCGTTGCCGGGAGGGCCGACGCGCTTCGGGGTGTCGACGACGGTCATGACGTCACGTCCCGCGGGTCGATCTCGAACGGTGGCACCACGCCCCGGCGGCGCACCTGCAAGATGTGGATGACGATGACGAAGCCGACGACGGCGGGCAGCAGCACGATGTGCCACATCAGCATCTGACCGAAGTTGAGCACGTTGAAGTGGGATCCGATGCCGGCGGAGTTCAGGCCGTCCTTCGCTTCCGCGCTGATCCACTGCGAGTCGAAGTTGGACTGCAGGAGGTAGCCGGTGAAGGCCGTCCCGATCGAACCGAGGAAGCAGACCACGCCGGTCACCCAGGTCATGGCCCGCTTGCCGCGCCACGCGGCCATCCAGAACTTGCCCCAGAGGTGGATCACCATGAACGCCATGAACAGCTCGACGCCCCACAGGTGCAGGCTGTTCATGAAGTGACCGGTGCTCGAGGTGTGCCACCACTGTGGGCCTTCGACCGCGAGGACGGTGCCGGAGGCCAGCACCGTCAGGAACGCGGCGAGCGTGAGCACCCCGAACACGTAGATCCACGAGGCGACGTAGACCGGCTGCCGGTCAGGCAGCAACTGATCCGGGGGGAAGACCTCGACGGCCTTGTCCCGCGCGCGCCCGGTCCAGGTCGTGGTGCTCATCGCTTGTCCCGGTCCTTCGGGAAGGGCAGCAGCAGGGCCAGCCCGAAGAGCACCAGCATGGTCCCGATCACGACGGCGTTGGCGACCGAGATCGACAGCACGCCCCAGTGCAGGTAGTCCCCGGGATGGTTGAGGTCGACCGCTGAGCTGAGCAGGGTGGTGATCATGCGTCGAGAGTGCGGCTGCGTCGCGACGTGCAGACAGGGCCATTGGTCCCGTCGCGCGTGCCGAGGGGCCCTTACGTGAAAGCGGCCGCCGCCCACGGGGACAGCGGCCGCTCTCGTACGTGGGTCAGCCGGCGAGGGCCTTCAGGGCCTCGTCGGCGTGCACGTCCATCTTGGTCTCGGACGTGATGGCGGCCTTGACCAGGCCGTCCGCACCGATGACGAAGGTCGCGCGCTTCACCGGCGTGAGCTTGGCCATCAGGCCGGAGCGCTTCACACCGAAGGCGTCCGCCACTGTGCCACCGACGTCGGCGAGCAGCGGGTAGTCGAAGCCGTGCTTGGTGGAGAACTCCTTCTGCTTGTCGACGTCGTCGACGCTGATGCCCAGGCGCTGCGCCCCGGCGGCGTCGAACTCGCCGGCCAGGTCACGGAAGTGGCACGCCTCCTTCGTGCAGCCAGAGGTCATGGCGGCGGGGTAGAAGAAGAGCACCACTGGTCCCGACGCCAGGTAGGTGGACAGCGTCCGCGGTGTGCCGGAGTCGTCGGTGAGGGTGAAGTCGGGGGCCTTGTCCCCGGCCTTGAGCGTCATGCAGTTGCCTTCCGATCGTCGAGCTCCGCCGCCTTCTCAGGGGTCGGGGCTCCTCCTCCGCGGCGGGCGGGTTCCCACCACGCTCCCGGTGCTTGGACCGGGTAGGTCTCCTGCGCGTGCCGCAGCATGTCCTCCATCGTCTGCTGGAGCTTCTCGGTCACGATCACCGGATCGTCGTCCGCGCTCACGAAGATCGGCTCTCCGAACGCAATGCTCATCGGGGTGTGCCGGCTCTTGCGGAGCTGGGTCTTGTGGGTGCGTGTCATGACGCGGTGGCTGCCCCAGATCACGCACGGCACGATGGGCGCACCGGACTGCGCGGCCATCCGGGCGGCGCCGTTCTTGAACGGCAGCAGCTCGAAGGACCGGGACACCCGTGTCTCGGGGAACACCCCGACGATCTCGCCGCGCTGCAGGGCATCGACGGCATACCGGTACGCGGACGCGCCCGCGGCACGGTCGACCGGGATGTGGCCCATCGACTTCATGAGTGGTCCGGCGACGGGGTTCTCGAAGGACTTCATCGTCGCCATGAACCGGGTGTAGCGCTTGCAGTCGCGCCAGATCGCCCACTCCGACAGCACGAAGTCGAGGTAGCTGAAGTGCGTGATCGCCAGCACCACGCCGCCGGTCGCCGGCAGGTGCTCGGTGCCGGTGACGGTGCGGCGCGCGTCGATGACGCGCAGGAAGAAGCTGCCGATGGCGACGATCCAGCGGTACACGCGGTTCTTCAGGTCTTGGCGGGGCGGCACGTTCCCGGGCTTCGGCATCTCGGTCAACGGACTGGGTCGAAGGTGCGTGCCCAGGGCATGCCGCTGACGCCGTCGGGGCTCTTCTTCACGGCGAGGATCTGGTCGACGCCCATTCGACCCTCCTCGAACACCAAGGCCGAGCCGACCATGTAGAGCCGCCACACGCGGGCGACCTCCTCGCCGACCATCGCGACAGCTTTGTCGTAGTTGGACTCGAACTGGTCGTACCAGGCCAGGATCGTCTTCACGTAGTGCTCACGCAGCATGTGCACGTCGCGCACCTCGAGGCCGGAGTCCTCGATGAGGGCGACGGTCTCTCCGACCGGGCGCATGTGCATGTCGGGCGCGATGTAGGCCTCGATGAAGTCGCCGCCACCGGGCCGGTCCCGGCGCGACATCTGCTGGATGAGGGCGCGGCCGCCGTCCCGCAACCGGGAGTGGATGAGGTTGACGAACGTCGGGTAGTTCTCGGCGCCGACGTGCTCGCCCATCTCGATGGAGGACACGCTGTCGAAGCCGGTCTCGGGGACCTCGCGGTAGTCCTGCAGCCGGATCTCGACCAGGTGTCCCAGGCCGCGCTCGGCGATGCGCGCGTCGATGAAGGCCTTCTGCTCCTTGGCGATCGTCACGCCGATCACGTGCACGCCGTGCTTCTCCGCCAGGTAGAGCGACAGCGAGCCCCAGCCGCAGCCGATGTCGAGGTGCCGGCCGCCGGCGACGACGCCGAGCTTCTGTGCGATGAGCTCGAGCTTGTTGCTCTGCGCCTGCTCGACCGTTTCCTCGCCGGTCAGGTAGTAGGCGCAGGAGTACGCCATGTGCGGGTCCAGGATCAGGTGGTAGAAGTCGTTGCTGAGGTCGTAGTGGTGGCTGATCGCGTCGCGGTCGCGCAGCAGCGAGTGCAGCTTGCCCTGCAGGCGGGCCTGGGAGACCGGCGCCTTCGGCGGCAGCCCGATCACGCCGTAGCGCAGTGCCGTCCTGACGCTCGGCAACAGCTCGGGCTTGCCGGCTGCGAGGTTCTTCTCGCGGACGGTCGCCCAGATGCGACGGAAGCCCTCGAACAGGTCGCCCTCGACGTCGAGCTCGCCCGTGACGTAGGCCTGGGCGAGGCCCAGCTCACCCCGGTTGTACAGCAGGCGCCGCAGGGCCTTGCGGCTCTTGAGCACCACGACGGGGGCGTCGGCGGGGCCGTGCTCGCTGCCGTCCCAGGCCCGCAGCCTGATGGGTAGGGAACCGCCGAACAAGGGCTCCACGATCGCGGCCAGCGCCGGCGCAGCGCCCTTGCCGGCAGCGGGCGTCGTCTTGAAAAGCATCGGTCAGATCTCCTGAGCGGAAAGGGGAGTGGCGGGCTTCTCGAAGACGAACTGGTAGACGTCGAGGTAACCCGAGCTGAAGCCCGCCTCGGAGTAGGCGAGGTAGAGCGACCACATCTTGCGGAACGTCTCGTCGAAGCCGAGGTTCTCGACCTCCTCGGCGCGGCCCTCGAACTGCTGGCGCCACAGCCGCAGCGTCTCCGCGTAGTGCTGGCCGAACGCGAAGCGGTCGGTGACGCGCAGCGAGGTGTGCTGGAACACCGCCTGCTCGATCGCCGTCACCGACGGGATGAGGCCGCCCGGGAAGATGTACTTGTGGATCCAGGTGAAGGTGTCGCGTGAGGCAAGCATCCGGTCGTGCGGCATCGTGATCGCCTGCAGGCCGACCTTGCCGCCCGGCTTGAGGTGCCGGTCGAGCGTCGCGAAGTACTCCGGCCAGTACTTGTAGCCGACCGCCTCGATCATCTCGACGGAGACGACGGCGTCGAACTTGCCCTGCACGTCGCGGTAGTCGCACAGCTCGACGGTCACGAGGTCGGAGTACCCGGCGAGCCGGACGCGCTCGATGGCCAGCGCGCGCTGCTCCTCCGACAGGGTGACGGACAGCACCGTGGCGCCGCGGGCGGCGGCGCGCAGCGACAGCTCGCCCCAGCCGGTGCCGATCTCCAGGACGGTGCTGCCCTTCGTGACGCCGGCGCCGTCCAGGAGCCGGTCGATCTTGCGGTGCTGGGCACCTTCGAGCGTGTCCCACGTCGCGGTCGGGCGCAGTGACTCCTGGCCCGGGAAGATCGCCGAGGAGTACGTCAGGGTCGGGTCGAGAAAGAGCGTGAAAAGGTCGTTGCTCAGGTCGTAGTGCCGCTCGATGTTCTTCTTCTGGTTGTGCTTGGCCTGGCTGTCGCCGGTCGGGTGGGACAGCAGCGCGACGTCACGCAGCCGCTGCAACGACGGCGGGATGAGCTCGCCGACGCGAGCAGCGAACACGGTCAGGACCCCGGCGAGGTCGTCGGTCTCCCAGTCGCCGGCCATGAACGCCTCGCCGAAGCCGACCAGGCCGGAGTCACCGAGCCGTAGGTAGAACGCCTCGGGGCGGCGGAGCTTCAGCACCGGGCCCTCGAGGCCACCGGCACCCAGCACGCGGCCGTCCGGGAGGAGCACGTGCAAGGGGAGCTTGCGGACGACCCGCTCGAACAGCTGCTTGGCGACCCGCGCCCGGATCCCGCCGGTCGGCAGGTTGACGATGTCGGGCCACATCTCGGCGTCGAGGTGCGCGATGGCGCGGGTCGCCTCGCGGCGGCCGGTGTCGAGAACGCTCATGAGGTGTGCTCCTTGGTGGTGACGGTGATCGCCGGGTCAGGGGTGCGGGCAATGACAGGAAGCTTGCGGAGGTAGAGCTTGATGCCCTGGATGCGGATCCGCACCGAGACCATCCGGGTCGAGAACGGGTGCCGTAGGGCGGTCGCGAGGACGGTCCGGGTGGACACGGCGGTGCGGGTGCCGCGGACGGTCGCCACGAACGGCTTGGCGTCGTCCCGGAAGTAGGTGAGGTCGATGCGCAGGTCCTCACCGGGTACGGGGAGGCGCATCTCGTACCGGCCTTCGACGGTGTTGAAGGGCGAGACGTAGAAGACCTTGTCGGTGGAGGCGCGCATCTCCGCGTCGACCCGCAGCACGTAGGCGTGCCGGCCGGCGTAGGTGTTGTGCACCTCGGCGACCACCGCCACCACCTCACCGGACTCCGCGAAGCACCAGTGCACCGAGATCGGGTTGAACACGTGCCCGAGGCTCCGGGCGTTCGTGAGCATCAGGACGCGGTGGGCGCTGAGCCCCTCGGCGGCGAGCAGGCCGTCGATGTTCGCCCGGATGCTGGTGCCTGAACCGACGTGGTCGGCAGCCCGGAACTGGGCGAGGGGGCCGAAGGTCGGCAGGTGGTCGAGGTCGACGAGCCACCAGTAGCTCCGGTAGGTGAACGCGTGCTTGAACGGGGTCTGCCGGACGTGCGAGATGGTGGTCTCGTACAGCGCCGGCACCACCGTCGTGACGGGGAGCGCGGTGAGGGTCACCAGCTCGCTCCCAGGGAGCGGGCGGCCTCGACGCCGGAGCGCGCGCCGTCCTCGTGGAAGCCCCAGCCGTGGTAGGCGCCGGCGAAGGCGATCCGGCCGTCGTTCAGGGACGGCAGCAGCTTCTGGGCCGCGACCGACTCCGGGGTGTACGCCGGGTGCTCGTACTCCATCCGGTCCACGACGGTGCTCGGGTCGATCCGGTCGACCCCGTTGAGGGTGACGATGAAGCGCTCGGGGGCGTCGAGCCCCTGGAGCCGGTTCATGTCGTAGCTGACCAGGACGGTGGAGGCGTCCGACGCGCAGCTGTCCATGACGTAGTTCCAGGAGGCCTGGGCCTTGGGCGCGGCCGGCAGCAGCGAGGTGTCGGTGTGCAGCACCGTCGGGTTCTCGATGTAGGTGATGGCACCGAGCACGTCGGTCTCGAGCTCGGTCGGCTCGGCCAGCAGCTCCAGCGCCTGGTGCGGGTGGGTGGCGATCACGACGGCGTCGAATGCTTGGACGTCGCCGTCGACGGTGACCTCGACGCCCCGGCTGAACCGGCGGACCGACGTCACAGGTGCGGAGGTCCGGACGGCGCTGATCTCCTTGGCGACCTTCTCCACATAGCTGCGCGAGCCGCCGACGACGGTGCGCCACTGCGGTGAGCCGGTGACCGCGAGCATCCCGTGGTGCTGCAGGAAGGCGAACAGGTAGCGGGCGGGGTACTGGCCGGCGGTGGCCGGCGGGCAGGACCAGACGCAGGAGACGACGGGCGTCATGAAGTGCGAGCGGAAGTAGGGGGAGAACTTCCCCTCGTCGAGGAACGCGTCGAGGGTCTGGTCGTTCTCGACCGGGGACGCCAGCACGGCCCGGGCGCGGCGGTGGAACCGCAGCACCTCCACGAGCATCTTCAGGTAGCGCGGGTTGGCCGAGCGGCGGGAGGCGAACAGCCCGGCTGCGCCCTGGGCGCCGGCGTACTCGAGGTGGCACTCGTCACAGCGGACGGACATGCTCATGTCGGAGTCCTGCGTCGCGACGCCGAGCTCGGCGAACAGTCGCAGCAGCACCGGGTAGGTGCGCTCGTTGTGGACGATGAAGCCGGTGTCGACCGACTGGCTCCTGCCGCGGCGGTCCACCACGTCGTGGGTGTCGGCGTGCCCGCCGAGGCGGGCGTCCCGCTCGAACAGGGTGACGTGGACGCCGGACTTCTCGAGGACGTACGCGGCGGTGAGGCCGGAGACACCGGCACCGACGACCGCGACGCGGCGGGGGGAGTCGAACGAAACCACGAGTGAACCGTCCCAGGGGAGTGTGTCGTCCAGCTACACGGTGAGCGTGGTCGCCCCAGCAGCTGCTTCTGACATGACGTTCGTCGTGACCCGCCCTACGGATGGGTCCAGGCCCAACCAGGACAGGGTGAACCCGGTCGCAAGGTCGGTCCAGAGCCCGGAGCGACGAAGCATGAAGTGCCCGGTGCGACGCACCCGGACGTACAGCAGCGAAGCGGCCAGCGGACGCGCAGCAGCTGCCCAGTCCCGGGTCTCGCGGGGGCTGGTCCAGCGGTCGATGATGCCGTGCGCGATCACGATGTTCTTGCCGAACGCGCCCTCGAACGGCTCGTTCGGCAGCCAGGGGCAGAGCGCGACCATCCCGATGACGGACGGGTCGCCGAGCACGTGCACGGCAGCGCGGCCGCCCATCGAATGGCCGAGTAGCACGACGGGGACCTCCCCGTGCCGGCGGCGGATCTCCTCGAGTGCCCACTGCGCATCCTTCGCTGGGGAGCGGTCCCGGCCGTTCCAGCCGCGGACGCGGTACTCCACCTTCCACACGGCCACGCCGTGTGGGGCGCTCTGGCGGTGGAGGGCCTTCGCGAACGGGTTGAGCCGGCGGCGGGACAGGTGGCCGGACTCGGACGGCTCGTAGCTGTCGGCCTTGCCGCCGTGCAGCACCAGCACCACGCCGCGGGTGTCGCCCTCGGCGGGCAGCACCTCCACGCCGGGGTGCAGCGGGGTGACCGGGGTGTCGAGGTCGGTCATGCCGGCACCGCCCGCTCCGTGGTGCGAACGATGGCGGACACCAGGTCGGGCCACAGGCGCCGCGGCAGGTCATGCCCCATGCCGGGGACCATCATCAGCTCTGCGCCGGGAATGGCCTCTGCGGTCGCGCGGCCACCGGACGGCAGCACCACCTTGTCCTTGTCGCCATGGACCACGAGCGCCGGCATCGTCAGCCGCCCGAGGTCCGCCGTTCGGTCCCGTTCGGTGAGGATCGCGGCCATCTGGCCCGCGCCCCCACCGGCGTTCCGGGAGTGTGAGCGGCGGATCGCGACCCGTACATCCTCGTCGTCCTGGGCGGTGCGTCCGGTCGAGCCCATCTTGTGGAAGACCGTCACCATCTGCTCGGCCTGAGCCTCCAGGGACGCCGGTGCGCCGCGGAGGAAGCCGGCGCGCATGCTCCAGGCGACCTTGCCGTTCTTCCGGTCGCCGGTCCGGCCCATGATCGAGGTGAGGGAGAGCACCTTGGCAGGGTGCCGGATCGCGGTCTCCTGCGCGATGAACGACCCCAGCGAGGCGCCGACGATGTGCGCCCCGTGCGGCGCGACGTGCTCGATGAGGGCTGCGGTGTCGTCGGCCATGTCGCTCAGGCTGTACGAGGCGTCGGCCTTGCGTCGCAGGAACTGCATCGCGGTGATGCCGTTTCCTGGCAGCGCGGTGGACCGGCCGACGTCGCGGTTGTCGAAGCGCACGACCCGAAGGCCCCGGTCGAGGAGGAGCTGCACGAAGTCGTCGCGCCACCAGACCATCTGAAGGTTGAGGCCCATCACCAGCACGACGGTGGGGTGGCACTCCTCGCCCTGCACCTCATAGCAGAGCCGGATCGGCCCGTGGTCGAGGAACTGCTCGTTCACTGCTGGCCTTTCGCCCGCTGGTACCGGTCCAGGGACTCCTGGCGCTCGGTGGCATGGTCGACCACCCGCGCTGGGTAGCCGGTCGGTAGGTGTTCGCACGCCCACGGCTCGTGGATGTACTTATCGGGCAGATCACGCAGCTCGGGCACCCAGCGCCGCAGGTAGTCCCCGTGCGGGTCGAACTTCAGGCCCTGCGTGACCGGGTTGAACACCCGGAAGTACGGCGAGGCGTCCGTACCGGTCCCGGCGGTCCACTGCCAGCCGTGCTGGTTGCTGGCGAGGTCAGCGTCGATCAGGTGCTCCATGAAGTGCCGCGCACCGTGCGGCCACCACAGGTGCAGGTCCTTGGTGAGGAAGGACGCGACGATCATGCGTACCCGGTTGTGCATCCAGCCCTCGGCGAGCAGCTGCCGCATGCCGGCGTCCACGATCGGGTAGCCGCTCCGGCCCTGCTTCCAGGCCTCGAGCAGCGGGCCGGGCTCGTCGTACTCCAGGGGGACGTCGTTGAGGTCCTCGCGGGCCGTGCGCGGATGGTGCCAGAGCACGTCGGCGTAGAAGTCCCGCCAGATCAGCTCCTGGCCGAAGACGCGGGCGCCCTCGCCCTCGGTCAGCTCCGCGTGCAGCGTCCGGGGGTGCAGCAGCCCCCACTTCAGATACGGCGACAGCCGGCTGGTCCGGTCGACGCCGGGGTCGTTGCGGATCTCGTGGTAGCTGTCGAGGTCGCGGTCGCGAAACGCCTCCCAGCGAGCGAGCGCGGCCGCTTCGGTCGCCTCGACGACCGGCTTCGGACCCTTCGGGATGGCCGTCGTGGCAAGCCCGCCGTCGGTCCAGGTCGGGCTCGTTGAGGTCGCGGGAGAGCGGATCCCGCGGACCCGCCAGGCCTTGAGGAACGGCGTGTAGACCTTGTACGGGGTGTCGTCGGCCTTGCGGAGCACCCCGGGCGTGACCCCGTAGGGCGAACCGGTGGCGACCAGCGGCACGTCGCCGAGCGTCGCGGCGACGCGGGCATCCCGGGCCCGGCCATAGGGGCCGTGGTCGCTGCTGACGTGCACCTGCTCCGCGCCGGCCTGCGTGGCCAGGAGCGGGAGCACGTCCTCGGGCCGGCCGTGCGCAATCCGCAGCGCCCCGCCGGTGCGCTCGTGCAGGTCCCGCAGGGCCGCGTGCAGGAAGGCCAGCCGGGCGGCGCCGGACGGCTTGGTCAGCACGTCGTCCAGGACGAACACCGGGACCACCTCATCGGCGGCGTCCCGGGCGGCGAGCAGCGCCGGGTGGTCGGCCAGTCGGAGGTCGCGGCGAAACCAGAGCAGGGCGGTCGTCACGAGTCCGACGGTAGGGGCGCGTGCGGCGCCGCGCCTCTCAGAGCATCCAGCCCGGGCCGAGGTCCGGGGCCCGGCCGGCCCTGAGGTCCCGCACCACGTCGCCGGCCTTGAGATCCACGTGCTGGTTGAGCAGGTGCCCGCCGTCAGCCAGCGCCACGTGCGCCTTCGCCTTGGTCCAGACGATGCTGCGACCCTTCACCAGCAGGTAGGTCTCGCCGATCAGGTGCGCGTTCTTCACCGGCTCCTTCTGCGGGCCGCGGCGCCACTGGTCCGGGGGCAGTCGGAAGCCCTTGCTCCACGACCGGATCCAGACGTTGAGGCAGTCGTGGGCGTACTGGCTGTCGAAGACGATCTCGAGCGGCTGGTCTGCCGGGGCGGCCTGCAGGAGCGCCCGGATCCCGACCAGCTCGCCGATGTTGTTGGTGCCGGTGCCCTCGACCGGTTCGGCGCCCCAGCAGGTGTCGCTGACGTACCAGGCGCCGGCAGCCTGGCCGGGGTTCGGGTCGCAGGAGCCGTCGGTGGCGGCCACCACGAGCGGCCGCGTCGTCGGGGGAGGTGGGGCCTCGGTCTCGAGGTCGAACAGCGCGCCCTGGTCCATGGGCACGATCATGCCCTGGAGCGCAGGGGGGTGTCTTTCGTGCGGATGGCCAGGGTGAACCTCACGGTCCCGGACGAGGTCGCGCAGGCAGCGCGAGGCCACCCTCACCGGGGACCACCGGCGCGACTTCGAGACCAACACGCTGTTGCACCTGTGCGTGATCCCTCCGGTGGACGAACCGCTGGCACGGCTGGCCGGGCGACTGCGGACCCCGGCCGGCCGGGCGGGTGCGGTGGTCGCGACCTGACCTGTCGTGGCGCATGGAGCAAGGGGAGCAGGAGTGCCCCCGGAGAGAATCGAACTCCCGACGCCCTCCTTAGGACGGAGGCGCTCTATCCACTGAGCTACGGAGGCGGGGGGTACCAGGAGCACCCGCAAGAGCACTCTGATCACGACCCGGTCTGCGGATCCTACTGGGAGTCGGACACCTGAAGGTTCCGCGCCCGGACTTGAGCCGGGCATCGGGTGAGGGGTTCAGCGTTGGGCACAGCGACTCAGGGCTCGCCGAGAGCCCCGGGCGCGTCACAGCTACGCAGGCACGCGCGCTGCTGCGTGCCGGACGCCCGTGACGGTGAAGGCCAAGGCGCCGGCGGCGGTGGCGGCCAGCAGCAGCAGGCCGATCGCGTAGGAGCCTTGCGAGCCGTAGACCGAGCCCATCAGCAGTGGCGGGATGAAGCCGCCGAGCCCGCCGGCCGCCCCGACGATCCCGGTGACGCTGCCGACGCTGCCGGCCGGTGCGCGCTGGGCGAGCAGGGCGAAGACGGCGCCACTTCCGGCGCCGACGGCAGCCGCGGTGGCCAGCAGCGCGATGGTGCCGTAGGGACGCAGCGAGGGCGTCGCTGACTGGACGACGGCCGCAACGGTGACGCAGCCGAAGACGGCCGCGAGAACGTTCGTGGGTGGGACCCGGTCACAGAGCCACCCGCCGACGGGTCGCATGATGACCGCCACGACGACGAAGCCGGCCATCTTGTTGGCGGCGTCGGTCTGGGTGAGGTCGTAAGCGGTCTTGAGGTACGTCGGCAGGTAGACCGACAGCGCGACGTAGCAGCCGAAGGCGACCGCGTAGAGGGCGGACAGCTGCCAGGTCACCTGCAGCTTGGCCGCTGCGGCGAGCCGCTTGGTCGCCGAGCCGGTCGGCTGCTGGCGTCCCGGGGGGTCCTTCAGCAGTAGGGCGGCGAGCAGGCCGTACGCGGTGAGCACGCCCGCGGTGAGCAGGAACGGGGTGGTGATGCCGTGTGCTTTGGCGAGCTTGACGGTGGTGAGGGCGCTGATGGCGGTGCCACCCATCCCGGCGCCGAACACGCCGATGGCGAAGCCGCGGCGCTCGGGCGGGAACCACCCGTTCACGAACGGCACGCCCACGGCGAACGCCGTTCCGCCGATGCCGAGGAAGAAGCCGCCGACCAGGGCCCCGCCGTAGCTGGAGTGTCCGGACAGCCCGAGGTAGACGACCGGCACCACGGTGGCCAGCGACACGATGGGGAACATCACCCGACCGCCGTACCGATCGGTGAGGGCGCCGACCGGGATGCGACCCAGGGCGCCGACGATCACCGGCACCGCGACCAGGAGCGCCTGCTGGAAGGAGGTGAGCCCGAGCTCGCCCTTGAGCCTGATCGCCAGCGGGCTGAGCAGCGCCCAGGCCCAGAAGTTGACCGCGAACCCGACGGCGGCCAGGCCGAGCATGAGGTAGGCCCGGGGGTCGACGGCGGCCGTGGGCGCGGCGCTCGGGCGGACCGGGGTGACTGCCTGCGACATGGCTCGCTCCAGGGACGTACGTGGATGGTCGTTCCAGCATCGATCCTCGGGGCTTTGGGCGAGAGGGGACCAAGGTCCCTGGCTTGCAGGCCATGGTCCCTCCCTGGTCATGGTCCAAAGGTGAGTAGGTTCGGGCAGGTCGACAGCAAGGGGACCTCATGACAGGCCCGACCAAGAACGGCGTGAGCCCGTTCGGACTGGACGGACCCGGTGCCCAGTTGCTTCTGCAGGCAGGGCGGCACTTCCGCAAGGGAACCGCATCGGCGGACCTCCGCACGCTCCATCAGATCGGCGGTCGCGAGGCGGACAGCTTCTACCGCGACCGGTGGAGCCACGACAAGGTCGTCCGGTCGACCCATGGCGTCAACTGCACCGGGGGCTGCTCGTGGAAGGTCTACGTCAAGGACGGGATCATCACCTGGGAGTCGCAGCAGACCGACTACCCGAGCGTCGGGCCCGACAGCCCGGAGTACGAGCCGCGTGGGTGCCCCCGAGGTGCCGCCTTCTCCTGGTACACCTACTCACCCACCCGGGTCCGTTACCCCTACGTCAGGGGCACCCTGCTGCGGCTCTTCCGCGAGGCCAAGGCCCGCAACGGCGACGACCCAGTGCTCGCGTGGGGCGAGATCGTCGGGACCCCCGCTCTGGCGCAGCAGTACAAGCAGGCCCGCGGCAAGGGCGGGTTCGTCCGGGCGACGTGGGACGAGGCCATCGAGATCGCCTCCGCGGCGCACGTGCACACCATCAAGACCTGGGGCCCGGACCGGATCGCCGGCTTCAGCCCCATCCCCGCCATGAGCATGGTCAGCCACGCCGCCGGCACCCGCTTCTACTCGCTCATCGGCGCCCCCCTGCTGTCGTTCTACGACTGGTACGCCGACCTGCCGGTCGCCTCGCCGCAGGTCTTCGGTGACCAGACCGACGTGCCGGAGTCGGGGGACTGGTGGGACGCGACCTACCTCATGCTCTGGGGCTCCAACGTCCCGGTCACGCGCACCCCCGACGCGCACTGGATGACCGAGGCGCGCTACCGCGGCCAGAAGGTCGTGGTCTGTTCCCCGGACTACTCCGACGCCACCAAGTTCGCCGACGAGTGGCTGGCGCCGGCGCCGGGCACCGATGGCGCCTTGGCGATGGCCATGGGTCACGTCGTGCTCAAGGAGTTCTTCGTCGAGAAGCAGACGCCCTTCTTCGACGACTACGTCAAGCGGTTCACCGACCTGCCGTTCCTGGTGACGCTGGAGGAGCGCGACGGCAGCCTGGTGCCCGGTCGGTTCCTCACCGCGACCGACCTCGGCCAGGCGGGCGAGAACAGCGACTTCAAGACCGTGCTGCTCGACACGACGACCGGCGATGCGATCGTCCCCAACGGGTCGCTGGGCTTCCACTACGGCCAGCAGGGCGAGGGCTCCTGGAACCTCGAGCTCGGTGACACCGACCCGCTGCTGAGTCTCTACGGCGGTGCGTCCGCAGAGGTGTCTCTCCCACGGTTCGATGCTCCCGACGGTGCAGGGTCGGTGATCGTGCGTGGGGTGCCGACCCGGGTGGTGGCGGGCCAGACGGTGACGACCGTGTTCGACCTGCTGCTCGCGACGTACGGCGTCGGACGGGACGGGTTGCCCGGCACCTGGCCGACCGGTTACGACGACCCGTCCTCGCCGTGCACCCCGGCCTGGCAGGCAGAGATCACAGGAGTGCCGGCGGCCAAGGCCGAGCGGATCGGTCGCGAGTTCGCCCAGAACTCGGTCGACTCCGGCGGCCGCTCGATGATCATCATGGGGGCGGGAACCAACCACTACTTCCACTCCGACACGATCTACCGCGCCTTCCTGACCCTGACCACGCTTACCGGCTGCCAGGGCAAGAACGGCGGCGGCTGGGCGCACTACGTCGGGCAGGAGAAGGTCCGGCCGCTCACCGGGCACGCCCAGGTGGCGATGAGCGCCGACTGGGCTCGGCCGCCGCGCCAGATGATCGGCACGGCCTACTGGTACCTCGCAACGGGCCAGTGGCGCTACGACAGCTTCCAGGCCGACGCGTTCTCCTCCCCCACGGGACGCAAGCGGTTCGAGGGCATGACCACCGCTGACGTGCTGGCGCAGTCCGCCCGGCTCGGCTGGATGCCGTCGTACCCGACGTTCAACTGGAACTCCCTCGACCTCGGTGACGCGGTGAAGGCCGCCGGCACGACTCCGGGCGACTTCATCGCCGACGAGCTGGCGACAGGACGGGTGCGGTTTGCCTGCGAGGACCCGGACGCGCCGGAGAACTTCCCGAGGGTGCTGACCGTCTGGAGGGCCAACCTGCTCGGCTCGTCGGGCAAGGGCAACGAGTACTTCATGAAGCACCTGCTGGGAGCGGAGAGCTCGGTGCGTGCCGCGGAGGCACCCGAGGGCCAACGGCCACGCGACGTCACCTGGCGGGAGGAGGCGCCCGAAGGCAAGCTCGACCTGCTGCTGGCGCTGGACTTCCGGATGACCTCCACGACGTTGTTCGCCGACGTCGTGCTGCCTGCTGCCACCTGGTACGAGAAGCACGACCTCAACACCACGGACATGCACCCGTTCGTCAACGCCTTCACGCCGGCCATCTCGCCTCCGTGGCAGACGCGGACGGACTTCGACATCTTCCACACGCTGGCCAAGGCGTTCAGCGCGCAAGCCGAGAAGCACCTCGGGGTGCGGACCGACCTGGTCGCCAGCCCGCTCGCACACGACACCCCGGACGAGATGGCGCTGCCGCACGGACGGATCAAGGACTGGCACGCCGACGGGACCCGGCCGGTCCCCGGGGTCAACTTCCCCAAGCTGGCGCTGGTGGAACGCGACTATCCCGCGACGGCGGCCAAGATGGCCGCCCTCGGGCCGCTGGCGAGCTCGTTGGGTGCCACCACCAAGGGGATCACCTACGACCTCACCAAAGCCGTCGACTACCTGGCGGCCAAGAACGGGAGGGTCCGGGGCGGCGTCGCCGACGGTCTCCCGCGCCTGGACCTCGACACCCACATGTGCGAGGCCATCCTTGCGATGTCAGGAACGACGAACGGATCCCTTGCTGTGCAGGGGTTCCAGACCCTGGAGAAGCGCACGGGAACTCAGCTGGTGGACCTCGCCGCCGAGCACGAGGGCAAGCAGATCACCTTCGCCGACACCCAGTCCCGTCCCACCCCGGTCATCACGTCCCCGGAGTGGTCAGGCTCGGAGCACGGCGGTCGCCGCTACTCGCCGTTCGTCATCAACGTCGAGCGCTCCAAGCCCTGGCACACCCTGACCGGCCGCCAGCACTTCTTCGTCGAGCACGACTGGATGGAGGAGCTCGGGGAGCAACTGCCGGTGTTCCGGCCGCCGCTGGACATGCACCAGCTGTTCGCCGAGCCGCACCTGGGTTCCCTGGGCGGGCTGGGCATCACGGTGCGCTACCTGACGCCGCACTCGAAGTGGTCCATCCACTCGGAGTACCAGGACAACCTGTTCATGCTGTCGCTGTCCCGGGGCGGGCAGAGCATCTGGATCAGCCCGGTCGACGCGGACAAGATCGGGGTCGCCGACAACGACTGGATCGAGGCCGTCAACCGCAACGGGGTGGTGGTCGCGCGGGCGATCGTGAGCTACCGGATGCCGGAGGGCACGGTCTACATGCACCACGCGCAGGAGCGCACGATCGACGTTCCGATCGCCGAGACGTCCAAGAAGCGCGGCGGCATCCACAACAGCCTGACGCGGCTGCTGATGAAGCCGACCCACCTGGCGGGTGGCTACGCGCAGCTGTCCTACGCCTTCAACTACCTCGGGCCCACGGGCAACCAGCGCGACGAGGTCACCACCATTCGTCGCCGCAGCCAGGAGGTGGAGTACTGATGAGGGTGATGGCGCAGATGGCGATGGTGATGAACCTCGACAAGTGCATCGGCTGTCACACCTGCTCGGTGACCTGCAAGCAGGCCTGGACCAACCGGGCCGGGGTCGAGTACGTCTGGTTCAACAACGTCGAGACCCGGCCGGGGCAGGGCTATCCGAGGACCTACCAGGACCAGGAGCGCTGGAAGGGCGGCTGGGTCCTGAACAAGCGGGGACGCCTGACGCTCAAGGCAGGTGGGCGGGTGAAGAAGCTGATGAGCATCTTCTCCAACCCGCTGATGCCCGGCATCGACGACTACTACGAGCCGTGGACCTACGACTACGAGACGCTCACGACCGCGCCGGCGCAGCAGCACAGCCCGGTCGCGCGTCCCAAGTCGCTGATCACGGGCAAGGACATGAAGATCCGCTGGTCGGCCAACTGGGACGACAACCTCGGTGGCAGCCCCGCCCTGACGGTGAACGACCCGGTGCTGAAGTCGATCGGCGACAAGATCGTCCTGGACTTCGAGCAGACCTTCATGTTCTACCTGCCACGCATCTGCGAGCACTGCCTCAACCCGTCGTGCGCCGCCTCCTGCCCGAGCGGGGCGATCTACAAGCGGTTCGAGGACGGCACTTGTCCTGGTCGACCAGGACGATGCCGTCCTCCTCGCGCTTGTAGATCGCGCCACTCGGGCACGATGCCGCCCACCACGGGTTCAG
>JBKJVH010000021.1:0-9540 GCA_046590985.1 Mycobacteriales bacterium
CACGTCGGGGAGGTAGGTCCCCGTCACGCGGGTGGATTCGGCCATCACCGCCCCGGGCTGCAATACATCGATCGCGTAGTCACGAAAGTCGGGAAGCTTCAGGTCCTGCAGCAGCAATCCCCCGTTGGCATGGGGATTCGAGCCCATGCGCCGATCGCCCTTGGGCGCGAGTCGAGCGAGCGGGGCAACGAGCCTGCCTGTCGTATCGAACAACTCCTCGGCACGGTAGCTCTTCAACCACCGCTCCAGCACTTCCAGATGCTGCGGATGCTGGTGCACATTGGACAGTGGCACCTGATGCGATCGCCAGGAGCCCTCGGTCGTGAGCCCGTCCACCTCCTTCGGCCCGGTCCATCCCTTGGGTGTTCGCAGGACGATCATGGGCCACATGGGACGCTTCTTGAAACCTCCGCTGCGGGCCTCCGATTGGATCCGCCGGATTTCGGCGACAACGTGATCCAGCGTCCTGGCCATGAGTTGATGGACGGTGTCCGGATCGTCTCCCTCGACGAAGTACGGCTTGTGCCCATGGCCGCGAAGCAGCGCCTCCAGCTCCTCGTGGCTGATCCTGGCGAGGAGGGTCGGACTGGCGATCTTGTAGCCGTTCAGGTGCAGGATCGGCAGGACCGCGCCGTCGCGCCGCGGGTCCAGGAACTTGTTGGAGTGCCAGCTGGCCGCCAGCGGACCGGTCTCGGCCTCGCCGTCGCCGATGACGCAGGCGACGACCAGATCCGGGTTGTCGAACGCCGCGCCGTAGGCATGCACGAGGGCGTACCCGAGCTCGCCGCCTTCATGGATGGAGCCGGGGGTCTCAGGTGCGACGTGACTGGGGATTCCGCCGGGGAAGGAGAACTGACGGAAGAGCCGCCGCATCCCGGCAGTGTCCTGGCTGATCGCCGGGTACACCTCGCTGTAGGTCCCCTCCAGGTAGGCGTTCGCGACGATCGCCGGCCCCCCGTGCCCCGGCCCGATGACGTACATCATCTCGAGGTCCCGTGCGGTGATGACCCGGTTCAGGTGCGCGTACACCAGGTTGAGCCCAGGTGTCGTGCCCCAGTGGCCGAGCAACCGGGGCTTGACGTGCTCAGCCCGCAGCGGCTCATGCAGCAACGGGTTGTCCATCAGGTAGATCTGCCCGACGGAGAGGTAGTTGGCGGCTCGCCAGTAGGCATCGACCCGGCGCAGCGCGGTCTCGTCGAGGGTATCCATGGTTGTCAGGCTCGCGCGCGCCGCGGCTCGGGCGGAAGTGCCAGAAGTCCCTAGCCCGGTGCCCGGGACCATCGGCTCTGGTCCTCGTCCAGGGCGACCTGCTGGCTTGGCCGACGGACCTGAGCACGCCGTACCCGAGGAGGGGGAGCGCCACATGACCGAGGTCCATGACCTGAGCAAGCTTTAGGGCAGACGACCGCCGTCGATCACCTTTTCGTCACCGTGGAGCCGGGACGGTGACGGGCTTCCTCGGTCCCCACGGGGCCGGCACGGACCCGCCATGTGAGTACGCCGCGGGCTGAGTTCGAGGTCGGTAGGTCCAGCCGTTTCCTCGAGCCGAGCGAGGAGAAGCCGCGAGGAATCCTGGCTGTCACTGCTCGTGTCGCGGAGGCAGGCGACCCTCGAGTGTGGCGGAGGAGGGTCCGGCTGCGAAAGAATCGGGGGCGTGCAGGACATCAGGCCGATGTGAGCTCCGACCCCGCGTTCGATGCGCTCGTCGTCGACGTCTACCAGCCGCTGCAGCGCTACCTGCGACGGCGGACCGATGCCACCACGGCCGACGACGTGCTCGGCGACGTCCTGCTGGTCATGTGGCGCCGTCACCACGAGATCCCGCCGGACGCCGCGCTCCCCTGGTGCTACGGCGCCGCCCGAAGGTGCCTGGCCAACGCCGTCCGCAGCTCCGAACGCCGGCTCGCGCTCGTGCGACGGCTCGCGGCCGAACCCGCTCCCGCGGTACCAGAGGACGACCCCGACCTGGCTGAGGCGCTGCAGGCCCTCCCCGCGAGGGAGGTTGAGCTGTTGCGGCTGTGGGCGTGGGAGCAGCTGGCCCCGAAGCAGATCGCCGTCGTGCTCGGCATCACGCCTAACGCCGCGAGCATCCGCCTGCACCGTGCCCTGACGAAGCTCAAGAAGGACCTGCTCCGACGAAAGCGTCCGGACGCTGCCGGACACCCAGTGCAGCGACAGGAGGAGGCGACGTGACGACCGACCACGACGAGCTGCGTGCTCGCCTGGCGCGGCTCGACCCGGTGCCGAGCTCGACCCCTGTCGACCTGCCCACGAGCCCACGGGCTCAGGAGCTCCTGGAGCGAGCCATGCTGACCACCGACCCGACCCCCGACACCGCACCCGCCCCCGCGTGGCGGCGATCCGCGGTCCTCGCTGCGGCGGCGGCCGCCGTGGTCGCCCTCGGCGTCGGCGGCCTCGCCGCTTCGCGCGGGGACGGCGGCGCCACCCCCAGGGCGCACTCCACGCTCGCGCTCAAGAGCGCGACGAGCGGCGGGCCGTCGATGCACTCGTGCATCCGCTTCGACGTCTCGATCCTCAAGGACATGCCGCTCGCCTTCGCGGGTACGGTCGCGGAGGTGTCCAACGGCAGGGCCAGCCTGCACGTCGACCACTGGTACAGGGGCGGCGATGCCGACGTCGTCACCGTCTCCGTCCCGCCACCGAACACCTCGGTCGGCACGATCGACTTCGTGAGCGGCACGAAGTACCTGGTCACGGCCACCGACGGCACCGTCAACACGTGTGGGTACACCGGCGAGGCCACCGCTGAGCTGCAGCGGGCCTTCGACGAGGCGTTCACCCCGTAGCCGTCCCCCTCAGCGGCTCGCCTCGCCCGCGCTCCGGTCAGGCCTGCTGCCTCGCCGACGTGACGAACTCATGGCCGTCAGAAGACTCCGTGTTCACGGCCCCGCGTTGCCGCACCTCACCAACCGTGGGTGAGTACGGTCACCCGCGGGTCGGGACAACGGCAACCGGGCACCGGGCGTGGTGCAGGACCGCCTGGCTGACCGACCCCAGCAAGGTACCGGCGAGCGCCTGTCGACCCCTGTTGCCGACGACGAGCAGTTGCGCCGACGACGACCAGGCCGTCAGGCCCGCGGCCGGGTGGTCGCGGACGACGGCGCTGCGGACGACGACGTCCGGATACTTCTCGCCCCAACCGGCGAGGACCTCCGACAGCCAGGCGTGGGCGCGCTCGGGCACCGGCGGTTCGGCGCGCCAGAGCATGACCGCCAGGGGGTCGACATGCCAGAACAGCAGCGCCTGCAGCGGAAGGTGGTGCCGGCTGGCGTGGTCGAAGCCGAAGGCGAGCAGCTCCTCGGAGGTCTCCGAGCCGTCGACGCCGACGACCACCGACGGCAGCTCACCGGGGAGGGCCTCGGGACCGCCCACCACGACGACCGGGTGGTCCGCCCGCGAGGCGACAACGGCGCTCACCGATCCCAGCAGTGTGGAGCTGACGGCACCCCGGTGGCGTGAGCCGAGGACCAGCAGGGCCCCCGAAGCCGATTCCGCGAGCAGCACCGGCACGGCCGGCCCGTCGACAGCCTCACCGTGGACGGTGACGGACGGGTCGAGCGCGCGGGCGCGGGCCACCGCCCGTTCGACGAGGGCGCCGGCTGCCTGCTCGTACTGCGCCCTGTCGAGCTCGGGCAACGGAGCGAAGTAGGAGCGGCGTTCGGACTCTGCCGGCCAGCGGTAGGCGCAGACCAGCCGGACCGGCGCGTTGCGCGTCCGGGCCTCGCGAAGGGCCCAGGTCAAGGCGGTGTCCGCGCCCTCCGAGGCGTCTACGCCGACGACGATCGAGTCGTGTGGGGTCATGGTGATCTCCTAGTCGTGCTGGTGAGGTTCAGCTGAGGGTCGGCTCGTCCGGCCTGGGGTCGAGGTCCACGTTGAGCTCCGCCGCTTCGAGGGCGTCAAGGGTGTACAGGCTGCTGTCCACACCCTCGTCCCCGGCGTCGGCCTGGCTGTCCATCAAGGCGGCCACCCCATCGCGCTCCCGGAGCTCGGTGGTGGAGCTCAGCTCTGCGAGCTCCTCGGCGGAGACCTCGTTCATCAGGGTGATCCTCTCTGTGGGTGGGGGTCTCAGACGCTCTCGCGCTCGAGGGGGCCGGTCATGCAGCGAGATCCGCCGCGGCCGCGGCCGAGCTCACTGCCGGGGATGGCGATGACCTCGAGCCCGTGGTCGCGGAGCAGTGCGTTGGTGACGGTGTTGCGCTCATACCCCACGACGACGCCGGGAGACACCGCGAGGAAGTTGTTCGCGTCGTCCCACTGCTCGCGCTCCGCGGCGCGCGCGTCCTCCTGGGCGCACAGCACCCGGACCTTGTCCAGGCCCAGGGCGACGGCGAGCGTGTCGAACAGGCTCGTGCGTTGCTCGACGTGCAGCCCTCCGGTGTCGGGTTCGACGGTCTCTCGCTGGTCGGCGGCCGTGACGACCCAGGTCCGGAGCGCGTCGACATCGAGCCCGGGGTAGCGGACGAAGGTGTCCACGTCGACCATCGTGAGGATGGTGTCGAGGTGCATGAAGGCGTGTGACTGCGGCAGCTCGACCGCGATGACGGTGTGTGCCTGGCCCGTGCGGAACAACGCGCGCGCCAGGATCTCCACCGCCATGGGAGTGGTGCGCTCGCCCATCCCGACGAGCACGACGCCCTTGCCCAGGACGTGCAGGTCGCCACCTTCGAGAGTCGCCGGCTGGTGCGGGAGGTCGTCGTCGCCGTACAGGAAGGGGAACGAGGCCTCAGCGAACAGCGGGTGAAACCGGTAGACCGCACGACTGTGCAGGGACTCGCGCTGCCGGGCCGGCTTCGCCATGGGGTTGAGGGTGACACCGCCGAAGAGCCAGGCGGAGTTGTCGCGCTGGAACAAGGTGTTCGGCAACGGGGCCAGCACGAAGTCGTCCGGTCCGAGGGTCTGCCACCGCAGGCTCCTCACCTGCAACGGGGAGAGGTCGGTACGCGTGATGCCGCCGATGAGGAGCTCGGCGAGGGTGGCGGCATCGACATCGTCGGCCAGCTGCCGGAGGGGTCCGGCGAGAGTCGGTCCCACCAGCTCTGCGGTGCAGAGCCGGTCCAGGACGAAGGACCGCCCTGCCGGGATCGCCAGCGCTTGGGCAAGGAGTTCGTCGAAGTGGTGGACCAGGACGCCGCGGTCGCGGAGCGCCTGCACGAACTGGTCGTGTTCCTCCCGTGCCCGTTCGGCCCACAGCACGTCGTCGAAGAGCAGCTCTCGGCAGTTCCCTGGTGTGAGTCGGCTCAGCTCCAGACCGGGCCGGTGCACGATGGCCTGCCTGAGCCGGCCGACCTCGGAATGGACCCCGTACGTGCCTGTCATGCGCCTCTCCTCGGTGCTGCGGTACCAGCGGTGATCTCGGCCGCGCCCCCGTGGACGCCTGCTGCCGATGCCGGGCTCACCGCGCCACCGGTTGGGGTACCTCGCCGAACTCGCGGCGGCTCACCTTGAGCCAGATGTAGACCGGCACTCCGAGGAGCAAGCAGAAGACGCCGTAGTAGGCGGCCTGGTAGCCGCTGCCGGCCAGGGACCAGAAGCAGAACACCAGGGCCAGCCCCGAGACGCCGCAGTCCCGGACGAGGTGTGGCCAGTGCGTCGTACGGCCGCGTGCGAGCAGCCAGTACAGCTGGGCGGCGGCGCTGAACAGGTAGGGAACGACCGCGGTGAACACGGACAGCAGCACGAGGGTCGTGAAGACGCTGTCGAAGCTGCTGTAGCTGAAGACCGTCAGGACGGAGGCGAGCACGGCTCCCGCGAGGATGCCGAACCTCGGCACCCCGCGGTGGAGCTCGGCGAACTTGGCGGGGAAGAGCCGGTCCTGAGCTGCGGCGAGGGGCATCTCGGCAGTGATGAGCGTCCAGCCCACGAGCGACCCGAGCCCCGAGATGATCGCCGCGACGGCGACCGTCTGGCCGGCCCACTCGCCGCCGAAGATGGCGTTCGCGGAGTCGCTGAACGGTGCGGTCGTGTCGAGCAGAGCGGCGTGGCTCACGGTCCCGAAGACGGTGACCGTGCCGAGGATGTAGACGACCGCGCAGCCGATGGTGCCGAGCACGGTGGCCCGACCGACGTTGCGCCCCGGGTTGCGGACCCGGCCCGCAGCCACCGACGCGGTCTCGATGCCGAGGTAGGCGAACAGCGCGATCGCTGCGGCGGCGGAGATGGCGCTGCCGGCCGAGGTGCCGCTGGCGTTGAACGAGCCGAAGTTGTGGGTCTTGATGAACAGCAGACCGAAGGTCGCCATGAACAGCAGTGGAAGGAACTTCAGGACCGTGGTGACGACCTGGGTGACGGCCATGTTGCGCACGCCCGACAGGTTGATGAGGGCGGGGATCCAGAGTCCGAGCATGGCGATGACGATCGACCACAGCGTGGTGTGGCTGGTGTTCCAGAACACCTCGACGTAGCCGACCAGGGCCACCACGATGGCGGCATTGCCTGCCCAGGCGGTGATCCAGTAGGACCAGGCGTTGAGGAACCCACCGAAGTCACCGAACGCGTCACGCGCGTAGACGTAGGGACCACCGGAGCCGGGTACGCGCTTGGACAGCGCCCCGAAGGTCAGAGCGAGGGCCAGCGCCCCGACGGTGACCAGCACGAACGCCACCAGGCTGATCGGGCCGTAGGGAGCCAGGGCGGAAGGCAGCGCGAACACCCCGGTGCCGATGACCGACCCGATCACGAGCGCCGTCGCCGTCGGCAGGCCGAACCTGCCCCGGTCGTCCGGCTCAGCGTCGAGGTCGGGCGTAGCCGTCGGCGCAGCGGGCAGATCCTGGGTCCTCATGGTCCACACGCTGTCCTGGGGGCCACGGGTCGCCTAGGGGCGAAGGTCCCGCGCCGGACCTCCGATGGTCGTCCCCGCCGTCCCGGCGAGCAGCGCTGCGGCATCGGAGAGCGCGCCGATCCCGGCGGGCTGGCCGGTGGCGCGGCTGAAGGCGACGCAGGCGGCGACCTTGGGTCCCATCGAGCCGGCCGGTAGCTCGAGCCGGGCTGCCGTCTCGAGGTCCAGGTGGTCGATGGCCTTCGCGCCCGGCGTGCCGAACCCCAGCATCACCGCCGCCACGTCGGTGAGCAGCAGCAGTCGGTCGGCCCTGAGGGTGGTGGCGAGCAGGGCAGAGACGAGATCTTTGTCCACGACGGCCTCGAGACCCGTCAGGTCTCCGTCGTCGTCGACGACGACGGGAGCACCCCCGCCTCCGCCGCAGACCACGACGACGCCGGCGTCCACGAGCAGTGCGAGGGTGCTGTCCTCGACGAAGCGTTGCGGTCGTGGCGAGGCCACCACGCGCCGCCACGTGCCCCCGTCAGCCGCGATGCTCCACCCGTGCGCTGCGGCCAGTCGTTCGGCCTCCTCGCGGGCGTAGACCGGGCCGATGAACTTGCTGGGTTCCGCGAGTGCCGGGTCATCGGCTGCCACCACCGTCTGGGTGACCAGGGCGACCAGCGGCTTCTGGATCCCGGCGTTGTGCAGCTCCTGGACCAACCAGTAGCCGATCATCCCCTGAGTCTGGGCGACGAGCACATCCAGCGGGTAGGGGCGGGTGAGCAGCGTGTCCGCGGCGCTCTCCATCGCGAGGACGCCGACTTGCGGCCCGTTGCCGTGGCAGAGCACCAGGTCGTGGTCGCGAGCGAGCGGTGCCAGCGCCCGCGCTGCCGTCCGGACGTGCTCGCGTTGGATGGTCGCGTCGGGAGCCTCCCCGCGCTGCAGCAGCGCGTTGCCACCGAGCGCGATCACAAGACGCATGGGGTGCCCTTCAGGCCGACGGAGCCGCAGTCTTTCCTCGAGGGCGACGGAGGAGAAGAGGCGAAGGTCCCGACGGCTCTCAGGTGAACGCCGGGCCGAAGAACGAGGCCTGGCCGTCCTTGATCAGGTAGACCGACCAGTCGGGCATCCCCGCGAACCAGGCGGCGGCGCCAGGCCCCTCGAGAAGCGCCGCGGTCGCAAGGGCGTCGGCCAGGCCGGCGTCCGGACCGACGACGGTCGCGGAGTCATACCAGACCTGGGTGGACCCGGTACGCGGGTTCGTGATGTGCGCGCCCCGCTCGTACAGGCCGCTGGTCGCGATGGCGCCGTCACCGACCTGCGCGACCTGCACCACCTCGTTGGTGTCGAGCGGGTTGAGGATGCCGATGGCCCAGCGCGCGCCGGGGGACTGCTGGCCACGGCAGGCGATGTCGCCCGCGGCGTTCACCGCGACGTTGGGGACGCCGGCTGCCACGATCTGGTCCGCGACCTGGCCGGCGGCCCAGCCCTTCACGTAGCCGGACGGATCCACGCCGCCCGGAACCGCCCACGGGTCGAAGGCGCCACGGGTCAGCTCCTTGGCGTACTGGCAGGCACCGAGCACCTGCTGGACGACCGAGGGTGCGCAGGACTGCTCGAGCAGTCCGTTGCGGAGCATCGTGATCGGGGAGTCCGCCCGGTAGGTCGAGAACCAGCCGTCCACCTGGTGCAGGTAGGCGACCGCCTCGGTGAGGATGCCGTCGACCTCCGGGCCGAGCTCGGGCGCCCGCAGGTCGAAGGTGACGACCGTCCCCCACACCTGCTCAGCGTGGGTGCGGCGCTGCCACGGGCCGGGCCCGGCCAGGGTGACGGTGGTGTCCATCCGCACAGTGTCGGTCACAGGCCGGCCTTGGACCGTGCCCCGTGGGTAGCTCACGGCCTGGCGCGCTGCTCAGGCGCGCCGCCGGCCCGCGGTGACCAAGGCCAGCCCGAGGAGCACCAGGCCCCCGGCGAGGGCCGCCCACTGCGACACCGGCGCCCCGGTCACGGCGAGGGTCCCACCGCCGCCGGTGAAGGTGTCGGCCTCTGCCGGGTCGGTTGTCGGCGTCACGACCCCGCCGCCCCCCGCAGTGGTCTGCCCCACCGCCGTGACCACCGTCGAGGTGTTGTCGTCAGGGGTGCTGTCGTCGGGCCCGACGACAGCGGTGTTGCTGATCGTCGCGGCAGCGAAGTCAGTGGGTACTCCCGCCGTGACGGTCAGGGACGCCGAGTCGCCCGCAGCCAGCGGGGTGTCCAGCGTGCACGAAAGGTCGGTGCTGCCCGTGCAGGTCCAGCCGGTCGCGCTCACGGCGCCGGCGGTCACCCCCGCGGGCAGGGTGTCGGTGACCGAGGCGGCAGGGGCGGCGGCGGTGCCGTCGTTCGTGACCGTCAGCGTCCACGTCAGGTCGGTGCCCGGGGCGACTGTGGCCGGCCCGGTCTTGACGATGCTCAGGTCCGGAGCGTGGAGGACATCGTTGGTGACGGTGGAGGTGTTGTCGGCCGGCGTCTCGTCCGTCGGGGACACGACCGCGGTGTTCACCAGCGTCGACGGGGCGTAGTCGCTGTCCAAGGCGAGCACGACGGTGACAGCCGCTGACCCGCCCGCAGCCAGTGGATCATCGAGCACGCAGTGGATGCCGTCGGTGGCGCACGACCAACCGGTCCCGACCACCGAGGAGACCGTGGTCCCCGCCGGCACCGGGTCATCGAGGACGACGGAGGAGGCCGGCCCGGTCCCGTCGTTGGTGACGGTCAGCGTGTAG
>JBKJVH010000080.1:0-23607 GCA_046590985.1 Mycobacteriales bacterium
ACGATGAGCTGCTCGGGGGTCACCTCTCCCCCGGGCATGCGCGGCACGACGGAGTAGGACCCGTCCTTCTGCAGGTTGGCGAGCATGTGGTCGTTGGTGTCCTGCAGGCCGCCCTGCTCGCCGTCCAGGATGTAGCCATTGCCCAACGAAGCCAGGATCGAGGCGGCGGTCGGCTTGCAGACGTCGCAGCCCTTGCCGGTGCCGTGCTCGGAGATCAGCTGCGACCATGACCGGATCCCGCGGACCCGGATGACCTCGAAGAGCTCCGCCCGGCTGTAGGCGAAGTGCTCGCACAGCGCGTTGCTGACCGCGATCCCTTGCGCAGCAGCCTCTTTGCTGACCAGGGACTTCACCAGGTTGAGGCAGGAGCCACAACCCGTACCGGCGTTGGTGCACGCCTTGACGGCCGCGACCGTCGGGTTGTCGTGAGCGGCGCTGCAGATCTGCCCCTTGGTCACCGCGAAGCAGGAGCAGACCTGCGCCTCGTCGGGGAGCTCGAGCTGCAGGCCACTGGAGGACGGTGCGATCAGCTCGGCGGGGTTCATCGTCAGGCCACTGCCGACCAACGGCCGCAGCGACGCGTACGCGGAGGCGTCACCGACGAGGATGCCGCCGAGCAGCCGCTTCGCGTCGTCGCTGACCACGAGCTTCTTGTAGACGCCGGCGACCGGGTCGGCCCAGACGAGCTCCAGCGCACCCGCCTCGGTGGCGAAGGCGTCCCCGAACGAGGCGACGTCGATCCCCAGGCACTTCAGCTTGGTCGACAGGTCGGCGCCCTCGAACGTCCCGGTGCCACCGAGGAGCCGGTCGACGACGACCTCGGCCATCGCATAGCCCGGGGCGACCAGGCCCCAGCACCGCTCGAGAGCCGACGCGCACTCCCCCACGGCGTAGACGTCCGGGGCGCTGGTGAGGCAGCCCAGGTCGACGACCACCCCACCGCGGGCGTGCACGTCGAGACCGGCCGTGCGGGCCAGCGCGTCTGCCGGCCGGATGCCCGCGGAGAAGACGACGATGTCGGTGTCGAGGTTCTCGCCTTCGGCGAACGACAACCGCAGACCGCCTGCTACGTCGACGATCTGCTTGGTCGAGGCGCCCAGCTTGACGGTGACCCCCAGGGCCTCCACCAGCCGGCGCAGCGCCTCGCCACCACCAGCATCGACCTGTACGGGCATCAGCCGCGGCGCGAACTCCACGACGGTGGTCTCGACGCCGAGCGTCTTGAGCGCGTTCGCTGCCTCGAGCCCGAGGAGGCCACCACCGACGACGACACCTCGTCGTGCCGTCGCGGCGGCAGCCTTGATCGCCTCCAGGTCCTCGATGGTCCGGTAGACGAAACGCCCCGGACCGGTGTTGCCGTCGATCGGCGGGACGAACGGCGTCGAGCCAGTGGCGAGCACGAGCGCGTCATAGGCCGTGACCACACCACGCGTGCTGGTGACGGTTCGCGCCTCGACGTCGATCGACACGACGGGGTCGCCGAGCCGGAGGTCGACGGCAGGGTCGAGCACCGGGGTCAGCGCCAGGTCGGCTCCGTCGAACCAGGTCGACAACGCGACCCGGTCGTACGCCGGCACGTCCTCCTCGGCGTGCACCACCACGTCCCAGTCGGCGGTGAGGCCGCGCTCGGCGGCCACCTGCACGAGCCGGTGTCCGACCATGCCGTGTCCCAGCACCACCAAGGTCTTGCGCATCATGCGACGGTCCTCTCGAGAACGGGGGTGCAGAGCAGGCCTTTGACCAGGGACGTACAGGTCCCGCATCCCGTCGTGGCGCGGGTCTTCAGGGCCACTTCGGGGACGGTGTGGCAGCCGCTGTGCCTGATCTGACCGGCGGTGACGGCATTGCAGGTGCAGACCGTCTCGTCGTCGGCGAGATCCTCGGGGGCGGCGGCCTTCCGGGGCGCGAAGAGCATCGCCATCCGGTCCTCCGGGACCGGGGTGCCACGGTCGAACGCCTGGCTGAGCGTCCCGGCCGTGGCGGTGTCGCCGACAAGAAGGGCGCCGACCAGCACCCCGTCGCGGATGACGAGCTTCTTGTAGACGTACCGCGCGGGGTCGGCGTACACGACCACGTCGAGTCTGTCGTCGCAGTCCTCCAGGCCAGGACGGGTGTCGCCCATGGCGGCGACCTCGAGGTCCATCGCCTTGAGTCGGGTCACCAGCCGCGAACCGGTGTAGGCGGCCGGCCGCTCGGTCAGCAGGTCAGCGAGGACCGCGGCCTGCTCCCAGGCCGGCGCGACCAGGCCGTAGACCTCACCGCGGTGCTGCGCGCACTCCCCGATCGCGTACACGTCCGGGTCGTCGGTGCGCAGGGAGTCGTCGACGAGGACCCCGCGCTCGACGGCCACCCCGCACGCCCGTGCGAGCGTCACCTCCGGCCGCACGCCGCAGGCGAGGACGACCAGGTCGCCCTTGACCTCGCGGCCGTCCGCGAGACCGACGCCCTTGACGCTGCGGGTTCCCAGCACCCGGCTGGCGAACGACCCGAGGTGCACGCCCACCCCGAGCGCCTCGATCGAGCGCCGGAGCACCCCGCCGCCGGCCGGGTCGAGCTGGACGTCCATGAGGTGGCCCATCCCGTGGACCACGTCGACGCCGAGGCCGTGCTGCATCAGGCCGCGGGCGGCTTCGAGGCCGAGCAGACCGCCACCGACCACGACCGCCTGGGTGGACCGCTTGGCCCGGGCCGCGATCGCCGCGCAGTCCTCCAGGGTCCGGAACACGAAGACACCGTCGAGGAGGTTGCCGTCCGCGCCGGCGATCCCGTGCACCGGCGGCACGATGGGCTGGCTACCCGTGGCGAGCACCAGCGCGTCGTACGGCGCCGAGATCCCGTCCGCGGTGTGCACCGTCTTCGCGACCCGGTCGATGCGGGTGACCTCGCTGCCGAGGAAGCGGCGGGCCCGGGCCATCGAGCTCAGCGTCACGTCGGCGGCGGGACGCTTACCCGCCAGCACGTCCGACAGCAGGATCCGGTTGTAGGCGGGCCGCTGCTCCGCCCCGAAGACGGTGACTTCCAGGTCGGGGTCGCGGCGGAGCAGCTCCTCCACCACCCGCGCCCCGGCCATGCCGTTGCCGATCACGACGATGCGCTTCACCGGGCCAGTCCAACCTTGTCGATGCGGGCGGCACACGCCTTGAAGGCGGGCATCCGGGAGATGGGGTCGAGCCAGTCGCCCGTGAGGCTGTTCGCACGCTTCTTGCCGGCCCAGTGGAACGGCACGAAGACGGTGTCCGGGCGGATCGCGTCGGTGACCTTGGCGGCCAGCCACACCTCGCCGCGGACGGTCGAGACCTTCACGCGCTCACCGTCGGCGATGCCCATCCGACGGGCCAGTTCCAGGTGCAGCTCGACGAAGGCATCCCCTGGCAGGGCGTCGATCCGGCGGGTCTGGGCACCGGACTGGTACTGCATGGCGACCCGTCCGGTCGTCAGCCGCAACGGGTAGCCCTCGCTCACGGGCTCGACCTCCTCGGGCTGGTCGACCGCGAAGAAGCGCGCCTTCCCGTCGGGGGTCGCGAAGGAGTCCAGGAACAGCCGGGGCGTCCCGAGATGGTCGGTGCTCGGGCACGGCCAGTGCAGGTGCTCCCCCGCGGCGAGCCGGGCATAGCTGATGCCGGCGTAGTCGGCGATGCCGCCGGCAGATGCCCGTCGAAGCTCCTCGAAAACGACCTCGGGCTCGACCGGGAAGCCTTCGACGCCCAGAGCGGTCGCGAGAAGGTTCACGATCTCCAGGTCGGAGCGGACGCCGGCCGGGGCACCCACGGCCTTGCGCCGCAGCAGCACCCGGCCTTCGAGGTTGGTGGTCGTACCGTCTTCCTCCGCCCACTGCGTCGTGGGCAGGACGACATCGGCGATCGCGGCGGTCTCCGACAGCACCAGGTCCGCGACGACCAGCAGGTCAAGGGACGCCAGCCGTTGCGCGACGTGGCGGGCGTTGGGGGCACTCACCACGGGGTTCGAGCCGAACACCAGCATCGCGCTGGGACCGCCGCCTTCACCGAGGCTGTCAAGCAGCTCGTACGCGCTCTTGCCGGCGCCTGGCAGCTCCGCCGGGTCGATCCCCCAGACCGCCGACACGTGCGCCCGCGCGGCCGGGTCGTTGATGTGCCGGTACCCCGGGAGCTGGTCAGCCTTCTGGCCGTGCTCGCGGCCACCCTGCCCGTTGCCCTGACCGGTCAGGGTTCCCCATCCGGAGCCGGGCGTGCCGGGCAGCCCGAGCGCCAGCGCAAGGTTGAGCCAGGCCGAGGCAGTGTCGACGCCGTGCGCGTGCTGCTCGGCGCCACGGGCAGTGAGGATCATGGCCCGCTCGGCGTTCGCCAGCAGCCGGACGGTCGTGCGCAGGTCGGACTCCGACACCCCAGTGAGGCGCTCCACCCGGCCAGGCCACCAGCCGGCGACGGCGGCCTTCACCGCGTCGAATCCCGTGGTCCGGCGCGCCACGTAGTCGAGGTCGACCAGGCCCTCGTCCAACGCCAGGAAGAGCAGCCCGTTGGCGAGCGCCAGGTCACTGCCGGGTTGCGGCGCGAGGTGCAGCGTCGCGGCATCGGCGGTGAGGGTGCGCCGCGGGTCCACCACGATGAGGTCGCCGCCGGTGCTGAGCATCGCCTGCAGGTGCTGGACGAACGGCGGCATCGTCTCTGCAGGGTTGCTACCGACCAGCACGATGCAGTCCGCCTCGGCGAGATCGGCCAGTGGGAAGGGCATCCCGCGGTCGAGGCCGAACGCCCGGTTCCCCGCGGCCGCTGCCGAGCTCATGCAGAAACGGCCGTTGTAGTCGATCTGGCTGGTCTTCAAGGCAACTCGGGCGAACTTCCCGAGCGCGTAGGCCTTCTCGTTCGTCAGGCCGCCGCCGCCGAACACCGCGACCCCGTCAGGGCCGTTCTCCTGGGCCTTGCGCAGCCCGGCCGCGATCGTCGCGATCGCCTCGTGCCACGTCGCGGGGCGCAACGGGCCGCCCTTGCGGTCACGCACCAGGGGGGAGGTCAGCCGCTCGGGGCTCCGCAGCAGTGCCGCCGACGTCCAGCCCTTGCGGCAGAGCCCACCAGGACCTGCGCCGACCTCAGCGGTGACGGTCAGCGTCATGCTGCACTGCAGGGCGCAGTACGGGCAGTGGGTGGAGGTGGGCACACCACAACGGTCACGGCCGGGTGTCTCACTCCCGTGTCCCCCGTGTGTCCGGCAGATCACGAGGTCTTCAAGTGACGCAGGTCCGGATGTGCACCGGTCCCTGACACCTCCGGGAAACAGCGCGGTAACGAAGCACCTGCACCGTAGAGGCGTGGAAGAGCTCCCCCTTGCCGGCTTCACGGTTGCCGTGACCGCCGCGCGCCGACGCGAAGAGCTCACCAACCTGCTGCAGCGGCGCGGCGCCCGTGTGGTGGAGGCGCCGGCGATCCGGATCGTCCCGACCATCGACGACGTCCTGCTCCGCGAGGCCACCGAGAGCTGCATCACAGACCCCCCTGATGTGGTGGTGGCCACCACCGGGATCGGCTTCCGCGGCTGGATGGAAGCCGCGGACGGCTGGGGCATCGGCGAGCCTCTCGTGGCGCAGTTCGCGCGCGCCGAGGTGCTGACCCGCGGCCCCAAGGCAAAAGGCGCCGTACGGGCTGCCGGGTTGGCAGAGGCGTGGTCACCGGACTCGGAGTCCTCGGACGAGGTGCTCCAGCACCTGCTCGCCGAAGGGGTTGTCGGCCGTCGCATCGCGGTGCAGCTGCACGGCGAGCCGTTGCCCGACTTCTGCAGCGCGCTCCGGCGCGCGGGCGCCACCGTGGTGGAGGTCCCGGTCTACCGCTGGGTTCCTGCCGAGGACATCAGGCCGCTGCGACGGCTGGTCGAGCAGGTCTGCCAGAAGCAGGTGGACTGCGTCACGTTCACCTCAGCCCCGGCCGTGGCGAGCCTGCTGAAGGTGGCCGAGGACGAGGGCCGGTACCAGGCTCTGGTCGAGGCGCTGCGCAGTGAGGTGCTGGCCGCCTGCGTGGGCCCGATGACGGCCGCTCCCCTTACCCGCTTGGACATCACGACCGTCCAGCCCGAGCGCGCCCGGCTCGGGGCGCTCGTCCGTACCGTCGTGGAAGAGCTGCCGGCCCGCTCGACCCGGGCGGCGCTGACCGGTGTCCACGAGCTGCACCTGCGCGGCCACAGCGTGCTCGTGGACGGCACGCCGGTGGCGCTCACCGCTCGGCAGGCCGCGGTGCTGTCAGCCCTGATGGCGTCGGAGGGCCGGGTGCTGTCGCGCGCCGAGCTGTTGAAGCAGGCGTGGAACGAGGAGTCCGCCGACGAGCACGCCGTGGAGATGACGGTCGCCCGGCTGCGCTCAGCACTCGGGCCGGCGGGTGCGGTGGTGCAAACCGTGGTGAAGCGGGGCTACCGGCTCGCGGCGGTCTCACAGCCCTGAATCCGTGACGTGCGGGCAATGTGACCGCGCACGTCACTCTCGGACACCTCCCCGTTGCGCGGCGTTCCTAGCGTCCTTCCGCAACCACCCGATACCGGAGGAACGATGACGGCAACGATCGAGGCGCCCACCGCCCGCGACAGCAAGTGGATCGACACCTGGGACCCGGAGAACCCGGCGTTCTGGGAGGCGACCGGGAAGAAGGTCGCCCGCCGCAACCTGATCTTCTCGATCCTGTCCGAACACATCGGCTTCTCGGTGTGGACCATGTGGGCCTCGCTCGTGTTGTTCCTGCCGCTCAAGAAGTACGGCTTCACGCCCGCTGACAAGTTTCTCATCACCAGCGTGCCGGCCGCGTTCGGCTCCGTGCTCCGCGTCCCCTACACCTTCGCGGTCGCGAAGTTCGGTGGTCGCAACTGGACCGTCATCAGCGCCCTGATGCTGCTGATCCCGCTCATCACGACGTTCGCCGTCCTCAAGCCGGGCGTCTCGCTCGACACCCTCGTGCTCTGCGCCGCCCTGGCCGGCGTCGGCGGTGGCAACTTCGCCTCGTCGATGGCCAACATCAACGCCTTCTACCCCGATCGCCTCAAGGGCCGGGCTCTCGGTCTCAACGCCGGCGGCGGGAACCTCGGCGTCGCGGCCGTCCAGCTCGTCGCGCTCGGGGTCATCGCCTGGCAGGGCAAGCTGCTCGCCAACCCGCGGGTCCTCATCGGCGTGTACATCCCGCTGGTCGTCATCGCTGCCGTGCTGGCCTGGCTGAGGATGGACAACCTGACGTCTGCCCGCAACAGCAAGCACGCGATGCGTGACGTCGCCAAGGACCCTCACACCTGGGTGATCTCCTTCCTCTACATCGGTACGTTCGGCTCCTTCATCGGGTTCGGGTTCGCCTTCGGCCAGGTGCTGACGGTTCAGTTCAAGGACCACTACCCGACCCCGCTGGACGCTGCCTACCTCACCTTCCTCGGTCCGCTCGTCGGCTCGCTGATCCGCCCCATCGGCGGCATGCTGGCTGACAAGCTGGGTGGCGCGGTCGTCACCGCCGTCAACTTCGCCCTCATGGGCGGGGCGGCGGCGGTCGTGCTGATCGCCTCCCAGCAGCACTCGCTGTCGCTGTACCTCGTCGGCTTCGTGTCGCTGTTCGTGTTCTCCGGCATCGGGAACGGTTCGACGTACAAGATGATCCCGGCGATCTTCACCCAGCGGACCGCGACCTTCGAGGAGGCCCGACGCCTGTCAGCAGCCCTGATCGGACTGGCCGGCGCGATCGGAGCCTTCGGCGGGGTGCTGGTGAACATCGCCTTCCGGCAGAGCTTCCTGTCGACGGGCAAGGCCGACGGCGCCTACCTCAGCTTCATCGCGTTCTACGGTGCCTGCTTGGTGCTGACCTACGTGGTCTACCTGCGGCCGGGCCAGAAGCTCGCGCGCGTCTGAGCGTCCGGACAGGTCCCCCGGCCCTGGCTCCGCGGCGTGTGCGGCGGAGCCAGGGCCGGGTTGTGACCAGGCTCACGCATCCCGTGCGCCCGGGTGGCTCGTTGGGTGAGTGACGACGTACGCAACTCAGAGGAGCCACGGATGACCCCCACCGTTCTGCCGACCATCGACGGTGGGCGGCTCGAGAAGGTCCGCGTGCTGCTCCAGGCGGTGCTCCGCGTCTACCACCGCGTCGAGGCCTCCGGCCAGCAGCACCTGCCCGACAGCGGGGCCCTGATCGTCGGCAACCACTCCGGCGGCATCATCGCCATGGACGCCCCGATCATCGCGCTGTCCTACTGGGAGCGCTTTGGGATCGAGCGGCCGCTGCGGGTGCTCGCCCACGACGTCCTGATGGTCGGACCGATCGGCTCGGTCATGAAGAGCGTCGGCTTCCTGTCCGCGAACCGGGAGAACGCGCTGGCGGCGCTGCGCGACGGTGGCGCCACCATCGTGTTCCCGGGTGGCGACTACGACGTCTACCGCCCCACGAGCGAGCGCAACACCATCGACTTCGACGGCCGCACCGGTTACGTCCGCACGGCGATCGAGGCCGGCGTGGTGATCGTGCCGGTCGTGAGCATCGGTGGCCAGGAGACCCAGCTGGTCCTCACCAGGGGGGAGTCGCTCGCCAAGGTCATGCCCTGGACGAAGGCGCTCCGCACCAAGCACGTCCCGGTGGCCGTCGGCTTCCCGTGGGGCGTGTCGCTCGGCATCCCGCCGCACCTGCCGCTCCCCAGCAAGATCGTGACCCGGTTCCTGGAGCCGATCGACCCGGCTGCCCACGGCAACCACGTCACCACCATCGACGAGCTCGTCCGCGGCCGCATGCAGGCGGCCCTGGACGAGATGGCCGCGCAGCGACGCTTCCCCGTCCTGGGCTGATCGTCTGACTCAGCTGTAGCGGTGGTTCTTCTCCGCGTGGCCGGCGTCCCTGGTACAGCTGCGGCCGTTCATGCTCCGGTGCCCGCAGGACCCTTCCGGGGTCACGGCGACCGGCTTCGCGGCGGCCTTCTTCTGCGGCGCGGCCTGCGTGGAGGCGGCCTTGGGCCGAGGGGCGGCGGGCGCGGCGGACAGCCGGGCCTCACGAAGGGCGCGCATGGCGTCGACTTTGCTCACACCCGTCAACCTAGGGCACCGGTCCGACGACCCAAGAACGTCACACGCCGGACCACCGGGTGACACACAGCGTTGGCACCTTGTTCTCATGACCACCTCCCGGGCGCACCTGCTGCTTCAGACCGATCCCGGCCGGGCCGACGACGTCGCCAGCTATGTCGCGACGCTCACCTCGGTCACCGGCACCGTCGTGACCAGCGGGCCGTACGACGTGATCGCCACCGTCGAGGACAGCGATGACATGCCACGGCTGCTCGCCGAGACCAAGCGGGCACCGGGCCTCGCGCGGCTCTGCGTCTGCCGTACTGCCTGACCTACCTGGGGCAAGCGCTACCCGACGCCGCTCACACGCTCGGCCGCCCTCGTCCTGGAGCTGACGTCCGCGCCCAGCGACTCGACCTGACCGCTGCGCTCATCGCCGAGCACGGGCCGCGAGGCTGGATGCGCAGCCGACACGCCGGCGAGTCGCCTGCTCATCCAGCGCTGGGTCGCGGGGCTCGGCGGCGACTGCTGGGTTTGCAGCGCAACGCCGAGCACGGCGGCTGCCCATCCAGCACCGGCGCAGGCAGGCGGAGGCGTCGCGAGGGCGCGGGCCGCGTCGCCTTCGGGCAGGCCGACGACCGGATGGTCCGGTGATCGACTGTGTGCAGGTGCCGTGAGCCAAGATCATCACGAGGCTCACGAGGAGCCCGCGGAGCTTCCCGGCAAGACCGATGCACCGCTGCCGTTGCTGCCGCCTGGGCGCCGTTGCGCACACGAACCACCCGGTGGCGCTCCTGGCCGGCTCGGCGCACTCCGCGTCAGGCGTTATCCACATCCACCCAAGAAGCTCATCGGGCGGTGGGAACCTTCGCCTGCGTAAGGACAGCGTCACCGGCGGCGGCGGGACAAGGGACCTCGCCGCGTACCGCCTCAGCCGGTGACGCGCGCTCGCGCGAGCACGCCCGGAACCAGGGTCGCGACGCGTCGGTGGCCCACCAACTGCAGCGAAGGATGCGACCGGCGAGAGTAAGCCCCGTCGGTCCCTCCCTCGACCTGCCTGCACGGGTGCTGAACGCGGCTGGTTCCGCACGCTCAGCCAGGCGCGCGAAAACGACGCCAGTGCAGGGAAGTGCGCAAGGGGGACGGCGTGGCTAGCCGAAGGCGTGGCTCAGCAGCAGGCTGACCAGGATGAGGAAGCCGAAGACGGCAAGCAGCCCGTACAGCCACTGGAGGTTGTCGCGCTTCTCCTCGTACGCACCCTCACCCAGCAGCTCAGGCAGGGTCTGACCGCGGGGCCCGTCGGCGGGGTCGTACCGGTCCGGGTCCGCCTGAGGGTCCAAAGCCGAAGGGTCGACAGCGGGTTTGAGGAACCGGTCCGGGTCCTGCGACGGGTCCAGGCTCATGCCATGTGACCGTAGACGTGATCGACGGGCGGGACCAGCGTGGTCTTGAGGACCCGCGGCGACGTCCAGCGGAGCAGGTTCAGCGGCGAGCCGGCCTTGTCGTTGGTGCCGGAGGACCGCGCCCCGCCGAACGGCTGCTGCCCGACGACCGCACCCGTCGGCTTGTCGTTGACATAGAAGTTGCCGGCCGCGAACCGCAGCGCCGCCGAGGCCTCGGCCAGCGCGTACGGGTCCTGCGCGAACACCGCACCGGTCAGCGCAAAGGGGGACGAGGAGTCCACCAGCGGCAGCACGTCGGCCCAGTCGTCATAGACGTAGACCCCCAGCACCGGCCCGAAGAACTCGCGGGTCATCACGGCGTGGAGCGGGTCGGTCGACTCCAGGACCGTGGGCTGTACGAAGAAGCCCTCGCTGTCGTCCGCGCGGCCACCGGCGAGCACGGTGAGCGCCCGGTCCGCCTGTGCCTGCGTGACGACGCCCTGCAGCCGGGACCACGCCCGCCGGTCGATCACCGCACCGCCGAAGTGGGACAGGTCGGTGACGTCGCCGTACGACAACGAGCTCACCCGAGCGGCGAGGGAGTCGCGCAGCCCGCCCTCCCACAGCGAGCGCGGGATGTAGGCCCGCGACGCCGCGGAGCACTTCTGACCCTGGTACTCGAACGCGCCGCGTACCAACGCGATCTCCAGGGCGGCGACGTCGGCGGACGGGTGGGCCAGCACGAAGTCCTTGCCGCCGGTCTCACCGACCAGCCGCGGGTAGGAGCGGTAGGAGGCGATGTTGTGCCCGACCACCTTCCACAGGTGCTGGAACGTCGGCGTCGAGCCGGTGAAGTGGATGCCTGCCAGCGCGGGGTGCGTCAGCGCAACCTCACTGAAAGTGCCGAAACCGGTGACCAGGTTGATGACGCCAGGCGGCAGTCCGGCCGCTTCCAGCAACCTCATCGTGAAGTGCGCCGACAGCATCTGGGTCGGCGAGGGCTTCCACACCACCGTGTTGCCCATGAGCGCCGGCGCGAGCGGGAGGTTGCCGGCGATCGCGGTGAAGTTGAACGGCGTGATCGCCAGCACGAAGCCCTCGAGCGGGCGGTGGTCCATCCGGTTCCAGACACCGAGCGAGGAGACCGGCTGCTCGGCCAGGATCTGCCGGCCGAACGCGACGTTGAAGCGCAGGAAGTCGATGAGCTCGCAGGCACTGTCGATCTCGGCCTGGATCGCGGTCTTGCTCTGGCCGAGCATGGTCGCGGCGTTGAGGGTGTCGCGCCACGGTCCGCTGAGCAGGTCGGCGGCCTTGAGCAGCACCGCCGCGCGGTCGTCGTAGGACAGCTCCCGCCAGGCCGGGGCGGCAGCGAGCGCGGCGTCGACGGCGGCTTGCCACTCCGATTCGGACGCCTCCGCGGTCGTACCCAGCACCGCCGCGTGGCGGTGCGGCTGGACGACCTCGATGCGCTCGCCGGCCGCCATCACGGAGTGGCCGCCGATGGTGGCGGTCAGGTCGACCTGGTCGCCGGCAAGGTCCTTGAGCCGGGCCTCGAGCGAGGTGCGCTCGGCGGTGCCGGGGGCGTAGTGCCGGATCGGTTCGTTCACGGGCAGCGGAACCACGGTGGTGGCATCAAGCACGGGGGGTCTCCCTGGTGTGTGCGGTGCCACCCATGCTGCCACTCCTGCTTCCCGGCGCCGCCTCCCCGCCGTAGAATTCGAGGGTGCATCCGACGATGACCTTCGCATGAGCCGGGTCGCGCAGTTCACCAGCTACGTCGGGCTGGTGGTGCTGATCGCGGCGCTCGTGCTGCTGGCCCCCCGCCTGACGGTCACCGCTTGGATCGGGCTGGTCCGCTCGATCCGCACCTCCTGGCACCGCGCGCTGACCTGGCGCCCGGGCACCACCGCAGCTGAGCCGAGCGACCTGCAGGTCGAGGTCACCGTCGGCGACCGCCGCGCCAGCGCCCCGGACGAGGTGCTCGAGGCCGACGGCGTCCCGACCCCGCTGCACGCCGTCCGGGAGCTGTGGGCCATGGCCCGCGAAGCGCTGGAGGCGGGGGCACTGGTGCTGGCGATCTCCGGGCTGCTCCTCCGGGTCACGAGCGTGCTCGTGGCCCAACTCCCGGAACCGGTCGTCCTCGCCAGCGACCTGCTGCTCGTGGTCGGCACGTTCCTGGTCATGCAGCGGGTGATCCGCGACTTCCCGCCGACCCTGCTGGCGGCCTACCTGCGGCCGTCGCCGGAACGGACCGCCGCGCTCCCAGGGCGCCGGATCCAGGGCCGAGCACGGCACTCCCTGGAGATGCTGCTGCTCGCCCCGGGGTTCCTGGCCCTGGTGGCGTGGCCGGTGGAGATCGCGCGCTTCGTCGCTGAGAAGCAGTTCACCGGCCCGCGGGACACCGTCATCGTGGTGTGGGCGTGCGAGCTGCCGTGGCTGCTCGGACTCGCGTGGTTCCTGGCCCGACCGCTGCTGCCGCGCAAGGCTCCGCCGCGGCACGCCTCGCCCAAGGCGGCGGTGGTGGCGCTGCAGACCCGGGTGGTCGAGGAAGCCCGCCAAGCGGCCTAGCCCAGCTCGAGCAACGGCCCGATCTCCTGGGTCGCGTACCACTGCAGCTCGTGCCCCTCGGCCTGCTCGACCCGGAAGCCGGCCTCCTCCGACCCCAGGTCGGCCTCGACCATCGCATCGGCGGCGATCGTCACGTCCGCAACGGCCGCTGCGTCGTCGACGTGCACCGACTGCACCAGCTTCAGCGGGATGTCCGAGGCCACCTTCACCGCAGCACGATCAACGTGCGCGGCAGCGGAGACGTCCGCGTCCGGTACCTCCGCAACCACGACCACCCGCCGCCGCACGGCGTCCGGATCGGCGTCCAGCAGGCGTACGGAGGCCTTCGCGGCCAGGCTCAGCGCGACGTACTCGAGCTCTTCGAGATCGCCCTCGGCGTACCACTCCCGCAACGCAGGGGTGACCGCATAGGCGGGCAGCGGGGCGCCACCGACCCCACCGGTGTCCAGCATGCCGCGCAGCGCCGGCAGCGTCGAAGGCAGGTAGACCCGCATCTCAGGCCGACGCCGCGAGGTCGCGGAAGGCTGCCGCCGAGGTGCGCAACGAGGACTCCAGGACCGCGGTCCGACGGGTTGGGTCCATCAGGTTCGCGCCGATCACCTCGAGGTCAGCCGCCGTGGGGCCGAGGAAGCGGACGGTCGTGCCGGTGGTGGCGACCTTCTTCACCTCGGACAGCACCCGCTTGGTCGACAGCCGGCGGAAGCGGCGTTCGATGCGACCCGTGACGGTGTCCGGCCGGTCGTACGTCATGGACGTCATCGGCGACAGCACGACCACCTCGTCGAGCCGGAGCTTCGCGAGCAGGTCCACCGAGGTGGGCGAGCAGACCCCGCCGTCGACGTAGCGCCGCGACCCGATCTTGATGGGCTGGTACCAGCCCGGGATGGCGCACGAGGCCATCACCGCATCTCGCAGCTGGGCGTCGGGAGAGTCCGCCCTGCCGAACACCACGCGGCGGCTGGTCGCGTAGTCCATGGCCACGACCCACGCGTTCGGGTGCGGGGCCCAGCCACCGTCCGGAAGGACGCCGTCGACCAGTCGGCCGACGGGCTCGATCGAGCCGCGTCCCTGCGGAAGGGCGGCGGCCATCGCGCCCATCGGTGTCGTCCGGAACGGGTGAAGGGCGCTCGAGACCAATCCTCGGGGCGAACCCACGAACGGCCTGGGCAAGGGGGGCAGCGCACCCCCGGAGTCGGTGTCCGGGTCGAACTCGATGCGGGGGTTGGAGCCGCGGAGCTGGTGGTCGAGGAGCTCGTCCACCCCGAGACCGCAGGCGAGCGCCGAGAGCAGCACCGACCCGGCAGAGGTGCCGATGAGAACCTCGGCCTCGCGCGGATCCCAGCCGAGCTCGGCCTGCACGGCGTGCAGGGCGCCGACCGTCCAGGCGGCGCCGAGGACGCCGCCCGCCCCGAGAACCAGGCCGCGCCTCACGTGCTGTTCCCGACGAGCTCGGCGAGGGACTCCTCCAGGCAGCTGGCCAGCACGTCGATGTCGGGCATGGCGTCCCGGTCGGCGTTGAGGCCGTAGAACACGCCACCGTTGTAGGAGGTCAACCCGATGCTGACGGCCTGGTTCTTGGCGAGCGGGACGACCGGGTACATCGACAGCATCTCCGCACCTGCTGCGTACAGGGGGAACTGCGGGCCGGGCACGTTGGTGACCACCAGGTTGAACAACCGGCGGGTCATGACCGAGGCCGTCCTGGCGCCGAGTGCGTGGATGGTCGGCGGCGCGAACCCGGTCAGCTGCACGAGGGCGTCGGCCCCGACCGCGGCGCCGCTCTCCTTGTGGCCACGCATCGCGAACGACACCTGGTGCAACCGCATCACCGCGCTGCCCTCCCCCACCGGTAGGTCGACGAAGTAGGACGAGACCCGGTTGCCGAGCTCGCCCTTCTGGTCGTCGACGCGGACGCTGACCGGCACCATCGCTCGGACGACCGTGGTCGGCGTCACCTTCTCGCCGCGGGTCAGCAGCCAGGTTCGCAGCGCCCCGCTGACGGTGGCCAGCACGACGTCGTTGACCGTGCCGCCGTGCGCCTTCCGGACCCGCTTGTAGTCATCCAGCAGGGTGTCAGCCATCCCGAACCGGCGCTGCTCCCCGATGGGCACGTTCAGCGGGGTCTCCGGTGCCTGCCGAGCCAGCAGCTTGGCTTGGGTGAGCAGCCCACCCGCGACCGAGACCGCCTTGCCCGCCGTGGCTTTCGCGTCGACGGCGGCGGCTCGTGCGGTGTCGAGCGCCCCCGTCGGGCGGCTGATGAAGTCGGTGGCCGCCCCGAGCACGAGCTTCAGCGAGCCGGGTTCCGAGCGGGCAACCCAGTCGTCGTCGGGCACCTCGCGGGGGACCTTGTCGACGTCGAGGATGACGGTGCCGATGTCGACTGCCGACACCCCATCCACCATCGCGTGATGGGTCTTGGTGATGATGGCGACCCGGCCGTCCTCGAGCCCTTCGACGAGGTAGATCTCCCACAGCGGCCGGTTGCGGTCGAGCTGTCGGCTCTGCAGCCGGCCGACGAGCTCCTTGAGCTGCTCGCGGTTCCCGGGCTTGGGCAAGGCGCTGCGGCGCACGTGGTAGGTGACGTCGAAGTCCTCGTCGTCGACCCACACCGGGTTCGCGAGGTGTCCGGGCACCCACTTGACCTTCTGGCGGTAGCGCGGCACCAGCCCGATGCGCTGGCTGATGAGAGCCACCAGCCGGTCGTAGTCGAACCCGCCCTTCGGGGGATCGAAGACGCACACTCCACCCACGTGCATGGCCGTGGTCGGCGTCTCCATGTACAGGAAGGAGACGTCGAGGGGGCTGAGCCGATCCGTCACGGGCACTCCTGCAGGTTGCGTCAGGAGGATGTTAAGCGGCACAACCGGTCGGTGTCGGCCTCGGCGCCACAACGGGTTGCGTCGCGGTGCCGGCCGCCGCGACCTCGGCGGGGGTCGACAGCCGCTTGTAGTCACTGCCGAGCACGACTTGCACGGACCCAGCAGGCTGCTTCGGGTTGCCCACGAGGCGCGATCCCGCGATCCACCGGCTCACGAGGGTGCCGGCCGGCTGCGCCCCGGACCCGAAGGTGACGGTGGAGGCACCCGCCAACGCCGCCGGGGCGTTCCCCTGACCTGTGACGACGAAGCCCTGCGCAGCGAGCTGGTCGGCGACCGTCTTGGCCAGCCCGTTGCGGGCGGTGCCGTTGAGCACCACCAGGTGCACGGTGCCGGCCGCGGGGAGCACGATCTTGGCCGGCGGCCTGGTCGGGGCGGTCGTGGTCGTGGTCGGGGCGGGCGTCGGGCACGAGGAGGGCTGCTGGGTGGTCAAGCGCTCCGGGGCCTTCGTGTCGTCCTGCCTGAGGAGGTAGGCGCCGCCGGTGCCGATGACGCCCAGCAGCAAGACGGCCGCGGCCAGCCGGAGCGTGCGCTGACGCCGGCGTCGGCCGTAACTGCCGCCGTACCGACGGCGCCTCGGGGGCGCCAGGTCACCGCCTCCAGGAATCCTCACGCTGGCCAGCCTAAGGGGGCTGCGGACGGGCGAGCGCGGAAGCGTGACAAGGTGCAGGGACCAGCAACTCTCCTGAAAGGTGCCCTTACGTGGACTTCGACCTGTCGACCAAGGCAACCGACTACCTCGGCAGGCTCCAGGACTTCATGGATGACCACGTCTACCCGGCCGAGCCGGTGTACGAGGAGTACCGCCGCGCTGCCGGCTACGGGGACCACACCCTTCCTCCTGTCGTGGAGGACCTGAAGGCCGAGGCCCGGTCCCGCGGCTTGTGGAACCTGTTCCTGCCCTCGGAGTCCGGGCTGTCAAACCTCGACTACGCCTCGCTCGCGGAGCTGACCGGCTGGTCGATCCACCTGGCGCCGGAGGCGATCAACTGCGCAGCGCCGGACACCGGGAACATGGAGGTGCTGCACATGTTCGGCACCCCGGAGCAGAAGTCGCAGTGGCTGCAGCCGCTCCTGGAGGGCCAGATTCGGTCGGCCTTCGGGATGACCGAACCCGAGGTCGCCTCGTCGGATGCGACGAACATCTCCACCCGCATCGAGCGCGACGGCGACGACTACGTCATCAACGGCACCAAGTGGTGGACGACCGGCGTCAACGACCCGCGCTGCAAGATCATGATCGTGATGGGGAAGACCGACCTGTCGGAGTCGGTGCACCGGCAGCAGTCCATGATCCTGGTCCCGGTCGACACCCCAGGCGTGGAGGTGCTGCGGGCGCTGCCGGTGTTCGGCTACCAGGACCAGCACGGCCACGGCGAGGTGCGCTTCACCGATGTACGGGTCCCCGCGACCAACCTCATCGGCAACGAGGGCGACGGGTTCATGATCGCGCAGGCCCGCCTCGGCCCCGGCCGCATCCACCACTGCATGCGTTCGATCGGGATCGCCGAGCGGGCCCTGAAGCTCATGTGCGAGCGGGCCGCCTCACGGGTGGCTTTCGGCAAGCCGCTCGCCCAACAGGGGGTCGTCCAGCAGCAGATCGCGGAGTCCCGCATCGAGATCGAACAGGCGCGGCTGCTGACGCTGAAGGCGGCCTGGCTGATCGACAACGTCGGGGCCCGCGGCGCCCGCACCGAGATCGCCGCGATCAAGGTGATCGCGCCGCGGATGGCCCTGAACGTGCTGGACCGGGCCATCCAGGTGCACGGCGGGGCGGGCGTCTCCGACGACTTCCCGCTGGCCGCGATGTGGGCCGGGATGCGCACCCTGCGGCTGGCCGATGGCCCCGACGAGGTGCACCTGCGCACCGTCGCCCGTCAGGAGCTCGGCCCCTACCTGCAGCGCTAGCGGCGCAGCAGGCGGCGCTTCCGGGACGGGGTGGGAGCGCCGACCAGGGACGCGGCCAGCGCCTGGATCGCTTGCCTGAGAGGCGATCCGGGCGAAGCCTCCGCCAGCGTCCGGCCGCCGGAGACGGCCGCGTCCAGGCCGCCGACGTCGTGCGGCAGGAAGACCACGGTCTCGATGCCGGCGTAGCGCGCCAGCGCCGCGCGCACCTCGGACTCGGCGTTCCCCGGTACGGCGGACGAGCGCAGCCGGTTGACCACGACGGTCGGCTGGACTCCGGGGATGGCTTCCTTCAGCTCCGCCAAGCCGCGTACCAGCCGCTGCAGGCCGACCGGGTCGGCGGTCCCGACGGCCAGGACGGTCTCGGCCTGCTCGAGGATCGCGAGGGTCGCGCCGTTGCGGCGCGGCGCCATCGTGTCGTAGGAGAGCTCCTCGTCCTGCTCCAGGCAGAAGCCGCAGTCGACGACGGTCGCCGCGCTCAGGGACGACGCCAGCGACAGCACCACCTCGAGCGCGGCCGGCCGCAGCTCGGGCCAGCGGTCGGCGCGGGCGATGCCGCTGAGCACCCGGAGCGTCGGGCTGAGCTGGCGCGCGAGCGTCGCGAGCGCGGGCAGGTCCAGCGCGCCGTTGTTGGCCTGACGGCACGCGGCGGCCAGGCCGGGGGACTCGTCCAGCAGCCCGAGCAGCTGGGCGACCACTCCCCCGTAGACGTCGCCGTCGATGAGCAAGGTCGGCCAGCCGAGCACCGACAGCTCGCTGGCGAGGCCGACCGCGAGGGTGGTGCGACCGGGCGCGCCGGTGGGTCCCCACACCGCGATCAGCCGGCCCGTCCCGGGCGCGAGGTCGGGGAGGTCGACCGGCAGCGGCGGCTCGGGCAGCGCGGCCCGCGGCTCCGACAGCCCGGACAGGTCGACCGGGGTGGGACTGAGCGCCACGACCGCCTCGATGACCGCGGCGCTGATCGCCTCGGGGCTGGCGTCGGCGGGCAGCACGTTGACGACCCCGAGCTGGCGCAGCCGTCGCTCGGCGTCCTCGTCGGCGGGTGGCACGAGCCCGACGACCGCGACGCCGGCGACCGCGAGCCGGGTCAGGGCGTCCCGATCAAGCCTGCGGAGGTCGGCCGACAGCAGCGCCGCGCGGGCCTGGCCGGTGGCGGCGGTGGCGAGCAGGTCCGCCAGGTCGACGCAGCGCCGCACCACGGTGACGCCGAGGTCGCCCCGCTCCAGCGCCGCGACCAGCTGGGCCTCCCAGAGCGCATCGGAGACCGCGGTGAGGACCGGGACGGTGCTCATGGTGCGGGAGTAGCGGTGGTGAGCGGCTGCTGCTGGGCGCGGGGCACCCGTACGAGGTCGAGGGCGCCGTCGCTCATGGCCTGCACGAGGATCAGCACCTGGGCTGGGTCGACGCTCAGCACGACGGGCTGGTCCTGGCCGCTGGAGCCGAGGCCGCCGGTGCGGGTGACGCGCTCGACCGTGACGCCGCTCAGGACCAGGCGGGCCGCGAAGGGGTCCTTGGCGGTGCTGCGCTTGGCAGCCTTGTCGTCAGGGGTGACGTAGATGTCGACGACGTCGCTGTGCGCGAGGTCCGGCGGCAGGTGCCCGACGGGGACGGCCACGGTCAGCTCCCGGCGCGGCGGGTTCTGGCCCGGCTGGGCGAGGGAGTCAGCCGGCACGAGCTCGTCGGTGCTGACACCGCGCTCCACGACATACCCGAGGGGCTTGGCGCCGGCGAGGTAGCGCCGACTGGCGCCGAACAGCCGCACCTTGCCCTCGTGGAGGTCGCCGTCGGCGATCACCGTGCCGGGCGAGAGGTCGTGGCTGGCGACCCAGACGAGCTGGGAGGTGTCAGCGCCGGCGAGCACCTTCGCGCCGACGAGCACGCTCACCAGCACCAGCAGCACACCGAGCACGAGTCGGCCGTCCAGCCAGCTGGGGGTGCCCAGCCGGCTCGCCTTGGGCGATCCGGGCGTCTCGCTCACGTTGCTCCTCTGGAGGTCGGGCATCCGACCATGGTGCCGTACGGAATGACCCCTTCGCGCCCCACCTGTGGATAGCCGCTCGATGACGGCTGCAAGTGGTGGCAGACTCGGGCCAACGCAAGCAACCGCACGCGAGGAGGAGGACCGTGGCCGAACCAAGGTTCCTGCAGCTGGCCGATGTGGCCGAGGTCTTGAACATCTCGTCGTCCCAGACCTACGCGCTGGTCCGCAACGGTGACCTGCCCGCGATCAAGATCGGCGGCCGCGGGCAGTGGCGCGTCGAGCGGACCGCGCTCGAGGACTACATCAGCCGGCTCTACACCGAGACCAAGGCGTTCGTGGACGCCCACCCCCTCGGCGGCGAAGAGCTCTAGCCCCAGCTGCGTACGACGGCCAACGCGGCCAGCGGCAGCACCCGGACCTGCCGGACCGTGGGTGCCCGCCGAGCCTCCCCGGGTGGGTGCTCAGCAAGGTCGACGTGATCGGAGCCCACCCGGTCGAAGGTACCGGCCAGCACCGTGCCGTCCACCAGCACCACCTGCACGCCCAGCCGGCTGCGTACCAGCCCGCGTAGCGCCCAGCGCAGGTCCAGCATGCGCCCCACCTCACCTTCACTCCCCGGTACGTCACTGCGCGCGCCGATCCCGCTGACGCCCAGCACCGCCGCTGCGTTGAGCAGCAGCTCCCGCTTGCCGGTCTCCTCCAGCAGCAGCCAGTCCCCGCCGGCGTCGAGCAGCCGGCCGTGCACCGTGCCGGCACCGCAGCAGGTCACCGACAGCTGAGCGCCCAGGTTGGCGCGGAGCCGGTCGACCAGGCGCAGCAGCCCCACCTCGCGACGGGTGCGGTCGGTGACCTCACCGGCGAGCTCGGCGGCTTCGGCCGCCTCGAGCTGGGCGTCCAGATCAGCGAACAAGTCGTCCCAGCGCATGCCCCCACCCTGCCGGTACGCGGCGGCTATGCGCAACTCCGCTTGACTGAGTGCCTTCGGTCGCTTATAAAGGCAAACACAAGCAAACGAATGCAATGGAGCCTCACATGACGCAAGCGCAGCCCCTCGGCGCCCGCCTCCGCGCTGTCGGCGTCCTCGCGCTGGCTCCCGCGCTGGCGCTGCTGGCCCCGTCGCCCTCCACCACCTGGGCCTCCCAGGACCCGACCGCGCCGCTGGTCGCGGGCGTGGCGGTCCTTGCCTGGGCGCTGACCGGATGGCTGCTGCTCGTCGTCGCTGCGACCTGCGTCGGCCGACTTCCCGGCGTGCTGGGGCTGCCTGCTCGGCGCCTCGCGGTGCGCGTCGCCCCGGCGTCAGTCCGCGGGCTGGTCCGGGTCGCCCTCGGCACCACGGTGACGCTCTCGGTGCTCGGTGGCTCCAGCGCGTTCGCCGCCACCGCGCCGGTCGCGTCGAGCAGCTGGGACTGGCCCGGTGTGACGGTGCGGGCCTCCCCCGCGCCGTCCGCTGCGCTCGACTGGCCAGGCACGGCGCCCGCCGTTACTCCGACCACCCCTGAAGCCTCACCGTCACCCGCGGCAGCGCCTTCTCACGTCATCAGACCCGATTCCACCCCCCCTGGGCCCGTCGTTGGGCCCGTTGTTGAGCCCGTCGTTGGGCCGACCACCACACCCGCCGCCACCCCCGCCGCCGCCGCGGGCCGGCAGGCCGTCCACCGCGCCGGCGACGTGGTCGTGCACGCCGGCGACTCGCTCTGGAGCCTCGCCGCCGCCGACCTCGGGGCGACCGCCACCCCGGCCCAGGTCGCGCAGGCCTGGCCGCAGTGGTGGAGCGCCAACCGGGCCCTGATCGGCGACCACCCCGAGCTCATCCACCCCGGCGACCACCTCACGCCGCCGTCCGCGCCCTGATCCCAGCACCCACCCAAGGAGATCGCCATGACCGCTCTGTCCACCGAGGCCCTCATCGACCCGCGGCCCGCCCTGCGGATCGTGCCCGCGCCGGTCTCCGCTCCCCCGTACGACGACGAGCCCGGCGCTCCGCTGCTCCGTCTGGTGCTGCCACTCCTCGAGCCGAGCGAGGAGGACCCGTGGGCCGCCGCCGAGCGCACCCCGGTCGCCGCCCTCCCCGGCGCGAGGGACTTCGCGCACGGCCTGATCTCCGCCGTGCTCGAGGTCGTCGCGGGCGTCCGCCCCGTCAAACAGCTCCGGCGCGACACGACCCCGGAGGTGTACACCGCGCTGGCGGACAGCCTGCCCGCCCGGCCGAAGACGACCGGGGAGCGGCCGTCGCGGCGTACCGTCCGCTCGCTGCACGTCCAGGAGCGCGCCGAGGGCGTCGCGGAGGTCTGCGCGACGGTGCTCCGCGGCGACCGGGTGCTGGCCGTCGCGCTGCGCCTGGAGGGCATGGACGGCCGCTGGAAGTGCACGGACCTCGTCGGTGTCTAGCCTCAGTAGCACCGCGGTCGTACCATGTCCTGTCATGGGCAACGTCGTCAAACGCAGCGTCTCGTTTCCGGCGGAGGTCTTCGCGGCCGCGGAGGAGGAAGCGCGCCTGAGCGGGGTCAGCGTGTCGGCTGTGATCACGGCGGCGACAGAGCACCACCTCGTCATCCGGCGGGGCCTGGCCGCGGTCGCCGAGTGGGAGGCTGAGAACGGTCCGTTCACCGACGAGGAACGGGCCGAGGCGCAACGACGGCTCGACAACGCGCACTGACATGGGCGGCCTCACCTACGACACCGGGGCGCTCATCGCGGCCGGCCGGGGGGACCGACGCATGTGGCTCCTTCACGAAGGCGCCCTGGCGCGCGGCGTCGCCCCGACGATCCCCACTCCCGTCATGGTGGAGGCCTGGCGCGGCGAGGCTGTGATGGCCCGGCTGATCCGCGGCTGCACCGTGAGGCCCCTGAGCGAAGCCGACGCCAAGGCTGCCGGCGTCCTGCTCGGCTTGTGCGAGCTCCGGGTCAGCGCGACCGACGCCGTCGTCGTTGCCGGCGCGCTGAGCCGGGGCGACGACGTCGTGACCGGCGATCGCGGCGACCTGCTGGCCCTGGCGGCTGGTGCAGGTCGCCGGTTGGCCCTCATCGACCTCTGACCCCTCGGGGTTAGGGTCGGTGCGTGCACAAGGGCCGCCTCGAGGCGTTCAGCGACGCCGTCATCGCCATCATCATGACGATCATGGTGCTCGAGCTGCACATCCCCGAGGGCTCGGACCTCGAGGCGCTGCGCCCGCTGGTGCCGGTGTTCCTGGTCTACCTGCTGAGCTTCATCAACCTCGGCATCTACTGGAACAACCACCACCACCTGATGCAGGCTGCCGACCGGGTGAACGGCGGCATCCTCTGGGCGAACCTGGCGCTGCTGTTCTGGCTGTCGCTGTTTCCCTTCGCGACCGGCTGGATGGGCGAGAACCACCTCGACGCGGTCCCCACCGCGTGCTACGGCATCGTGTCGTTGCTCGCCGCCATCGCCTACTTCGTGCTGCAGACCGTGGTGGTCGCCGAGCACGGCGGCCGGGAGTCCGCCCTGGCCGGAGCTCTCGGTCGCGACCTCAAGGGCAAGCTCTCCCCCGCCCTGTACGCGCTGGGCATCGGCTTCGCGTTCGTCAGCTCGTGGGTGGCCGTCAGCTGCTACGTCGTCGTGGCACTGATGTGGCTGATCCCGGACCGCCGCTTGGTGTCTGTTACGCACTGATTTCGCTCTCAAGTCACGCACTTGTGTTGTGATATCTCCTGACATTGTCGAACACCTGTGCTATTATGGTGAGACGAGGAAGGGAGAGTCCGTTGCGGTCACCGGAGCAGGTCTGCGAGCTGCAACGCGCTGCCCTGGCCGAGGTCACCGCGGTGGAGGCCGACCTGGCCCGGCTGTACGCCCGCCGGGTCCAGTCCCGCTATGACCTGTCCAGCGCCTGGCGTGAGGCGGCCGGTCCGGAGGACTTCGCGGTCCTGGAGCTGGCCGGCACCGCCCGGGTC